>CAYZFF010000147.1:0-9543 GCA_964477305.1 uncultured Cytophagia bacterium
CGCCAAATGGCGCCGTCGCCAGGGCAAATCGGCGCACGATCCACATCTGCCGCATTTAGCGGTGGCATTGAATGCGCGGAAGATGGAACCGGCCCTGCAAGAATTTTTTCGCCGCGAATATCCGGAACGCGGATTAGTGCTGGAGGCAGTCGAACTTGGCAAGGTGTATCATAAGCCGGGAAAAGATTGTGAGATGACCTATGGCGTGCAATGCCGCGACGACGAGAATAAAATTCATGCCATGTGGTTTCACGCAAAAATGTCGGCCCGTTTTAAGGCGCATGCCGAGGGGCCGCGCACGTGGCCGGGCTGCGGTTTCTGGAAGCCGGTCCACGTTTGGCCGGAAATGGGAATGGTGTTGTATACCTTTCCATATGATCGTAAATTGCCTTATCTGGGCCAGTTGTTGGAGCCGGCATGGATCAAGCAGCAAGTTGAGGCTAATTTTGCCGGATTGGGTTTGAATGTCGGCGCGAAGTGTCAACAGATAACGGCGAAAAAAATAAAATATATGCCCGGCAAGCGCTGCGTGCTGCGATATGAAATTTTGCTTGACGATCAATCGCACCGGATTTTTTACGGCAAGACTTATGACGACGCGCAGGGCCGGCATGTTTTTCACGCGCTGCAAAAAATTTGCGCAAGCCCCGCCTGTCACGATGGCCGATTGAACGTGCCGGCGCCGATTGCGTACCTTGAAACGGCGAATACGGTTTGGCAACGGGCCTGGGAAAGCGAGAATTTCAACGCCGTGATGGAAAAAGTCGGCTGGGCCAATTTTCACCGGACCGATTTTGCCGGGAAGATCGCGACGATGCTGGCGGCGCTGCACCGGATTGAGATTACCGGCGTGGCGTTGCGGCGAGGCCCTGCCCCACTGGCGGTGCTGTTGAATGCATGTGATGACGCGAGCGACATCGCGCCGTTTGCGCCGGAGCGGCAAGCGATTTTACAGGAGACCACCAAAGTTCTTGAGTCGACGATGACGTTGCTGGAAGCGACTTTGCCGGTGGCGACGATACATGGCAGTTTTAAGCTCGCACAATTTTTGTGTCGCGAGCAACCGGACGGGCGAAGTCAACTGGCGCTGATTGATTTTGATTCGATTGCCAGCGGCGATCCGCTTTACGATGTGGCGGAGTTTGTTGCGTCTCTCACTTTCTTGCAAGTCAGTGATAACGTTCCAGCGGCCGGATTGAACGAGGGTGTCGAAACTTTTTTAGAGGATTATCAGCAGCAGACACCGTGGGATTGCGAACGCCGGCGGTTGGCATGGTATGTCGCGGCATTTTTGCTCGGTAAAATTCATTCTGCGCTCAAACGCCGTGAGTCGACGAGTATCAAAAATCTTGCACTGGCTTTTACTCTCGTTCAAGAATGGATCGGCATCCTTGCGCGGAGGTAAAAATGAAAAAACGAATTTTCGGTCTGACGTTTTACGCGTTACGTTCTGGAACGATATAGGATCGTCGTCCCCAATCAAGAGGAGCAAATAATATCATTCTTCTCAAAAACGGAGATCATCATGGAAGGGTTCCGTTTTATTTCGAGAGGATTCATGCTTCTTAGTGCTGCAACCGTGCTCGTGAATTCCTCAATGCTGTTAGCCCAGTCGCAAACGCCGGTGAATTACAAGATCGCTTTTATCGGTGATCAAGGCAATGGTTCAAATGCGACCGCGGTGCTGAATCTTATTAAAAGTGAAGGCGCGCATGCTGTTGTGCATCAGGGCGATTTCGATTACGGGGATAATGCGCAAGGGTGGGACAATCTCATCACGAGCATTCTGGGGCTTAATTTTCCCTATTTCGCCTCGGTGGGAAATCACGATGAGGGCAATTTTTACGGCGCCAACGGTTACCAAGCATTTTTGATGGCGCGAATGAACCGGCTCGGTATCATTTGGGACGGCGATCTTGGCACGAAATCGTCATTTAAGTACAACGGCATTTTCTTCGTGCTAACCGCTCCAGACGTCATCGGCACAGGGCATGACATTTATATTCGCGATAAGCTGGCCGCAGACAATTCGCTTTGGAGCATCAGCAGTTGGCACAAGAACATGAAGCTTATGCAAGTCGGCGGAAAATCCGACGACACCGGCTGGCCGGTTTATGAAGAATCGCGCAAGGGCGGGGCGATCATCGCGACGGCACACGAGCATTCTTATAGCCGGACGCATTTGTTGAGCAGTTGCCAGAATCAAACAGTGGCGAGCACGTCAAATACGCTGGTGCTGGCCAAGAATGACCCGAACACACCGGCGGACGAGGGGCGTAGTTTTGTGTTCGTTTCGGGTCTCGGCGGCAAAAGTGTGCGCTCACAATCGCTCAGCGGCGCTTGGTGGGCGAGCATTTACACCTCGACGCAGAACGCCACTTATGGCGCGCTGTTTGGTGAATTCAATTATAATGGCCAGCCGGATATGGCGCGCTTTTATTTTAAGGCGATCAACGGCGCGCAGCCGGATGCTTTTTTTGTCCAATCTACGGTGGAGCCGACCACACCACCGGTGATCTCGTCGTTTAGTCCGGCGATGGGGCCGATTGGAACGGAAGTGACGATTCTCGGCAGCTCGTTTAGTTTAGCCACGCAAGTGGCTTTCAATGGAATACCTGCCGCGAGCTTCACAATTGTTTCCGACACGGAAATCCGCGTCGAAGTACCGGCGAGTGCCCCGCAAGGCGGGGGCAAAATTACCGTGACGAATTCCGGCGGCCCCACGACCAGCGCCGATGATTTCATCGTAACGCCGCCGCTGCCGCCGAGCATCACTTCGTTTATGCCGGCAAGCGGTCCGGTTGGCACACAGGTCACGATAAACGGCGCGAATTTTACCGGCGCGACGCAAGTGACCTTCAACGGCGTGGCAGCAACGAGTTTCACCGTTCTTTCCAATACGAGCATACGCGCGAATGTTCCGGCCGGCGCGGCCACCGGCCCGATCAGCGTCACCGCGCCGGGAGGGACGGCAACGAGCGCCGATGAGTTTACCGTTACCGTGCCGCCGCCAATTTTGACTTTTAATCCGACGGACGACGCGTACGTGTCCTCGGCAAACCGCACGCAGAACAACGGCTCGGCAACGACGCTACGGTTGCAGCAATCCTCGACAGTGCTGCGAAGCTATCTGAAGTTTGCGGTGAGCGGTTTGGCCGGCACGATACAAAGCGCGACGCTGCGTCTGCGAGTGACGGTGGCTAGCAGCAGTGGCGGCTCGGTGTTTGTGACCTCAAACAATTATCGCACCAACGCCACGCCATGGGTCGAGAGCGGGATAAATTTTACCAATGCGCCGAATTTTATTGGGACGGCCTTGAGCACCGTGGGCAGCGTGACGGTCGGGCAATGGGTTGATTTTGACGTGACGCCGGCCATTGCCGGCAATGGCACGTTTAGCTTCGGCATGAGAAACGCCTCTTCGACAACGGTGCAATACAGTTCGGAAGAAGGCGCCGACAAGCCGCAATTGGTTATACAAACGAGCGCGGTGGCCTCGGCTCGCGAGCTGTCAAAGGCTGTTGCACTGCCGGTGAATCTTGCCGGGCAACGGCCGGATCAGATCACGCTGGCGCCGAGTTATCCGAATCCGTTCAATGCGCAAACGGTAATTGAATATGCGCTGCCGGAAGAAGCGCATGCCCGTTTGGGCATTTATAATGTCATGGGCCAGCTCGTTCGCCAGTTGGTTGATGAGACGCAAGCGCCGGGATACCGCTCGGCGTTGTGGAACGGCCGTGATGATCATGGCCGCGAGGTCAGTTCCGGCATTTATCTTTATCGCCTGCAAGTCGGGCCGCAAGCGATCGTGCGAAGAATGACGCTGCAAAAATAAAATGGCAAATTGTTTTCCGCCGTTTCGCGAAACACGTTTTGCGCCTTTTGTTGGATGAATTATGCTTTACCTCAGGAGAACCTATGACTCAAACGAACCAAGACGACACGCTGATTTATAAAGTAGTGTTGAATCACGAGGAGCAATACTCCATTTGGCCGGCAGAACGAGAAAACGCGCTCGGGTGGCGTGATGCGGGCAAAAGCGGGTCCAAAGAAGAATGTCTCGCTTATATTAAGGAAGTGTGGACCGACATGCGGCCGCTGAGTTTGCGGAAAAAGATGGAAGAGCTGGCGAAGAATCCGCCGCCACCGCCGCCGGTTCAACCCGCGCCGGTTAAAAATGATTTGGTGCAGCGCTTGTCGACCGGCGAGCATCCGGTTGAAGTGACGCTGCGGCCCGAGAAAACCGCGCAGGCCTTGAAAGAAAGTATTGACCGCGGCTACGTGCACATTAAGTTTACCAACACTCAGGGCGGCACCGAACTTGGCGTGCGGCTGGATAAAAACGCCAGTGATTTGGGTCAAGCCAATTTCTCCAGCGCGAGCGGCAACATTCGACTGGTCGGCGGCTTGACACTTGATTATGTCAAAGTGCGCTGCCACGCGAATATTGATCTCAGCACGCTCAAGGGCACGGGACGTTTGGAGCCGGTTAGTTTGTAGTACGTTTGTAGTGATGCCTTTAGGCATTGGCGTTTGAGAATGACAAAACACTTTATTCATTCAATAATTGTCCCCGGAAGGGGCCACTACGAACATGATTAAGAACGCGTGGATCAACATCCCCAAACCGAATGCCTCGGCACGTGTGCGGCTATTCTGTTTTCCTTATGCCGGCGGCGGCGTGTTTGAATATCGCACGTGGGCAGCGAGTTTGCCGATGGAGGTGGAAATTGGCGCCGTGCAGCTTCCCGGCCGGGAGACGAGACTGCGTGAAGCACCCCTCACGCAAGTGCGTGCATTGTGTGCGATTTTGGCGGAGGCCATGAAGCCGTATCTGGATAGGCCGTTTGCATTTTTCGGCCATAGTCTCGGTGCCCTCATTGCATTCGAGTTGATTCGCGAGTTGCGTCGCGCTGCACAGCCGTTGCCGAGCAAGCTTTTCGTCTCCGGCGCGCGCGCGCCGCAGTTGCCGAGTCTTGAGCCGCCGGTTTATCACTTGCCGGACGACGAACTGCTTCAGGAAGTCAACCAGCGTTACGGCGGCATACCGGCGGAAATTTTGCAAAACGCCGAGATGCTGGAGATGATGCTGCCCATGCTGCGCGCTGATTTTGCGATGCACGACACCTATGTTTACCACGACGACCTGCCGCTGGATTGTCCGATCTTATGTTTCGGCGGACAGCAGGATGCCAGCACTCCGATTACGCATTTGGAAGCGTGGCGTGATCAAACCCGGAACCACTTTGCCCTGCAAATGTTTGGGGGTGATCATTTTTTTATTCGCAGCTCACGAACGCCTTTGTTGCAAGCCGTGAGCGCGCATATAAACCAGATTGTTTAACACGGATGTCTCATCCCAACCCCAAAGGAGCACAGGATGAAAACAACAATGCGTCAATGGTTATGGCTGATTGGAATGGCGGTTTTAATCGTTTCTCCCGTTCGTCTCGTCGCGCAGCCGGTCGAAGCGCCATCACACGCACAGCCCTACACATGGAACTCGAAGGTTCACCGAGGTAAGTCGGGAAATACCGCGTTGGCCGAAAGCCATCGCATCACCGTAACTGGCGCGCCCTGGCTGCGTTTGTTTTTTGACAACGCCCGGCTTGGCGAGCAGAGTTATATCATTCTTAAATCCGTTAAAGACGGTGCCTGGCAACGTTTGGATGCGACTACCATGGCGCAATGGTACAACACCAGCGCCTATTTTAACGGCGACGCGATTGAACTGCAAATTTACGTTGCGCCCAATGATCGCGATGTTTCCGTGAAGATGAAAGAGCTGATGGTTGGCGAATGGGTTAACGGCCTCGCCCCGCAGGAATCGCAGTGCGGCCCGACGGATAATCGTGTGCCATCCAATCATCCGGCCTCCGGCCGAATTTTGAGCATCGGTTGCACCGGCTGGATCGTGAATTGCGCGTCGAACAATTTGCAAATTACCGCCGGCCATTGTTCGGGTGGTTCGAACCAGGTTTTGCAATTTAATGTGCCGGCGTCGAATGCGAACGGCACGCTCAACAATCCGCCGCCGCAGGATCAATACTCGATTAACTCCGCAAGCTGGCAGTTTGTCAATGGCGGCATTGGCAATGATTGGGGCATTTTTCAAGTGTTCCCCAATTCTGTGACCGGTTTGCTGCCGGCGCAGGCGCAAGCAGCGTCGTTTACTTTGAAACAGAGCTTGACGCCACCGACCATTCGCGTTACCGGTTTCGGCGTTGATTCCAACGATCCCACCCGCAATCAAACCCAGCAAACCCATGCCGGGCCGAATGCGGGATCCTCGGGCACGACGATGCGCTACCAGACCGACACCGAAGGCGGCAATTCCGGCAGCCCGGTGATTGACGACGCGACCGGCGAAGCGGTTGGCGTCCATACCCACGGCGGTTGCACGACCGGCGGCAGCGGCAGCAACAGCGGCACGAGCACTTTCAATACCGCGTTTTGGAGTGCGGTGAGCCAATGTGGCGGTGGCGGCGGTGGCTGCACGAATATTGCGCTTAATAAAACCGCCACGGCGTCGAGCACGAATGGCAGCAACGTTGCCGGCCGCGCCGTCGACGGCAACACCAGCACTTTCTGGAGAAGCAACGCCGGCGGTACTCAATGGTTGCAGGTGGACCTAGGAACGGGAACCTTGAGCTACAGCAGTTGGGAACTTTCTTGGGTGAGTTCGAGACACGCGAGCAGTTATCAAATCCGTGTTTCCAATTCGTCGTCGTTTTCCACTTTTACAACTGTCTTTAGCACCACGAGCGGCAACGGCGGCACGGATACCGGCAGCATGACCGGCGCGCCACGGACTGAGCGCTACGTCCGGATTCACATGACCGGACCGAGCAGTGCACGATATGCGCTTAATGAATTTAAGATTTGCAGTTCGAGCAGTTCCACAAACAAAACCAGCGGTGAACTGAGTGACGTATCGGCAGCAGCGATTCCCGAGCAGATTACCTTGTACGCTAACTATCCGAATCCGTTTAATCCGAGCACGAATATCAGCTTCAGCTTGCCGGAAGACGCGCCGGTGGCGTTGAAAGTGTATAGCCTGATCGGCGAAGAAGTGGCGACGCTCGTCAATGAACGCCGCACGGCCGGTACACATACGGTGGTTTTTGATGCAGTCAATTTGCCGAGCGGCGTTTATTTCTCCGTCTTGAATGTCGGTGAAATCCGCTTGGTTCGCCGGCTCGTATTGATGAAATAAGCTTCGAGACCGAAAATCCGAAGCCCAAGAGCAATTGAGTTGAACGAGAATAAGGACGCTTGAACGTCGGGGCACAGCGCCGCCGTGCCCCGACGATTGGACGCGTTAAAATTTTTAATAGTTGTATCGTGGTGAAACGAAGGTTATGAGCACGCGCAACTTGGAACATACAACGACAGACCGCACCACTTTAAAACCGGCGCCCTCACCCGCCAAGGTTTTAGAATCGGAGACCGGGCTGCAAAGCAACGAAATGCAAGCCGCGCTTTCCTATTGGAGAAAACAACTGGGCGAGAAATTGCCGGTGCTTGAGTTGTCTACGGATCGCGCCCGCCCGGCCTTGCCAACCTATCACGGTCAAGCCCACCGCTTCATGTTGCCGCAATGGTTGGTTGCGTCATTTCGCGCGCCGTGCGCCGAGGCCGGCGCGACTTTGTTTGACGGCCTGATTGCGGTTTATCAAACCCTGCTGTATCGCTACACCGGACAGGAAGATTTCGTCGTCGCCACGCCGGCAAAATCCTCTTCGACGATCATATTGCTGCGTTCCGGCACAAACGGTAACCCAACCTTTCGTGAAGTTCTGAAACGTTCGCGACAATTTGGGCTCGACGCGCATGCCCATGGAATAATTTCTTGGCCGCAGCTTAGCCGCGAGCTTTTTCCGCATCTGAATTCGAATCAATTTTTTCAAACGGCCTTTGCTCTGCAATACGATTCTGCTGTGCCCGGGTGTTTTAATGATGAAGAGGCAAAACTTGACCTCGCGTTGGTGATTGCCGAAACCGCGCAGGGCTGGGAAGGAAATTTGATCTACAATGCGGATTTATTCGACGCCATGACGATCGCCCGCATGGCTGGCCACTATGAAACATTGTTGCGCGGCGCCGTGGAACACCCCGATACGCGTATTGCTTTGTTGCCGATTTTGCCGGCGGCGGAAACTAAACAAATCGTCGTTGATTGGAACGCCACGCAGGTTGAATTTCCAAGCGAGGCCTGTCTCCATCAGCTCTTTGAAAAACAGGCGGAGAACTTGCCCGATAAAATCGCCGTCGTTTTCAAAGATGAGCAGCTTACGTACGGCGAGTTGAATCGCCGCGCCAATCAGCTCGCGCATTATTTGCAAAGATTGGGCGTGGGGCCGGACGTGCTCGTTGGCGTTTACATGGAGCGCTCGCTCGAAATGGTTATCGGCCTTTATGGCATTCTCCAGGCCGGCGGCGCGTACGTTCCGCTCGACCCGTCTTATCCTGCCTCACGATTGGCATTCATGATCGAAGACACGCAAGTCGCCGTGTTGCTCACGCAAAAGCATCTCGCGGCGAATTTACCGGCGCATCGCGCACAAGTCGTGTTGCTCGACGATATAAATGAAATCATCACGCATGAAAGCGCGGCGAAGCCGGCAAGCGCCGTAACCGCCAATCATCTCGCGTATGTGATTTACACCTCCGGCTCGACCGGCCGGCCCAAAGGCGCCGTGCTCAATCATCGCGGCCGCGTCAGCAATTTTTGTGATTTCAACCGGCGCTACAACATTGGCGTGAATGACCGGTTGATCGGATTGGCCTCGCTCAGCTTCGATATGTCGGCGTATGATATTTTCGGCACATTGATGATCGGCGGCACGATCGTGATTGTTGAAGGTGAGGCGATTTTGGAACCGGGCCGCTGGGCCGAGCTGATGGTGCACCACGATATCACCGTCTGGCACTCGGTGCCGGCGCTGCTCGAAATGCTCGTCAATTATTGCAGTGACCATTCGGAAACTTCCCCCCAGTCTTTGCGCCTGGCCCTGCTCGGCGGTGATTGGATTCCGGTGAGCTTGCCGGATCGCCTCAAAGGCATGATTCCGGGTGTGCACGTCGTCAGCATGGGCGGCGCCACCGAAGTCTCGATGGACTCCACGATTTATGATATCGTCGAGCCGTCGTCGAAATGGAAGAGCATTCCTTACGGCGTGCCGATGATGAATCAGCTTTCGTACGTGTTGGACGAATATCTGCAGCCGGTTCCAATTGGCGTGCCGTGCGAGTTGCATCTCGGCGGCATCGGCGTCGGTCGCGGTTATTTCAACCGCCCCGAATTGACGGCGCAAAGATTTATTCCCAATCCGTTCAGCGGCATTGCGGGCGACCGTATGTACAAAACCGGCGACCTTGCGCGCTATCGGCCGGACAGCAATCTCGAATTGCTCGGCCGTATGGATTTTCAAGTGAAGATTCGCGGCTATCGCCTCGAGCTGGGGGAAATTACCTCGGCGCTTACCAAGCATCCGGCCGTGAAAGAAGCCGTCGTGATTGCCAAAGAGGAGAAGCCCGGCC
>CAYZFF010000148.1:0-9484 GCA_964477305.1 uncultured Cytophagia bacterium
GCGCTTTCAACAAAAATTCGCCCGCCGTGATTGCGCACAATTCCATAAACCATCGCCAGGCCGAGGCCGGTGCCTTTGCCGCGTTCTTTGGTGGAAAAAAACGGCTCAAAAATTCGCGCCTGCGTCGCGGCATCCATGCCGACCCCGGTGTCGGTGATCGCAACATGAACATACTTTCCCGGCGCGAGGTTATGATGCTGCGCAGCCGTGGCGAGATCGAGATCAAGATTTTGTGTGGTCAACGTGACCACGCCACCGTGCGGCATCGCATCGCGTGCATTCAAGCAAATGTTTAAAAACGAATGTTGCAGTTGATTGCTGTCACCTTCGATGGCCCAAAGCTCTTCCGCGAGTTTAACGGTAAGCGTAACCCGCTTGTCAAAAGTGCGCGAGATCAACTTCTGCAACTCTTCGATCGTGTGATTCAGATTGACGGCGCGCACTTCATATTTGCCGGCGCGCGCAAACCCGAGCAGTTGTTTGGTCAACTCCGAGGCGCGCAGTGAGGCCTGTTCGATGGTTTGAATATGTTCTTGCAACAAGCTGTCCTGTCCAATCGACATTTTCATCAATGAGGCCGTGCCGAGAATGCCGACCAAAAGGTTGTTGAAATCGTGGGCGACGCCGCCGGCCAGCGTGCCGATCGTTTCCATTTTTTGCGCTTGAAAAAGCTGTTCCTGCAGCCTTTGCATTTCCTCATGAACGCGTTTCTTCGCGCTCACATCGCGAATAACGGCGATATACACAATTTCTGCGGCGTCGGAGATCGTTTTGCCGGCGGGCGCAATGGTCAATTCAATCGGAAACTGCTGGCCATTGCGATGTTGTGCTTGCAACTCATGTACCTGGCCTGTCGCCATCTCTTCGCGGTGAATTAAACTCGCCAATTGTGGCGCCGTTTCAGGCGGAAATAACTGCACGAAGGGTTGGCCGATCATATCGCCGGCGGCATGCCCGAAAACCCGTTCGGCGGCGTGATTGAATAACGTCAGCCGTTGCTGTTGATCGACCGCGATAATCGCATCTTGGGCGGCGCCAATCACGGAACGAAAGCGCGCTTCGGAGTGCGTCAGCGTTTCTTCCACCATTTTACGCACGGCGAGCATGTCATTGAACTGATGAATTAAACTCGTGACTTCCGGCAGGCCGGCAAGATTGGGGCAACGCGCGTTGAGATTGCCGTCCGTCACGGCCCGCATCACTTGTCCCATCGACCGCAGCGGCCGAATTAAAAAAATGTGCACAACCAAATAAAAGGCAATCGCGCCAAGAAGCATAATGACGCTGGTCAGCAACAAAACATGACTCAGGTGATCACCGACCAATGCTTCAACGAACTGGTTATCATAGCCCAGCAATAAACGTCCCTGTAGCCCAACGGCTGGTTGCACTCCCGGTGTATCCGGCCTCACTTCATGAAATTGTCGGTCAAAAAGGAAAAGGTGTTGCTCCAGCGACGATTCGCTGACACGCGTGGTAAAACTGTTCGGTTGGGGAATCTCAAATAAGTTAAGTTTTTTTTCGCTCGAAAATTCACGAAACGGCCGCCGTTGCCAGCTTGGCGGCTCGCTTGCCACAATGAGACTATCGGCATCGACGACAAGAGCAAAAGCGATTTCATCGTTCTGGATAAGCGTTTCTAAAGTGTTTTGGACCAACTGATAATTTTTACTCTGGAAGGCTTCACGAACCAGTGGCGCCAAGCTTTCAGCGAGAGCGGTAAATTGCGTGCGAACATATTGGCGCAAGGCCTCTTTTTCGTAACGGTAAAATGCCACCGTCAACGTCACCCCGGCGCTGCCCAAAATGATGAGTAACACCAATGCAATCGTAACCGGAATGCTAAAAATAACGGATTGCTGCGTTGGCCAATTCTTTTCCTGCGGAGCAGTGGTGTTTATCGGCATCGGGTCTTCCAGCCTTCCCGGGTGCCATGAAAAAAGGAACGTGGCGCCATTGCGATGTCTAAGTTTTGAATATAATAATACGGGAAAATCTCCACAAGTGCAAGCCCAAAGTCGGCGTTACGCTTTCGGCGCGCAACGCTCGAAAATCATGCGCAGGCCATCAAGGGTCAGCGCCGGTTCAACCGCTTCAACGGTAGTTAGATGCTGAATTAACACGGTCGCGAGTCCGCCCGTGGCGATAATTTTTGTGGCGGGGCCGAGAATTTTTTTGAATCGGCGATTGAGACCTTCGACCATTTCAACGCCGCCGTACATCAAACCGGATTGCATACTCGTCTCGGTGGTGCGGCCAATAAAATCCGGCGGGAAACGCAGCGCGACTTTCGGCAATTTCGCCGCGGCGCGATGCAGAATTTCCGCGGTGGTTTCCGGGCCGGGCGCGATGATGCCGCCGAGATATTCCGCGTTCGCCGTGATCACATCATAAGTTGTCGCCGTGCCAAAATCAACAACCACGAGCGGGCCGCCGTAGCGCGCGAAGCCGGCCACGGCGTTGCAGATGCGATCGGCGCCGACTTGCTGCGGGTTTTCGTAAAGAATTTTGATGCCGGTATCGAGATCCGCGGTAACATTGATCACCGGCAGGCGCAAACGATTCACGCCAACGCGCTCCAGCACCGGCGTTAAAGTCGGCACCACCGAACTCACGGCAAAACCCGACAACTGTTTGAGCGCAAACCCTTCCGACTCCAACAGCATTTTGATCAAAATCCAAATCTCATCATCGGTGCGCGCTACCCCGCTCGTCAGCCGCCACTGCGCACGCAAGTTTGCTTGTTCATACAACCCAAAAGTAATGTTGGTGTTGCCCACATCGGCGACGAGTAGCATGTTAGGCTCCTTTTATTATCGTACTCGTACTCCTACTCATACGCTTACTTTTTCTGCAATTCGTTTCCAAATTTTAAAGGCGCTTACGAGTGGGAGTAAGAGAAAAAGCGTGAACACAAAAATTATTTTGCAATCGAAACTTCTCCCGCCATAAAGGCATGCCGTTGGCCATTGGGCAATCGCAAAATCAACTCTCCTCCGGCGCCAATGTCCTCAAAGATTCCGGCGATCGTTTCACGCGCCTGTTGCAAATGGATCGGCTTCCCCAATTCTGTGCACAGTGAACGCCAGCGCGCTAACAACCCGGGAAGCGTCAGCGCCAAATTCGTCAACAAATTTTGCTCCAAGCGCGGCGCCAATGCCGCCAACACTTTTTGCCGATCCATTTCCTGCGCGGTGATCATGCGCAAGGAAACCGCGCGTTCGCGCCAGTCCGGATGAAAATCCTGCAGCGGTTGATTCACATTAATGCCGATGCCGGCGATGACGTAATCCAGTTGATTTGAATTTGCTGCCGGCGAAAATTGCGTTTCACAGAGAATGCCGCACACTTTACGGCGCTGCCACAGAATGTCGTTCGGCCATTTGACTGTAAAAGTTTTGTCGCAAATTGCCGATAGCGCCTCGGCCACGACAGCGGCAATTGCCAACGGCAGTGTGCCGATGCGTTCCAGAGGCAATTCTGGGCGCAATATAAAGGAAAACCACAAACCAACTTGCGGCGGCGATTGCCACGGCCGGCCTCGGCGCCCTCGCCCAGCCGTTTGTTGATCGGCAATGACAAGCGTTCCCGTTTCGGCACCTCGCCGCGCGAGGCGTTTGAGAAAATCATTCGTTGAGGTGATCCGATTGAAAACGATCAAACGCTTGCCGAGCACGGCAGTGTTGAGTTGAGCTTGCAGTGCCTCAGGATCCCAGAAGAGTTTTTCGGTTTTTCGACTCATGCTTCCGGACGATAGACGCCAAAAACTTTGCGCAGTGAATCCGAAATTTCCCCGAGCGTGACCCAATCTTCGACACAGGCGATGATATGCGGCATCAAATTCTCCTCACGCAATGCGGCTTGTTCGAGTTGTTGACGCCGTTCGTTGACGCGAGAAGGATCGCGCCGATTCCGCAAATTTTGCAAACGCGCCACTTGCTCAACGCGCACGGCCGGATCAACGCGCAGCAATTTCATATTAGCTTCTTCTTGCGTTTGAAAAGCATTGACGCCGACAATGACCTTATCTTGGCGCTCAATGGCCTGTTGATATTCCCACGCGCGGTTGCTGATCTCGCGCTGAAAGAATCCCAACTCGATCGCTTTTAAGGCCCCGCCCAGAGTCTCGATTTTATCTAAATACGCTTGCGCGCGCTTTTCAATTTCATTGGTGAGATTTTCCACAAAAAAACTGCCGGCCAACGGGTCAGCCGTGGCGGTGACGCCGCTTTCATTCGCGATGATCTGCTGTGTTCGCAATGCAACGCGCACGGCGTCTTCATTCGGCAAGGCCAACGCCTCGTCGCGCGAATTGGTGTGCAACGATTGCGTGCCGCCGAGCACGGCCGCCAACGCTTGCAATGCGACGCGCACGACGTTATTATCGGGCTGCTGCGCCGTGAGCGTGCTGCCCGCGGTTTGTGAATGAAAGCGCAGCATCATCGCGCGCGGGTTGGTGGCGCCAAATTTTTCGCGCATGATTTTAGCCCACAATTTCCGCGCGGCGCGAAATTTGGCGACTTCTTCAAAAAAATTGTTGTGGCTGTTGAAAAAGAAAGAGAGCCGTTGGCCGAATTCGTCGACATTCAAGCCGCGCTGCACCGCGGCCCGCACATATTCAATCGCATTGGCAAACGTAAACGCGACTTCTTGCACGGCATCGGAGCCGGCTTCGCGAATGTGATAGCCGCTGATCGAGATAAAATTCCATTTCGGGACATGCTGCGTGCAATACTCGAACAAATCCGTGACCAAGCGCATCGAGCCCGCGGGCGGAAAAATGTAAGTCGCGCGGGCAATGTACTCTTTCAAAATATCGTTTTGCACCGTGCCGCTGATTTCGCGCAAATCCGCGCCTTGCTTCTTCGCGAGGGCAATGTAAAGGGCGAGCAAAATCGGCGCGGTGGCGTTGATCGTCATCGAAGTGGTGAGGTCTTGCAGCCGAATGCCGTCGAACAAAACTTCCATATCTTCGAGGCTGCTAATGGCAACGCCGACTTTGCCGACTTCGCCTTCCGCCAGAAAATGATCGGAGTCGTACCCCATCTGCGTCGGCAAATCGAACGCAACCGAAAGCCCGGTTTGCCCCTGTGACAGCAAATAGCGAAACCGCGCATTGGTCTCGCGCGCCGAAGCAAAGCCGCTGTACTGGCGCATCGTCCAGAAGCGGCTGCGGTACATATCGGCGTAAATGCCGCGCGTAAAAGGAAATTCGCCCGGATTGGGGGCGGACGGCGCTTCTTCCGGCAAATCGGCGGCCGTGTAGAATTTTTTTATTTCAATGCCCGCGTCGGTGGTAAATTTAGCATTTGGCATATTGTAAAATTTTTTCGTGCACGAGTTTTACGATTTTCTCATTCACGCCATGACTTGCATGCAAGAAGAATTGGGCAATCTTTTCAAAATCAAAGGAACCGCCGGAAAACAAAACCGGGGTTGCTTTGTGCTTTCCGGGCCGGTCTCCGTCATCTACGCGGTAATGGGCAAATCCTGCCGACTTTCCCCATCGAATGGCGCGTTGATTATTGGATTTGTCGTAGCTCAACTCGAATTCAATAATTTCGCCGCCTTCATTTTGCCAAACGATCAAATCAAAGTACTCATCTTCAAACCATCGCCGTCGGGGTTCGCCGGTAAACTGCTTGACGTCTTCAAATTCTCTAAGCATAGTTCATTGCAATATGGTTTTCGCTTGCGCTGCAAACTCTTTCTCCCGCGGATGAAACTGCCGATGCACTTCCTTTAAATAGGCGCGGTCGAGATGGGTGTAAATCTGCGTCGTCGTGAGGCTGGCGTGGCCAAGCATTTCCTGCACCGCGCGTAAATCGGCGCCGCCTTCGAGCAGATGCGTGGCAAAGGAATGGCGCAGCGTATGCGGCGAAGCCGGTTGCCTGATTTTGGCGGCATCCAAATACCGCCGTAAAATTTTCCAAAATCCCATGCGCGAAAGCTTGCCGCCGCGGCCATTGAGAAAAAGTACACTTGGTGTCGCCCGGCCGCGCACTAACTCGGGCCGCACGGCTTCAAGATACTTAATCATCCAATAAATCGCCACCTCGCCAATCGGCACGAGGCGTTCTTTGGAACCCTTGCCGAAAATGCGCACAAACCGTTCATCGAGAAACAAATCATCGAGCTTGATGCCGATGATTTCCGAAACGCGCGCGCCCGTGGCATAACCGAACTCCAACATCGCCCGATCGCGCAGACCCAGCGGGACATCAACCTGCGGCTGCGCCAACAGCATTTCGATTTCGGGAATGGCGAGCACTTGTGGGAGTTTTTGCGCGCGCCGTGGCAACGTGGTGGCCACCGCCGGATCGTTGTCGCAATAGCGCTCCCCGATTAGATAACGGTGAAACATCCGAATGGCGGAAAGCTGGCGCGCCACACTGGTGACGGCATATTCGGCAAGAACAAGCTCGGTTAAAAATTGACGCACATGCTGGCTGGTAATTTGTGCCGGAAGGTTAATATCCTGCGCGGTAAGAAATTGCAAATAACGTTGCAGGTCAAAATTATATGAGGCCACCGTGTTGGCGGCAACGTTTTTCTCCGCGCGCAGATAATCGAGGAACTCCTCAACATAAAGCTGAATAACACGCATTGCGATCGGTCATCAGTATTCAGTGATCAGTATTCAATCACCGCTTGGTTACTGAACACTGATCACTTCATTTTTTTCTTTTTGCTCTTCTTGCTTTCCGGCAGCAACGTTTCCGCCAATGACAGTGCGATGCTGGCCGACATCAACTCCGGACTGAGGCTGGTGAGATCACCGGAAAGCACGCGGTTATCGACATTTGCAAAGAGTGAACAACCGGTTTCTTTTTCAACGATCAAGCCGGAAATTTTGCCATGATGTTCCGCAATGAAGGTCACCTCCCCGAGCATTTTACTGACGACGAAGCCGGTGCAGAAATGCAGTTGCAGGTGGGCGGTCGGCGTAAACACCGAGACTAAACTGCCCGATACTTTTCTCTTTTTATCGACATGGACTTCCGGATAGATTTCAATAGAAAGCCGGCGCCCGGCTTCGGGGTTTTCCAACACCAGACGATAATTGTTGCCCCGATGCTTGGCTTCGGCGCCCAACACCGCCGCTATTTTTTTAATGTCCCGCTCGGAAAATAACACGCTTCAACCTCGTGAAAGATACCCCGATCTTGCCTGGACAGATTTAAACTGCCACCCCACGGATTTCAGGACTTAAAGAAAAATCCTGCGGACGCAGTCGGGGTTTGATTTTGTATGGCTCTATTTAAGGATAAAAAACCCCGCTCGCAATCCGGCGGGGTTCGGTTCGGGTTTAATAAACTCGCGCTAAACTTTGACCACTTTTGTCGCTTGCAATCCCTTTTCACCTTGCACAAATTCAAACTCAACTTCTGCTCCCTCCGGAAGCGTTTTAAAGCCGTCCATTTGAATCGTGGAAAAATGAACGAACACATCCTCTTGCCCGTCCGGTTGTTCAATAAAACCATATCCCTTGTTTTCGTTGAACCACTTGACGCGACCTCTCGTCATACTGCGGAACCTCCTTAAATGCGGCCGACCCGTCTCGCCTCAACCACTATTAAAAGGAAGCACAGGTTGGGCCAGTTCAAAACTGTCGCAATATATATAGATTTTTTAAATTTGTCAAGTTCTATTTCCCGCTGCCGCCGATAAAAATCAAAACCCGGGCGCCGGGCATTTTGTTCGATAAAATTCAATGAGCACTTGACTTTCGAGGAAGAAATCTATATTTTTATAAGCACATGCAAACGGAGGAAAGGCTACGCTTGCGCAACCACATGTCAACACCGTGTTGTTAAAGGACGTGATCGCGGCGCCCATTCGGGCGGTGGGACGCGCGCTCTTGATGTTGATCGAGCAAACCGGGGCGATCTTCATTCTGCTGGGCAAAATTTTTCGCGGCAGCATCCATCTTTGGCGAAACCGTCGCCTCATTCTCGATCAAATGTTGCTCATCGGGGTGCATTCTTTGCCGCTCGTTACGGTCATCGCCGTTTTTACCGGGGCGGTTTCGGCGTGGCAGGCGGCCTATCAATTCGAGGGCCTTGTTCCACTCGATTACATCGGCGCGGGAACCAGCACGGCGATTTTTATCGAACTGGGGCCGGTACTCACGGGAATTATTTTAGCTGGTCGCGTCGGCTCCTCGATTGCAGCGGAATTAGGCACCATGCAAGTGACGGAGCAGATCGACGCGCTGGAGTCGCTCGCCATCGATCCAGTGCATTATCTGGCTCTGCCGCGATTTTATGCGGGCATGATCATGACGCCGATTCTGACCATCTTTGCCAATCTGATCGCCGTGCTGGGCGCGTTGTTGGTTACGAATGTATTGATCGGCCAGCCCACTCACGTTTTTCTCGACAGCGTGCAATCTTCCTTTGCGATTCGCAACGTGATCGGCGGCTTGACGAAAGCATTGGTGTTCGGGGCGACGATTGCGTTGGTCGGTTGCTATGTGGGTTTTCAAACCCGGGGCGGCGCCGAAGGCGTGGGGCGCGCGACGATTCGGGCGTTCGTTATCTCGTCGGCGTTAATTCTGATTCACGATTATGTGTTAGCAACCATTATTTTTTAAAGTCTATTCTTGGCCTGTGATTGAAATAAAAAATCTGCAAAAAAGCTTTGGCAGCAAACCGGTTTTGCGCAGGGTTAATCTCGACATTCAAAAAGGTGAGTCGCAAATCATTATTGGCCGCAGCGGCTGCGGCAAAAGTGTTCTGCTCAAACACATTATCGGTTTGGTGAAACCCGATGCCGGACAAATTTATGTTGATGGCGAAGAAGTGACGGACGCCTCGACGCGCGATCTGTACCGGATGCGCCGAAAATTTGGGATGCTCTTTCAAGGCGCGGCGCTGTTCGACTCAATGACCGTCGGCGAAAACGTTGCGCTCGGGGTGCGCGAGCATCGCATGTTTGACGAGGCCGAAATCCACCGCCGCGTCGCCGAAAAATTGGAATTGGTCCGGCTACCGAACACCCAGCATCTCAAACCCGCCGAGCTTTCCGGCGGCATGAAAAAACGCGTTGGCCTGGCGCGCGCGCTGATGATGGATCCCGAATTTGTGCTCTACGACGAACCGACCACCGGCCTTGATCCGATTACCTCCGATGCCATTAACGAACTGATTATCGAATGCAACCAACAACTTGGTGTTACCTCAATCGTCGTCACCCACGATATGACGAGTGCCTATAAAGTCGGAAATCGTTTCGCCATGCTGCATGACGGCGAAGTCATTTTCACCGGTACCACGGATGAGGTGCGCCGCACGAATCATCCAGTGGTGAAACAATTCATTGAAGGCCGCGCCGATGGGCCGTTGCAAGTGTACTAAAAATGCCTCGTTTCTCTAAAAAAACTTCGGTCGAATACGTCTGCCAAACCTGCGGCCACAAAAGCCCGCGCTGGGTTGGCAAATGTCCGGAATGTGGAAGCTGGAGCAGCTTTGTCGAAGAGAAA
>CAYZFF010000149.1:0-9435 GCA_964477305.1 uncultured Cytophagia bacterium
CGCGCCGCGATTGATCCAGGCCATGATGGAATCGGTTTCGGATTTGCTCAACGCCGGGAGGCCCTGCGGCATACGGGTGCTCAGAGAAGTGCCGATGACTTTCAAATAAAGTGCGCTGTTGTTGGCGTTGCCGGCGGCAACACGAGGCCTGCCGTATGCCGAATTAATGCCGACCAGCGTGCCAAAAGAATCGCCGGCGCGCAGCGACATGGGTCCGCCGCCGCCCGGGTGGCAGCCGGCATTGACACATTTCGGCGTAAAAATATTGGCTTGAATGCTCGATAGCGTCGCCTGCGTCAACACCGCCGGCGGTTGTTGCGCCGTGGGCAATTGATGATCGCAAGCAACAAATAAACCGGCAAGGCTTAATAAAAAAATGCTCCCGATTACAGCTTTTGCCGAAAAACTTAACTTCATACCAAATCTCCTTAAACATCATTCTTAAACAGGCCAAGGCCTGCAACAATTTCAAAATTGCTACGCCGGATTTTACCCAATTGGCGCCGTGACCTTAAAACGGATAATTCAGGATGCGATAAATATTGAAGCCGAGTCGAAAATCGCCGCCGGCAAAATCGAAATCGCCGCCGCTCAGGTATTGATTCGTCGTGTTGCCCGCGGAGTTGGAAACGAACAGGTGAAAAATATGGCCGCCGGCTTTAATTTCAACGCCGGTGGTAAATGAGTCGTAAAAAGTTTGTTGGCCGTTATTAATCGCCGGGCTGCCAAGCGTTGCCGCGGTTTGATCGCCGGAGAGAATGGGAATGACTTCGGCAAACAGCGAATACTTGGGACTGAATGAAATCTTTCCGGCGAGGCCGATGGTCACCAGTGCATCTTCGTTTGTGCTGGCAACATTTCCGTTTAACAAAATACCGGGAACCGCGATGATCGCCAAGCGATTGCCGATTTGTTTGCTCACCGGCAGTTGGGCGAAAATCGCAAAACGCTCACCAGCCGTGCGACCAAGTAGTTTCGGCGTGGCGCTGAGATCGTTTGGATCGGGAACATTCTTCGCCGTTGCCCAATCCACGCCTGCATAAATGGCCGCTGAAAATGGCGTGGAACGATCGGAAGTTTCACGCAACAAGCCATACTTCGCGCCAATTTCAAACGTGGCATTGACTTTTGAGCGCGCCGCAGTAAACAGCAAGCGATTCGACAGCGGGAAACCAACTTGCGTCAACATCGAACTGCCGCCGTCAAGCCCGAAGAGTTGATCAAATCCGACATTGGTCGGCGAGTTGAATTTATGCGTAATGCGATAAAGAAAAGCGCCTTTCTCCAGCGTTTCCGCAGTTTGCAAATTGGCGAGCGTCAAACCGCTAAAAGCATTGGCATATTTCATTTTGGGCGGTTCCGCTTTCATGCCTGCGGGCAACGATTTAATCCATGCCTCAAAGGCCGCAATTTCCGGAGCGGCCATCGGTTTGCTGCCGCGCGGCATGCGGTCGCCTTTGATGCCGGGCGTGCCCAGAATTTTTTTAATCAAATAGCTGTTGGCCGGGTCGCCGGGCTTGACGCGCAGCCATGAACCCGCCGCGCTTTTGACGCCGACGAGATTCGCCACCAACACGTCTTCGGACATGTCGAGGCCGTTAGGCGCATTGGCGCCGGTATGGCAGCCGGCATACGCGCAACTCTCTTCGACGATTTCCTGCACGCGTACCAGCAATTTATCTTGCGGTTGATTTGTGGGCGGTTTCACGAACGCCGGCCCTTCGCCGGCACTGGCGCTCATCGCGATTAGTAACAAGAGCGCCAGCGTCATTACTGCATGGCGGCGTAACATCGTTCGAGCCATTGGTCTCTCCTTTTCTGTGATAGCCAAAACATTAATGTTTGAAGCAAAAAACTTGTGCTGAGATTTTCTTGATCGGGCGTTTTCAACTTACTGGCATTGGTTTATTGCACCACGATACTGCCAGTGCCGTGATTGCTGCCGTGAATCGAACAAAAATATCTGAACGTGCCGCGCCGGTTAAATGGAACGACATGTGTTGCGCTGGCGCTCAAATTCGGCGACGGATCAAATAAATTTTCTACATTTCCCGGCTGGCCGCTGGTAACATCGTGTCTGACGTTGTCTTTGTTGGTCCACGTGACGCTGGTGCCAACGCTAACCGTCAACGTTCCCGGATCAAACCCGGTAGATTGAATCCAAACTTCATTGGGGCCGCGCAAATCCGGTTGCAAAGGATTTTCACCGCAGCGCCATTGCAAAAACGCCAGCGCGACCAGAAAACCCAACAACAATCGGCGAACCGATTTCCGACTTCGGATGCCGCGACTTCGGACCTTTTCAAAAAACCACATGGCTCGCTTCCACCTCTGCTGATAAAAAATCGTGTTGTGAAATTTCCTGTACGCGGCGCTCCAGCGCCTCTTTAATGCGATGGCGATGGTTGTTGGTAAACAGCCGAATCTGGCCCGGCTGAATGACCACGCCGTCGCCCGGCAAATGCGCGGTTTTAAGCTGAATGCGCCGGCGATATAACGCAAAAAGCGCTTTTTCAAGATAATCAAAAATTCGCCACGAAAAAATAGTCTCGACAAATTTTTGTACGCGCGGGCGTGGCAGCGTGCTCATGGGCAGTTCGGCGGCATGGAGGCGCTGAGGAAGATGCGAATAAATCCACGCGTTGGCCAATAAAAACTGCCGAAAATATTCTCCACCACTGCATGGCTTTAGAAAGGCAATTTGATGCGCGAGAAAAAAATCACGCTCGTTGAGGCGAAGATGCTCCTGATCGAATAAGCAATTCAGGCAAATCGTTTGACGCTTTCCCAGGAGTTTGAGTAAAATGACAAGCGCCACATAAACCGACCACACCCGGCGCGGGGCAGTGATGATAAACACGTCAAGATCGTCGGCTTTCTTGCAATTTTCAAACGCTGCCGCGCCGGAAAGCGACACGCTCCGCACGCCGGGAAATTTCATCAATAAACGCAGCAACCACGCATACTTTTGCAAAAGCGCCTGTGTTTGCTCGCGGCGTTGCTCGCGCACGGCCACAAGCTGGCGGCGATCGCGTAAAAAGAACACGCCGCTGTGCTGCTCAATCACGCCGCGGCGTTCCCAATCCAGCACCGCGTCGTTTACCTCATCCACGGTGGCGTCACAGTCAAGCAGGCCATCGTGAATTTCCTGCAACTGTAGCGGATACTCAAACAGATCGGCATACGCCAGGGTTTTCAAAACGGCGGCGCTGATTTCGGCGCTTTGGGGATTCAGCACAAAAAGATTCTCCGCCGGTACCGGCGTGTGGCGCGCGCTGGTTTTCTTTTCGGGAGCCGGTTGCAAGCGTTTTCTCGTGGCCTCGTAAACGGATTTATAAACCTGCAGCGTGGCCCATGCCGTCTGTTGCCAGGAAAACTCGCGCGCCTGTTTGAGGCCGCGGGCAATGAGCTTCTGACGCAGCTTGGTGTTGAACAACAGTTGTTCCATTTTACCTGCCCACACCTCCGCCTCGCCAAAACACAACATCTCCTGATCGGCGGCTAATTCCCGCATGGCCGAGTTATTGGCCGCCAACGCGGGCACACCGCACGCCATAGCTTCCAGCAGGGGGAAACCAAAGCCTTCGTGCATCGACGGCAGCGCGAATAATTGCGCGCCGTGATACAACGGTAGAATATCGGCTTCCGGCACATAGCCGAGACAACGGACGGTATCGGTTAAATTTTCACGCGCGATAGCTTTTGCAACTTCGTTCTGCCCGTTGCTGGGAAGCCCGGCGAGCACCAATAACAAATCGCGATAACCGAGATCGCGCAAACGCCGAAACGCGGCGATTAACAACGGTAGATTTTTGCGCTTTTCCAACGTGCCGACAAAAAGAACGTATGGAGCAGAAAGCGCATAACGCTGGCGCACCCGCGCAATCTTTTCCGGCGCCGGCATGGAGAAAAAACGATCATCGAGACCGGAATGCACGATGTGCAAACGCCGCGGCGTCAAATCGAGTTTTTCGCCAAACCAACGCCGCGCGTCGTTGGCCGTCGAGCGCGAAACGCTGATCACGGCGTCGGCAACATTCCAAGCGCGGCGGATCGTTTGTTGAAAATACAGACGCTTAACCGGCGGATAAAGTTCCGGATGCAAAAAAAAGGCGACGTCGTGAAACGTCGATACCGTCCGCATCGCCCCGTGAAAATGCGGCAGGCTGTAATGCAGCCCGTGCCAAATGTCCAGCCGGCATTGCCGGCCATCGCTGCCGGCGGCCCAATGCTGCCACAACAAGCGTGACGGCCGCGAGAAATTCGGCAGTTCAAAAACCCGAAAATTCTCCGGCAACCCGGCAAAAAAATTCTGCGTCCCGGACTTGACAAAGATCACATATTCATTGCGCGCATCGATTTGCGCCAAGCCCTGAATCAAACCACAAACGTACTTACCTGCTCCGGCCACCTTCACTGGCAAACTGCTGGCATCGAGTCCGATCTTCAAGTATATCCCTTGCAAAAAATGAGTCGTGCAAACGCGAAGCTAGGTCAGATGAACCAACGCGGCGTTTTCCTGCCGAATGCGAATTGACAGCAGCAGCGCGTTGGTCAGCCCCGCCCACAGCAAGGTATACCAACAAGAAAATAATAATGGCCAGAAAAACAACTCCAGCACCACAATGGCATAATTCGGATGCGAAAGCCAGCGATACGGCCCGCGTTGAATCCTTTTCGCGCCGGGAACAATGAGGATCTTGGTGTTCCAAAATCTACCGAGCGCCACAATGCACCAGTAGCGCAGAATTTGCAGCGCGCCTAAAACGGCCGCCACCACCGGCCAGCCGTTGAGCAGCGCCGGGCCCCGTTGCCAGCCTTCGAGCGCCAGGCTGCCGAGAAACCCGATATGCAACAATACCATCCAGCGATAATGGGCCGCGCCAAATTCACGCGCCTGTTGCTGCCGCATCCAATTTTCATTGGCGCGCGCCACCAGCAATTCCACCAGGCGCTGGCAACAAAGAAAACTCAAAGCCGTAATAAAAAAAGTTTTATTCATAAGCAGGCTCCCAGAAACATTTCCGAAGTGAAGCCTGGGCCGAGCGTCGAAGAAAACGTTGTGGCGCCGCTACGAAACTCCGGCGATTGCATAAATTCGTGCAGCACGAAGAGAATCGTCACACTCGACATATTGCCGAAATTTCGCAAGACGCTCCACATGTGCCGCGTTTGCGCGGGCGCCAACTCCAGCGCCGCTTCATAAGCGCGAATCACTTTCGCGCCGCCGGGATGGGAAACGCACGCCGCAATATCGGCGAGCGCCACGCCCTGTTGCGCGAGAAATTCAAGCACCGCCGGCCGCGCCGATTGATTCACGATCGTCGGAATATCGCGCGAGAACAAAACTTTCAGGCCGTGGTGGTTGATCTCCCAGCCCATCACCTCCAGCGAATCTTGCCAGGTGATACTAGCCGAAGCCGTGACGCCGAGCATGCGCCGTTGGCGCAGCTTGCTCTGATCGCCGGCAAGCAATACCGCCGCAGCCCCGTCGCCAAATAATGACGTCGCGACAAAATTACTTTTGGAAATATCGTCGCGGATAAATGTGAGGCTGCACAATTCCACCGCCACCACCAACGCGATTTTTTCCGGATACGCTTTGAGCCAGTCGGTCGCACGCGCGATACCGGCCACGCCGCCGGCGCAACCCAATCCCCAAATCGGCGTCCGCAGAATGTGCGGCGCCAAATGCAGACGATTCAATAAATGCGCATCAAGACTCGGCGTCGCGACGCCGGTGGTGGAGATAAAAAAAACGTGATCAATGCGCTCCGGTGCAACGTCTACGCGAGCCAGCAATTGGCGAATGGCTTTTTCACAGAGCTGCAGCGCGTGGGTAAAATATAGTTTATTTTTCTCGGCAAACGAATGATTATGTTTGAACCATTCCGCCGGCATGCAGGAATAGCGCCGGTCAATTTCGGTGTTGGCGAAAATCGGCAGCAGCCGATCCACCTCTTTAAACGAGTCGGCAAATAAACTGCGCACCAGCTCGGCCGCCGCGGATTGTTCGATCACGTGTTCCGGGACCACTGGCGCGATAGCAATAATTCTGGGCATGCACAAAAAATAATTTGATCCGGCCCGTTTATCAAATTTTGACAAACGCTGCTCAAAAAGCCATTTAATATGACGACAAAAAAACCTAAAAGCAAGCGCTTTCACGGCGGCCCAAATCGGACTTTCGAACCTACAAGCTCCGGAAGTGTAACAGCAGATAGGCGAATTTTATGCCGCAACAGAAATTAAAAAATCTAAAAACCGTAATGCTCTAAAGTTTTAAATTTCAAGAGAAAAATAAAGCGCGTCGCAAGCAAGTGACATTATGTCCATCTGTTCAATATCGAATTTGTTGCATTCCGAGAAACATTTATGAAACTTGCGGTTGCACTTTTTGTGATTCGGGGCTGCCATTGCGGGGCAAGTCGTGCTCATCTTCGATTTCGCCGACAATTTCTTCGAGCACATCTTCGAGGGTAACAATGCCGAGCACATGGCCGGAGGCGTCTTTGACCACCGCCATTTGCTTTTTCTGGCGTTTAAATTCCTTGAGCGCGGCCGCCACGGAAAGGGTGGGCAGAAGATAGAGCGGCTTGTACATGGCATCTTGCAAAACGACAATGCCACGGAGACTAAACAGATAAAAAAGATCTTTGGTATTAACGACGCCGACGAGGTGATCAATGTCGCGGTCATAAACCGGCATGCGGGTGTGCGCGCCTTCACGCACGGCTTCTAAAATTTTTTCTTCGGAGGCGTGAATCTCCAGCGCCGCCACTTTTTCGCGCGGCACCACGATGTCGCCCACGCATTTGGTGGAGAGGCGAAAAACGTTGCGCAAATATTCGGCTTGATCGGCCGGCAACATGCCGGCATTGCGCGTCTCTTCCACCAATAAGTAAAGCTCTTCCACCGAATGGACCATCTGATGACCCGAGACGGGTTTGAAACCGAGCAACCGCACGATCCAGTTGCCCGCACCGTTCATGACTGTAATCGCCGGGCGGGTAACTTTGGCAAAAATTAATAGCGGTGAGGCGATCAACAGCGAGACCTCGTCGGGACGTTGCAGCGCCAGCGCTTTCGGCGCGAGCTCGCCGATGACGACGTGCAAAAATGTAATTGTGATAAATGCGATGACGGCGGAAAGCGAGTGGCTGGCCGTATCCACCCATTGCACCGGCAACAAGCTTAAAAGCGGATCGAGCAGATGCGCAATGGCCGGTTCGCCGACCCAACCGAGGGCCAAACTCGCGAGCGTAATGCCGAGTTGGGTCGCCGCAATCGCGTCATCAAGCCGGGAAATGGCCTTGCGCACGGCTTCGGCGCCGGCGCGTTTTTTTTTGACCATTTCTTCGACCTGCGTCCGTCGCACGGCCACCAGCGCAAATTCGGCGGCAACAAAATACGCATTCAATAATACCAATAACGGTACGGCAAGAAGCCCGAGTATTTCCCGCGCAAGAGATAGCGCCTCATCCATGAAATGCTGCTCCTTGAAAATGTGCGTCGGTGGCGTTTCGGCAGTGTAGCAACGCCGCAATTTTAAAACGGATAAACCAATGTTTTAAAATTACACAAACGCCTTTTAAAAAAATAAAGCAACGCTTGCTGAAGCGCAACAAAATTATCCAGCTATTTAAAATACCTGAGTAAATCGACAGGCGCACAGGCAACACACAACCCGGACGAGCCGGAACCAAACAGGAAAAAAGCTTTTGGTATCCGGATTTTACGAATTTCCCGGATTAAAAACCTAATGGCGTGAATCCGGGCAATTCGATAAATCCGGATACCATTAAAAATTTTTGCTTTTTTTTGCACAGATATTACTTATAACAGCCTACGCCAGCTTTCATATAAACTGAAAACCAAAGCTCTGCGAGCAGCAAACAAGTTATCAAACAATCTCTTAACCACTAAGACACGAAGACACCAAAAAAGCTTTATGCTGTAGCTTCGCTTCGTGCCTTTGTGTCTTGGTGGTTAAGAAAGCTGTTTTTTCGTCAAACAACTTTCAGAATTTTATTCTAACTTTTTGGCGCTTAACAACTAATAGCTACTCGCCTTCGTTTGCCGCCTCTGCCGTTAAACCTTCCAGCCGATTTTGTAAGGTGCGAAAATTGAGATCGAGCACGCGGCAAGCTTCTTTTTTGTTGCCGCCAACCATATCGAGAGTCATGCGGGCATAGAGTTGCGTGAGCTGGCGTTCAGTCAATTGTTGGCTGCGCGCTTGTGCGAGCAGATCGGCCTCGGGGCGATCCTGCAACAGCAACAGATGTTCGACGTCTATGACTTCGCCCGTGCACAACACGATGGCGCGTTCGACGAGATTTTCCAACTCGCGCACGTTGCCCGGCCATTTGTGCTGCAAGAGCAGATTCATCGCCGCCTCGGAAATTTTGCCGACTGGTTTGTTGAGGGCCTGCACATATTTTTTGAGGAAATGTTGCGCGAGCAAAGGAATATCCTCGGGCCGGTCGCGCAACGCCGGCACTTTGAGCGGCACCACGTTGAGACGATAATACAAATCTTCGCGAAATTTTTTCTCTTGAATCAACTGTTCGAGATTGCGATTGGTGGCGGAGACCAGGCGAATGTCGCATTTAATCGTCTCATTGCCGCCGACCCGCTCAAATTCGCGTTCTTGCAAAACGCGCAACAATTTGATCTGCGTCGCCATCGGAATGTCGCCGACTTCGTCGAGAAAGAGCGTGCCTTTTTCCGCCATCTCAAAACGTCCGGGCTTCTGGCGAATCGCGCCGGTGAAGGCGCCTTTTTCATGGCCGAACAATTCGCTTTCCAACAATGTTTCAGCAATCGCGGCGCAATTGACGGCGACAAATGGGCCGTTACGCCGCGGGCTGTTGAAATGAATCGCGCGCGCCAGCAACTCTTTGCCCGTGCCGGTTTCACCGAGCAGCAACACCGTCGCGTCGGTGGCAGCCACTTGTTGCGCCAGGCGGAACACCTGCTGCATGCGCGAACTTTTACCGATGAGGCTGCCGAAGCTGTGGCTGCGCGCGACGACATCGCGCAAGCGTGCCAACTCTTCATCCTTTTGCCGTTGGGCCAGCGCGCGCTGAACTTTTAAGAGCAATTCGGCGTTGCCGCACGGTTTGGTCAAATAATCTTCAGCGCCGCGCTTGATCGCTTCGACGGCCGATTCAACTGAGGCAAAACCGGTGACCATGATCACAATCGTAGCCGGGCTGAGCGTTTTGACGGTTTCCAAAACTTGCAAACCGCTCACCTCCGCCATGACGAGATCGGAGAGCACAAGGTCAAAATGCCGCTCGCGCAGCAGCGCAATGGCTTCGCTGCCATCGCTCACGCAGGAGACCGTATAGCCTTCGTCTTCCAGCAACGACGACGTCACCGCGCGAAAGGCGGCGTCATCATCGACAACAAGAATGGAGGATTTCATGAGGT
>CAYZFF010000150.1:0-3441 GCA_964477305.1 uncultured Cytophagia bacterium
TTTATTCAGCGTATATTTTTCGGATAGGCAAGCAGATGAAGCAAACAGCGCTTCCCAAAGAGTTTTTAAAAATCCACTTTAGCCGTTAAACCTGCTTACCCCCAATATGGCGGAATTGTTACAAAAAATTACGCGCGCTCGAAATACCGTGCCCGCTCCCAACTGGTCACGACTTCGTCAAATTTGCGTTGCTCGGTTTTAAAAAAATGCAAATAATGCGCGATCACCGCTTCGCCAAACATTTCGCGCGCCCACGCGCTGTTCTCTAATTCATGAATCGCCTCATTGAGTGAATGCGGCACCTGCGGGAGATCGCGCGCGGCATACACGTCGCCAGAGAACATCGCCGGCGGCTCGATTTGTTTTTCGATACCGTCCAATCCCGCCGCGAGCGCCGCGGCAAAAGCCAAATACGGATTAGCGTCGGCGCCGGGCGCACGGCATTCGATGCGCAACGACGGGCCGTGCCCGACAATGCGAAAACCCGCGGTGCGGTTATCGTAACTCCACGCAATCGCCGTCGGCGCAAATGAGCCGGCGCGGTAACGCTTGTACGAACTTGGATACGGCGCATAAAACGGATAGATTTCGCGAATGTGCGCCATCCAACCGCCGAGAAACCAGCGAAACACCGGCGAAGCCTGCACGGGGCCAAACGCTTCGCCGCCGGGGAACAACGCTTTTTGATTATTTTTATCCCACAAACTCACATGCACATGCAAGCCGGAGCCGGCATAGCGTTCGTCCCATTTTGCCATAAACGTCACCGCGCAATTTTGCTGCAGCGCGATTTCCTTGGCGAGATGTTTGTAAATCACATGCCGGTCGCACATTTCCAGAAACTCGGCGTAGCGTAAATTAATTTCCTGCTGGCCCGGCCCCCATTCGCCTTTGGAAAATTCCACCGGCACGCCGGAGCGGTCGAGGTGATGGCGAATTGCGCCGATGATGAATTCTTCTTTCGTGCCCTGCAGAATATGATAATCTTCGATGTAATGGCCCAGTGGTTCAAGATCAACATATTTTTTCCTGGCGGCCTCGGCATACGTGTCTTTGAAAACATATAATTCAAGTTCCGAGCCGCCCATCGCGAGATAGTTTTTTTGTGCCGCCCGCTCGATTTGCCTTTGCAAAATGCTGCGCGGCGCGACTTCGACCAGCTCGTCCTTTTCTTCATTGTAAACATTACAGAGGACGATTGCGGTTTTATCCAGCCAACTGGCGAGCCGCAGCGTTTGTAAATCCGGCACCAGCCGAAAATCACCGTAGCCTTTTTCCCAACTGGTAAACGCGTAACCCGGCGTCGGATCCATTTCCATGTCACACGCGAGCAAATAATCGCAGGCGTGAATCGCGTGATTGAGCACGTCGTTGACGAAATAATGTCCGCTGATGCGCTTGCCCATCAACCGCCCGTACATGTCCGGAAACGCCGTGAGCACAGTTTCGATTTGTTCGCTTGCCACCAACTGTTTGAGCGTTTCGACGTCAAGCTTGCCGCGGATTGGTGCAGATGGCATAGATTTTCCTCCGTTGATCACCGACTGATTTAATTTTCGCCCAAAGCCGATTTTAAATCCTGCAAGTATTTCTCCAGCGTCGCCGCATGGCCAAAAATGTATTTGGACATGAAGCGGAAAAACGGATTATACACTTCTCCATTTTCCGTAATGATTAGCGTCGTCGTCGCGGCGCTGGCTTTAAGCTCGAACGTCCATGAGCCGCCGAACGGCAGGTTTTTATCCGCAATCACCGTCACCATTTTTTCAAATGGCCGCGCTTCCTGAAGCTCAAAGGTGATGACTTGGCCGTGACTGTCGGTTTCTTTCCACGCTTTTTCGCTGATCGTTTCCACCTGTTTCAATTCCTTACGCCATTTGGGGTAATCCGAAAACTGGGTAAGCAGTTGCCAGATTTTTTCCGGCGTGGCTCTAAATTCCGCACGGCGCACGGCCGTGTGCGCCACCGGCAACAACTTGCCAATCACCAGCATGATTACAATCAAACCCGCCAAAACACCAACAATCATCAGCACCCACTTCATGGCGACTCCTTTCCCGTTTTTTTGAGCTGCATTGATTCCAGAATTTATCCAAACTTTTGCTTTTTATTTCCATAATTGACGACTTGATTTGAACACTGTTCAGTGGAAGCCACGGCTCTGAATCATAAGCCGCGACAGGGATTTCGATCCCAACTTGCGCACGATTACGAGACTCCCGGTCGGCTTTTCGCAATTATGGGTCGATGGTGCTGTAGCGTTTTTGGTTCGCTGCGGTGATAAGGTGCCACGGTCGAGCCCGAAGTCCGAGGTCGCTGGTGTTTGCAAAACAACGCAAACCATATCAGTTGAATGGCGCGTTTTGAGATTGAAAATTTTACAAAACTCTGGACAGATAAGCAAGAAGAATATTGTCTCAAAATTCCCTTGCCCATTTGATGATATTCCATTACTTTCATCTCATGCTCGAAATTGTTTTCCTCGGCACCGGCGCGGCGGCGCCAATCAATGATCGTAACCTTTCTGGCACAGCCGTCGTTCGGCAAGGCGAAATTTTTCTCTTTGATTGTGGGGAGGGCACGCAGATGCAGTTTCGCCGAGCGGGGCTGCGGCCGGGGAAGTTGCGGTATATTTTGATTACGCATCTGCACGGTGATCATCTGTTCGGCCTACCGGGGTTGCTGACGAGTCTGCACATGGCCGGTTGCCATCAACAGATTGAATTGTTCGGGCCGGTTGGTATCGCCGAGTATTTACGTGTGCACCAACAGCTTTGCCAATTTACACTGCAGTATCCGCTGCACATTCACGAAATTTCGGCAACGACGCCGGCAGTGTTGTGGCAAACCGAGGAATTTCATCTTGAATGGCAGCCGCTGTCACATGGCATTTTCACGGCTGGTTTTGCATTGGTGGAAGCCTCGCGTCCCGGGCGATTCGACGTGGCACGCGCCGATCAACTTGGCGTACCGAATGGCCCGGAGCGCGGCCGGTTGCAAAGCGGCGAGAGTGTGGTTTTGGCCAACGGGCGCCACGTTCATCCCGAAGAGGTGCTCGGCTCGCCACGGCCGGGCTTGAAACTCGCGTATTGTTTGGACACCGTGCCTTGTGCGGGAGCCGTAAAACTTGCGGCCAACGCTGAGGCGCTGATCGCCGATTCGACGTTTCCGCAAGCTGATGCTGAACATGCCCGCGAAGCCGGACATTCTACCGCTGTCGAGGCGGCGCAACTGGCACTCAAATCCGGCGTACAAAAACTTTGGCTGACCCATTTCAGCGGCCGTTTGAGCCGAGATGATCTACCGGCGTTAGTGGCGGAAGCGCGGACGATTTTTCCCCACAGTGAGGCAGCAACGGATTTGGCGCGGTATATCATTAAAGCAAACGAATAGTTTTTTCGCAGAATGAAAATAATTCTGCCAATCGTTTTTCATACGATC
>CAYZFF010000150.1:3541-5604 GCA_964477305.1 uncultured Cytophagia bacterium
ATGACAAGAAAAAAATACTTGCGCCTGAAGAAAAATTTCGACACATTACCCCCCACGGAGTTCTGTTTTATCATTCAATAAATGGCTACCGTTCCACCACTGACAGGTCGGCCCACATCCTGGCGCGGTGGAACCGTTGTCCGGTTATTAACCCTTAATTCCCAAATTAAGGAGGGAGAAAAATGCTACAGAGACGAATGCTATGGCTGCAAACGGTTGTCATGCTGTGTTTGCTGCTCGGCCTTAGCGCCGGTTCGGTATTGGCGCAGACCGCGACCTTGAGTGGCAAGGTCACCGATGCGCAATCCGGCGAAGGTTTGACTGCCAATGTGCAGGTGACGGCAACCGGAGTTCGTACCGGAGCGTCCTGCGATCCGAACGGTATGTACACGGTGTCCAATTTGGCGCCGGGCACCTATGCTGTAAGCGTCACGATTCTTGGGTACGACAAGAAGACGCAAACGGTTACATTAGCCGCAGGCGAGAGCAAAACTTTGGATTTCTCACTTTCCGGCGGCGGCGTCGAGTTGAATCCAGTGGTGGTTTCCGCGTCCCGCCGTCAGGAAAAAGTGTTGGAGGCACCGGCCGCGGTTTCGGTTTTGGAAGCAACACAGCTTCGCGGCCGCCCAGCGACCACGCCGACCGATTACCTGCGCGGCTTGCCTGCCGTTGACATTGCTTCGAATGGCATCTCGCAAAGCAATGTGACCGTGCGCGGTTTCAACAATATTTTTTCCGGCGCGCTGCTATCACTTACCGACAATCGCTATGCGGCGGTGCCGTCATTGCGGCTGAATGCGTATAATTTTATTCCGTTGATCACGGAAGATATTGCGCGTATCGAAGTTGTTTCCGGGCCGGGCGCGGCGCTTTATGGCCCCAATAGCGCCAGCGGCGTGATGCACATCATCACAAAATCACCGTTTGATTCCGAAGGCACGACGATCAGCGTCGGCGGCGGCGGCCGTGATTTCGTCAATTTCGCCCGCAGCGATCCCAGCGGTGGCCGCAATATTTACATGGCCTCGTTGCGCCATGCCAGCCGGCTCAGTGATAAAGTGGCATTTAAAATTTCCGGCCAATATTATGAGGGCCAAGATTGGGAGAGTTTCGATCGGCAAGAACCGGCGACCATCACCAAGTACATTCAGACCTCGACGGGCAATGTGCCGCAAGGTGGGGCGATCTCGAATGCCCGCGATTTCAACGTGAAAAAGATTTCCGCCGAAGCGCGAGTGGATTTTCGTCTGACTAATAACACCGGTTTAGTTTTAAATTCCGGTTTCAACCGCGCCGACAATCTCGAATTAACCGGCATTGGCGCCGGTTTGGCAAAAGGCTGGACTTACAGCTACGCGCAAGCGCGGTTTAATCACAAAGATCTTTTTGTGCAGGGCTTCGTCAATCAAAGCGACGCCGGCGACACCTATTTGTTGCGCGACGGCGCGCTGATTCAGGATAATTCGAAATTGTTTGCGGCACAAGCGCAGCACAGCCTGGGCCTGGGCACGAAGCAGCGTTTTGTCTACGGCATCGACGCGATTCTGACCCGGCCGGACACCAAAGGCACGATCAACGGCCGCAATGAAGAAAACGACAACATCAACGAGTACGGCGTCTATTTGCAATCCGAGACGAAGCTTTCGTCGAAATTTGATGTGCTGTTGGCGGCGCGCGCTGATGATCATAACTTTATCGAAGATCCGGTGTTCTCCCCGCGGGCGGCGCTGGTGTTCAAGCCGAACACCAACAACTCGTTACGCGCGACTTACAACCGTGCCTTCAGCACTCCGAGCAGCAACAACCTGTTTCTCGATATTTCTTCCCGGCAGGATGTTTTTGGTTTGGGCAGCCGGTTGGGCAATGCGGCATTGGGAACCAGTGTGCGCGCGCAGGGCGTACCTTCCAGCGGTTTTAATTTCAACATCGGTGGGAACGGCCTGCCGCAATTCCGCTCGCCATTTGCAATACTGGCTGGGCAACAAACCAGCGCATTCATCAATCAAAATGATCCGGTCTTCACGAATGTCATGTGGGGCGTCGGCCGCAGCGCCGTGCTCGCG
>CAYZFF010000150.1:5704-9432 GCA_964477305.1 uncultured Cytophagia bacterium
TTTGCCGGAGGCGCCGCCGGTATTCCGTTCGGCACCGTCAGCCCGAAGGAAGCGTTTGATCCGACGGCGATGATTTTGACCTACCGCAATTTCGGCGACGTCAGCCTCAACGGCATGGACGTGTACTTCAGTTATTTTGCCGGCAAAAGCTGGATGTTTTCCGGTAATTATTCTTTTGTCACCAAAAGCGGTTTTAACTTTTTCAAATCGCCGAATCGCGTGATTTATCGTAATCTGGCCGGCGTCGCGGATATTTCGCTCAATGCGCCCGCCAACAAGTTCGCGCTGGCGGCGCAATATCGCGCTCCGCAACGCGGCTACGAGGTGGAGTTGCGCGGCCGTTATGTCGAAGGTTTCCCGCAAGACAGCGGCGTTTACCTCGGCGAAGTGCAAACCTACTCTGTGGTTGATTTCAACTTCGGGTATGATTTGCCGTTCTCGACCGGCAGCCGCTTCTCGCTCAATGTGAATAATTTGCTGGACAAAAAGCACAAAGAGTTCATCGGCGCCCCGGAATTAGGCCGTTTGATTATGGCTCGTGTTACGCAAACGTTTTAAACGGCGAAACTCAAAGCGGTGACGTATTTAGACCAGCAGAAAACGCGGTAAGACGCCGCTCTTAAAGTTCTAAGGCGGAAGCCGTAGAAGTTTTAGCCCCGTGAATACGAAACACGTTCACGGGGCTTTTTATTTTAATAAAATTGCACAACGAAAAATTCCTTGCGCCTTTTGAAAAAAAATGGCAAATTATCGCGGGCTGAAATGTTAACTTAGGCCGTGCATCATAAGCCCATCAACATTCGTCAAGGAGGATTAGTTATGTCAAATCATTGCCAACGAGGGCTGCCCAAGAATTTGCTGCTAAGTTTGTGGCTGCTGGGAAATTTCGCCATCGCGTTTGGCCAGACGGCGACCATCAAAGGAAAAGTCACCGATGCACAAAGCGGCGAGGCTTTACCGCAGGCCAATGTGCAAGTCACCGCGGCCGGTGTGCAAGCTGGCGCGGTTTCCAATTTAGATGGCGAATTTGAGGTGCGCAACCTCGCGGCGGGGACGTATACGATCATTGCTTCGTTTGTCGGCTACGATAAAAAAACGCTGGCCAATGTGGCGGTGAAGGCGGGAGAAATCAAAACAATCAACATTGCTCTCAGCGGCGAAGGCGTGACGTTCAACCCGGTTGTTGTCTCCGGCTCGCGGCGCCAGGAGAAGGCGCTGGAAGCGCCGGTGTCGATTTCAGTGTTAGAAGCCTCGCAAATTCGCGGCCGCGCGGCTTCAACGCCGACGGATTATTTGCGCGGCATGCCGGCGGTGGATGTAGCGACCAACGGCATTGCGCAAAGCAACGTGACGGTGCGCGGGTTCAACAATATTTTTTCCGGCGCGCTGCTTTCGCTCACGGACAATCGCTATGCCGCGGTGCCGTCGCTGCGGCTCAATGCGTATAATTTCATTCCACTCGTTGGCGAAGACATCGCGCGCATCGAAGTCGTGCTCGGCCCCGGGGCGGCCTTGTACGGCCCCAATAGCGCCAACGGCGTTATGCACATCATCACCAAATCGCCGTTTGAATCTGCCGGCACGACGGTGAGCGTGGGCGGCGGCGGTCGCGATTTTTTTAATTTCGGCCGCAATGACACCTATACGGCAACGAATTTAAACCATCCGAACGGCCGGCTTGGCGGCCGCAATATTTACACCGCCGCTTTTCGCCATGCCAGCGTGTTGAGCGAAAAAGTCGCGTTCAAAGTTTCCGGCCAATATTATCGCGGCCGCGATTGGCAGGATTATTACGGTTTTGCCGGCCTGCCGAAAAGAATCAGATTTTTTCAGGCAACCGCCGAAGGTTTTCAACCGGTGGGCTCCGATTCGGTGGACAACATTCCGGATTTTGATGTTGAAAAAATTGCCGGTGAAGCCCGTCTCGATATTCGGCCGGGCGCCAATTCTTCGCTGATTTTTAATGCCGGCTACAATCGAGGCGACCAGATCGAGCTGACCGGTCTCGGGCCGGCGCAGGCGGGCGGCTGGAGCTACCGTTATTTGCAAGGACGCTTTAATTACAAAAATCTGTTCGTGCAGAGTTTTGTCAACGCCAGCAATGCCGGGGACACGTATATTTTAAACACGGGTCAGATCATTAAAGATAATTCAAAGGTCATCGTCGGACAGGCGCAGCACAGCCTAACGCTGGCACAACGCCAGCGCTTTACGTATGGCCTCGACGCCATTCTCACCCGCCCCGACACCAAAGGCAGCATCAACGGGCGCAATGAAGACAAAGACAACATTGATGAGTTCGGTATCTATTTGCAATCGGAAACTAAAGTTTTGCCCAAGCTCGATTTGGTGGCGGCAGCGCGTCTCGATGATCACAATCACATTAAAGACCCGGTGTTATCGCCGCGCGCGGCGCTGGTTTTCAAGCCGTCCGCAAACCATACCCTGCGCGGCACCTACAACCGCGCGTTCGGCACGCCGTCCACCAACACCTTGTTTTTGGATATTTTGCTGTCGCGCGTAGGTTTTGCGGGAAGCACGCTCTTTGACGTGCGCACGTATGGCGTCCCCAGCACCGGCTATAACTTCAGCTTCAATAATGGCCGGCCGCAGATGGTTTCGCGTTTTTATACGCCCGGCACTTATCTCGATTCGCACACGATCAATCCGCTCTGGCCCGGCATTCGCCAATTTCTCGGCCAGATTGCCACCGACGCCGAAGCCTTGAAGCGGTTGCCGGCGCCGTTCAACATTTTAACGCCAGCGCAGGCCCAACTTATTCTCGGCGTATTGCCGCAACAATTGACGGCCAATCCGGTTCCGGGCGTGCCGCAACGCCTCAATCTGGTGGCCGCGCAACTGGGCAACGCCGCGCCGTTTGATCCAATCGACATTTCCAGCGTGCAGAATATCGCGCCGATCAAACCGACGATCACGAACAATTTTGAATTAGGTTATAAAGGCATCGTCGGTGGAAAATTGCTCGTCACCGTCGACGTTTATCATACCCGGATTAAAGATTTTGTCGGGCCGTTGAAAGTTGAAACGCCAAATGTTTTTGCCCACGGCGACAGCTTGAGCAAAGCGCTGGCAACGCAGCTTCGCGCCGATCCGGCAGCGGTGGCAATTTTGCAACAATTCGGCTTGACCCCGGAAGTTTTTGCCGGAGCCTTTGCCGGTTTTCTGCAGGGTGTGCCGCTTGGCGTCATTTCGCCGCAGGAGCTGAAAAACAACGTGGAAGTCATGCAAACTTTTCGCAATTTTGGTGAAGTTTCGCTCAACGGCATGGACGTCACTTTAAGCTTCTTTGCCAGCCCGCAATGGACGGTATCCGGCAACTACTCTTTTGTCACCAAGCAAGGCCTGAATATCTTTAAAAAACCGAACCGTGTTTTTATCAAAAATCTCGACGGGATTGCCAACCTGGCGCTCAATGCACCCGGCAACAAAATAGCGCTGGCCGTTCAATACCGCGCGCCGGAACGGGGTTATGACTTGGAGTTGCGGGGCCGCTACATCGAGGGCTTCCCCATGGAATCCGGCGCGTATGCGGGTGAGATTCAAACCTACACCGTTGTCGATCTCAATTTCGGCTACGATCTGCCGTTCTCCAAAAGTACGCGCTTCGCGCTCAACGTCAATAATCTGCTCGACAAAAGACACGCGCAATTTATCGGCGCGCCGATTTTGGGCCGCTTGATTATGACGCGACTGACGCAGAGTTTTTA
>CAYZFF010000151.1:0-9410 GCA_964477305.1 uncultured Cytophagia bacterium
CAGAAACTTTTGTTTGTCGAGATTGACCGGTCACTCCAATTGACCGGTCAATTTTGTTTTTTTCAAATTTTGTAACTATTCAGCTATTTTTTTGTAAACCGATTGAACGGATAAAGCGGATTTCAAGAATTTATTGGGCAAAATCGAAATCTGTTCAATCTGTTTTATCCGCTTACCGCTTTGGTTTTTTGTGAAAATTTGCGCTGAATAGTTATGTTTTTTTTATTAAATTGCATTTCGTTTTGCCATAAAAAAGCATTTGCACCCGTGAAAAATTCTCCTATTTTATAAACGACTAAAACATTTGCCGGCCGGTGGTTGGCGTTACAACATAATATGCAACTCTTCATTCCCAAAAGAATTGTCTACTGGTTACTCCTGCTGCTTTGCAGCCAATGGCTGTGGGCGCAAGAAGGCCAACTCATTGTCGAGCAGGTCAAAGTTCTCGGATTGCGCCGGACGAACGCGCAAATCGTGCAGCGGTATCTCAGTTTCCGCGCGGGCGATGTTCTCACGCCGGAACTGATTGAGCGGAATTATCAAACCTTGCAAGCCACCAACTTTTTTAAGCAGGTGAGCTTTCGCTCTGAACCCGGCTCTTCGCGCGGGAAAGTGATCGTGGTCTGCGAAGTCATTGAGCGGCAGTGGCCGACGTTTGAATTTGCCGGCGGCTACAGCGAGCTGGACGGCTGGTATTTTTCGCCGCTGGGCGTGCGCTATGATAATCTTTTCGGCAGCGGCCACTGGCTCGGTTTGCGTCTCATTTTTGGCGATCGCGTTGCCGGCGCCAATTTGCGTTTTTACCAACCGAACATTTTTAACCGCGCCGCCAATTTCCAATTCGACGCCGATATTACTGGCCGTCAAATTATTCATTATTTTGACACGCGCGCCAGCCGGCAGAATATCGCCGCCGCCGGTTTACGCCTGACCCTAAGCGGCTCACGTGGTCTTGGAAAATATTTATCCGGTGGGTTACAATCCAGCGAGACGGAACCTGATAGCTTTGCGACATTGGTGCACAAGGATAGCACTTTTTTCGCTTTTCCAGAAATCATCGCGAAAGATCTGGGCAAAAAACGGCTTAACAGCGCGTGGTTGCGCTTGCAGGCTGACACGCGCGACGATGCGCTCTTTCCAACCAAAGGTATTTGGGGCGCGCTTTCATTCGAAACCGTTGGCGGCGACGCAAAATTCAATCGCACGATTTTTGATGGCCGGGTGTATCAAAAGCTCGGCGTCGGCGTTCTGGCGTGGCGCCTGAAATTGGCCAAAACCTCCGAAGCGGCGCCGTTTTACGAACGCTTTTATCTTGGCGGCGTCAATTCGTTGCGCAGTTTTGACGAACGCCGTTTGACGCCGGTCGGCTACAGCACCAAACTTTCTTTGAGCAATCTCGAGTATCGTATTCCGTTGGAATGGGATCAGCAGGGCAAGCCACGATTCATCGGCGTACTCTTTTTCGATGCCGGCCGCATTAACGGCTTAAAAGAAATTATCGGCGATGAGGTGGTGAAATCATTGGGCTTTGGCGTGCGCGTCAAAGTGCCGGTGCTCGGCTTGCTGCGAATGGATTTTGCGTATCCCGAAAAACATCCGGATGATTTTCATTTTTATCTGACGTTAGGACATCTCTTTTAAGGAATCATGCGCCGTCTCACAAAAAAGTATTATTATTTTTTGCTGCTGTTCGTTGCAGAAGCAACGGCACAGACGCCCCGCGTGATTTCTATTCTTACGAAACCTGCTGCGGATAGCCTCACCGTGTCCGTGCAACTTGCCGATATTTTTTCTCCCAAAATCGTTAACACGATTCGCAGCGGCCTGCCGGCGGTCATTCGTTTTGATTTTCGTCTGCTCGAAGAACCCGAGCGTGAACTGCAGCAGATGACGCATTCTTTGCGCCTGCTCTACGATTTGTGGAATGATCGCTATCGTTTGCAATTCAATCAGCGTGAGCAGACCGCGGCCAGCTTCGCCGAAATGGAAAAACTCTGCACGAAGATCGATACATTAAAACTGCTGCTCCGGCGCCGTTTGGTTCCGCAAAAAACCTATCGGCTGCGTTTGCAAGTGGCGGTTATTCCCATCAGCGCCAAGCAGGATCAACAACTGCGCGATTGGCTGGAGGTTGCCGAGGGCACCGAAGAGTCGCTGCCCGGCGAAGATCGCGCTGCGGGATTTCGGCTGAATCTCAATACCCTGGTTTCATTTTTGAGTGGGAAAAAAGAAAATCCGTTTGGCGCTTCGGAATGGGCCGTCTCACCGCCGTTTCGCGCGCAGTAGATAAGGCCGGCGATGAAAACTTTGCGTTCCAAATTCATTCTCATTTTTTTGGCGCTCACGCTCCTGCCGATAATTCCGCTCGTTTTTCTCGCCGAATCTTTTTTAAAACGAACAATGGGTATCTCGTTGCAAAAACCGATGGCGGAAGGACTCAACAGCGCCGTGGAGCTGGTCAGCCAGCACATGAGCACGGAAATTCGCAAGCTCGCGTTTCGGTTGAATTGGATAAAAAGTATTAATCAAAGCGCAACGTTACAAAATTGGGAATGGGGACTACAAGACCCGGTCAGTGTCATTAGTCCGGAAGATTCGGTTTTATTGATTCTTGCTGATCGCAACGGCCTGCCAATCAAACAACGGCCGGAGAATATTACGCCGCCATTTAACCACGCTTTGTTAAATGTTGATATCAAAGCGGATTCGTTGGTTAATCTCGGCGTCGATAGTGCCGCGGTTCGTCTGGCCTTGCGGCTTCCGGAGCGCTTACAACCCGCGGCGTGGTTGATCGGTATACGGCCAATTCCGAATGCGATGGGACAGCGTTTCAGAAACATCGTCATCGCCGCGCAAATGCGCCAAACGCTGGATTTGCGCGAAACTGAATATCGGCAAGCGATCTTGATGGCGTTTCTGACTTCTTATGCTCCGATGCTATTGATCAGCCTCGTAGCCGGTTGGTATTTTTCTCTGCGCATCACCGCGCCGTTGGAGGAGTTAGCCATTGGCGCGCGAAAATTGTCTGCGGGTAAATGGGAACATCGCGTTGCGATTCGCGCCAAAGACGAAATCGGGCAAGTCGGCAATGCGTTTAATCAAATGGTGGGCGATTTAAAACGCCAGCAAGAGCAGGTGATCGAGTTGGAGAAGATGGCGGCCTGGCGGGAGATCGCGCGTGTGCTCGCCCATGAAATCAAAAATCCGCTGACGCCGATGCAATTGATGGTGCGGCAAATTCAGGATGAATACCGAGGGCAAGACGAATCCTATCGCCAAACGCTCGCCGAAGGCTGTAAAATTATCGATGAAGAAATCGACAAGCTGCGGCAACTCGTGCGTGAGTTTTCAGATTTTGCGCGCATGCCAGAGCTGCATCCGACGCTTGGCTCGTTGAATGAGTTGGTGACGGAAATCGCGCGGCTTTATGCGCAGCGCCCAATCGAGTTGCAATTAGAGCAAACTTTGTCTAAATTAAATTTCGATTGGGACGCGATGCGTCGCGTCTTGATTAATTTGATTGAGAATGCGATGCAAGCTTCTGCAACGGCGAAAGTCACCGTACGAACTTTTCAAGAGTCGCAAGAAAATTCAATCGCCGTCGCCGTGGCAGACGACGGGCCGGGCATTCCGCCGGAAAATCTTGTGCGTATCTTCGAGCCCTATTTCTCGACGAAAAAATCCGGCATGGGATTGGGTTTGGCGATTGTGAAGCGGATTGTGGAGGAACACGGTGGAGTTATTACGGTTGAAAGTGAAGTTGGGCGTGGCAGCAGTTTTATTTGTAAATTTTCCAACGGCTGAAAAGTAGCCAATGGATTTATTGCAAGTCCTTGTATGATGTCATTCTGTAGGAATCCTTTTTCAATTCAGTACAGCACGATTGAGCTCGCCGAAGACTATGCTTGACAATAAAAAGATGCCTCCGGCATGACATTTTCCTATATTTTGCTTTACTTCTTTTCGCATAATAGTTATGTCAAAACCCAGAATTCTCATCGTCGACGACGAACGCAACATCCGACGCTCCGTGGAAATGATTTTAAAAGGCGCCGGTTACGAGGTGACCGAAGCCGCCTCATCGAGCGAAGCGACAAGCCGGCTTGCCGAACAAAACTTTGATCTGGTTCTGCTTGACATCGTGATGCCGGGCAGCGAATTAGATGGCTTGCAATTTCTACCAACATTGAAGCAATTTCCCCAGCGTCCGACGGCGATCATTATCTCCGGCAACGCCACGATTCAAAACGCGGTGACCGCGACACGCGAAGGGGCGTATGATTTTATTGAAAAACCAATTTCCAAAGATAAGCTGCTTATTGCGGTTAAAAATGCGCTGGCACAGCGACAATTGACGGAAGAGAATGCGCGTTTACGGCGTGAGATGACGGGACAGTTTGCAATGATCGGGGCAAGCAGCGCTTTGCAAAAAATTCGCGAGCAAATTTCCCGGGTCGCGCCGACCCATACGCGCGTACTCATTCTCGGTGAGAGTGGCACCGGTAAAGAGTTGGTGGCGCGGGCGATTCACGAGGCGAGCGAGCGCAAGCCGCAGGCTTTTATTAAAGTCAACTGCGCCGCGATTCCGGAAGATTTAATCGAGAGCGAATTGTTTGGCCACGAGAAAGGCGCTTTCACCGGCGCGAGCGCGACACGCGACGGCAAATTTTTGCAAGCCGATGGCGGCACGCTTTTTCTTGATGAAATTGGCGACATGAGTTTGCGCGTGCAGGCCAAAGTTTTGCGCGCGTTGCAGGAAGGCGAGTTTGAGCGCGTCGGGGGCGCGCAAACGCTGCGCGTCAATGTGCGCGTTGTTGCGGCGACGAATAAAAATCTTGAAGAAGAAGTTCGGCGCGGCCGTTTTCGCGAAGATCTGTGGTTCCGGTTAAATGTCGTGCCGATTTACATGCCGCCGCTGCGTGAGCGCAAAGAAGATGTTCCGGCGTTGGTCCAACATTTCTGCGAACATTATTGCCGCGAAAACGGTTTTCGTCTCAAGCAAATAGCGCCCGAAGCGATGGCGCGTTTGCAAAATCATGATTGGCCGGGAAACATTCGCGAGCTGCGCAACGCGATCGAGCGATTCGTGATTATGGCGGCGACGGATACGATTACCGCGGCCGATCTCCCGTTGAATTTGCAGGTTTCGCAGCCGATGCTCAAAAGTGCATTTCAGCCGGGACAAACTTTGCGCGAGGTGCGCGACCAAGTTGAGCGCGACTATATTCTTGCCTGCCTCGAATCGACCGGCGGCAACATCACGCAGGCGGCGCAAATTCTTGGCATCGAACGCAGCAACCTGCATAAAAAAATGCGCGCGTTGGGGGTCGAACGTGAACAAAGTTAGTATCCGCCGGCATTTTTTCTCTGCTCTTTCTGCATCTTTTTAATCTCGGCTTCGACTTCGTCGAATTTGTGAAATATGCTTTCAAGCTCGAGCGCTTTTTGGCGCCGCTCGGCATGCCAGGCGGCAAGTTGTAAGGCCTCAGAAATTTTTTGCGGGGAATGATCGTTATTCTGGTGAGTGAGTCGCAGCGCTTCACCAAGCTGGGCGCAATGCAGATAACATTCGGCCAGAAATGTATGGCTTTGCCAGCGCGAGGCATTCAGGCGCTGGATTAATTTTTCCCACAGCGCCAGCGCTTCCGCCGGGTGTTGCGATCGTTCCATCAACAGCGCGCGATGATACAGCACGCTCGGATGCGTCGGGTAGCGCTCGCGCAGCCAGTCATTGACTTCCAGCGCCTTTTGATCTTTGTGGCTATACAAAAGAACGTTTTGCAACGTTAGGGCCGCCTCCACCGAAGAGTAGCGTCCATGTTTCCAAACCTGCTCGATAATGACGAAAGCCTCTTCGCGTTCATGGGCATATAAATCGACGCCAAAACCAAGTTTTTGACTCTTCCAATATTTGTATAGTCCGACCGTCAGACTGGCGTCAACGAAAGATTCATCCTTTTGCAGCGCGCGATTCATCGCATGCAGCGCCACCGCCGCATCCCGCAAAGCCGCGGACCATTCCCCCTGCTGGAAACGATACAGCGCCTGCAGGCCGCGCGCCGAGCCTTGCATAAAAAACATCTCGGCGGTCGGATGTTCTTTGATTTTTTTATCGGCTAACTTGACGGCACTTTTGCTGAGCGAATCAAATGCCGCTTCATATAAGCGCACGCGATAGTTTCGCATTTGCGTTTGATAAAGGCTCATTTGCAAAACATCCGCGGTGGGATCGTCCGGCCACTGCCGGCGAATCATCGCGCAGGCGGAGAGCGCGCTGTCATAAGCTTCATGGTGAAGCTGTTGCAGCACGCGTTGCACTAATTGTTCTCGGGGTGCGTCCGGGGTTTGCGTAAATACGCGGCTTGCGGTCAAGGCCGACATTGCGGCCAACCATAGCGGGGCGAGTCTTCTGTTCAATCGGCTCGAAGTTGAGGTTCGGTGTTGCAATTTTATCATCTTGCCAATATAGAGCATTTTTTTTCCAAACGCAAAAAGAAATTATCCGCGCTTGTTTTTTTCGGAAATTTGTTTACTTTGAAAAATAAGTTCAAGCGAATTATTTTGGAGCAAACATGACTGCGCAATTACGCTGGCTCGGGCCGGACATGCAATTGGAAGGCACCACCGCTTCCGGACAAATTGTTAAATTAGACAGCACCCCGGAGCACACGGCGGCCCTTGGGCCATCGCCGCTGGAGTTGGTATTGCAGGCGCTCGGCGGCTGCACGACGATGGACATTGTTTCGATTCTCCAGAAGATGCGCCGAACGATCACGGCCTTGACTTTGGATATCAACGCCGAACGGCGCGAGGAGTATCCGCGTATTTTCACTCATATTCATCTGCTTTATAAACTCGTCAGCCCGGATGTGACAGGCAACGAGCTGGCGCGCGCGATCAAACTGTCGGAGGAAAAATATTGCTCCGTGTCCGGCATGTTGCGGCCAACGGTGAATATCACGACGAGTTATGAATTACGCCGTTCGTGAAGCCGCATTCTCCGCCGAGGAAAGTTAGGAAAGGAATTTCATAACCATAATGTCTTCATCTTCGGGAGAAATTTCCACCCCACACGCTGTTGCCGTCATCGACGCCGCCCCGCATGCGCGGTTTCCAATGTTTCGCGCATTACGGCATCGTAACTATCGTTATTATTTTTTGGGGCAAATTATTTCGGTGAGTGGCTCATGGTTGCAAACCATCGCCCAGGGTTGGCTGGTTTTTGAATTAACCCACTCGGCGTTTTGGCTCGGCTTTGTCGGCTTCCTGAATTTTCTGCCACTGTCTTTTTTTTCGCTCATCGGCGGCAGCCTTGCCGATCGTTTTCCCAAACAAAAACTATTGCTGGCTTTGCAAATTCCGGCGCTGTTGCTGGCGCTGATTTTTGCCATCTTGATTTGGACGGACAAGATCAGTGTCGGCTGGATTTGCGGGCTGGCGTTTAGCTTTGGCATGGTGAATGCGTTTGATATTCCGGCGCGCCAGGCTTTTGCCATTGAGTTGGTTGGGAAAGATGATTTGCCCAATGCGCTGGCATTGAATTCCGCCACCTTTAACACGGCGCGGTTGCTCGGGCCCGCGATTGGCGGCATCATCATCGCCACGCTGGGCGCGGGTTGGTGTTTGTTTATTAATAGCGTCTCATATCTGGCGGCAATATGGGCGCTGACCGCGATGCGTTTCGATAAAATGCCGCTTCGTAAAACCATGCCGAAACCACTTGGCAATTCGATTCGCGAAATTTTGCTTTATGTGCGCCGCACGCCGCGAGTTTACGGCCTGCTCATGCTGGTGAGTGTCATGACGATTTTCGGCTGGTCGTTCTGGATTTTAATTCCAGCTTTCGCCGCGCAATTGCGGAGTGGCAGCGCGGTGGAGTTGGGAAAACTGATGTCTGCCGGCGGCTTCGGCGCGTTGGGCAGCGCCTTGTTGGTTGCTGCGGTCAATCATCGGGTTTCATCGTGGCGTTTGCTCTTTGCCGGCGTGGTGATTTTCGTGGCCGGCGTTGCGGTTTTTGCTTTAGCCAAAAATTTCTATCTGGCGCTGCTTGCCATTGCGGTTGCCGGTTTTGGCATTATTCTTTTCTATATCAATGCGAATAGTTCTTTGCAAAGGCGCGTGCCCAATCATTTGCGCGGTCGCATGATGGGGGTGTACGCTTTTTCTTTTGGCGGCCTCTCGCCAGCGGGGAATTTGCTGATTGGATTTGTTGCAGAAAAATTCGGTGCGTCATTGGCCGTGCTCGGCGGCGCCGGCGTTTGTGCGGGGGTTGCTTTCGTCGTTCTAAAAAATCAAAAGGGTGTTCGTAGTAACGCCTTCAGGCGTTAGAGGCGCATTGACACAAGAAAATCTTTTGCGAGAGATTCGGATGTAACGCCTAAAGATGCTACGATGAATGGCGTTGCTGGAACGAATCATTCCCGCGTCGATTTCAAGAAATAATAGAACGACACCGCAAAACTCGCTTCAAACACGACGGTAGCGATGCCGGCATAGCGATCGTAATCTTGCGTGCGCTGAAAAAAACGGTCACGATTTTCCGGCAGGCCGGCGGTGAGGTATTCGTCGTAGAAATGATCGGCCTTGTCTTTCAAGAGAATGGCGGTAATGCCCGAGGCCAGGCTCAATCCGGCGGCAGCCAATGAAAGGCGGCGATGGCGATGCAAACTAAAAACGCGGCGGTTTTTTTCCACTTCTTGAGCTAAAGGCAGATTTTGTTCCGGCTTTAAATCAACATGGTAAATACGAAGTTCTGAAACACCAGCTCCAACCTGCAACTGTTGAGCTTGATAACCGGCCTGCCGAATTTCTATGCTGGCAATATCGCCCTCCCACAACCGCAAGATCAGCGGAGTCGTTCCTTGCAACAAATTATCGATATAAACTTCAGCGCCAAACGGCGTCGAGTTAATCGAATAACCGCGTTGAAAGCGCGGAACAAAAACTATCGTGTCCCCGGTGCTGAGTGAGCACGTTTCGGTCCAATCAAAATCCAGCCAGCTCTCCGCGCGCGCACTTTTGACGGCAAGCTCATGTTTGCCCGGTGGCAGCGGCCAATTTTGCAGCGGCGTTAATCCAATGTTTTTGCCATCCACGAAAATTGGCAAACCCGCCTGTGACGGTGTGATGGAAATAAAAGCGGATTTAGGCGTCTCAGGTTGTTGGGCAATTACAAGAGTAGATAATAAACAGCAAGTCGCGGCGTAATAAATGAAAGTAAGTCGAGTTTTCATGAGTCGTTTTAAATTGAAAATATCTTCCCCAACCGTTTGGCGTCGCGCTAAATTACTACTGGACATGAGACCAGATTTGATAGTAGCCATTTCTATCGTTCGCCACATCTTTGCAAAGCAGTTGTTCAAAATATAGGCGATCAACCTCTCCCAGTCAAGGCAATAATTTATTTGTTA
>CAYZFF010000152.1:0-9396 GCA_964477305.1 uncultured Cytophagia bacterium
AGAGGAAAACAACGATGTAACTGCTGCCGTTTCCAAACTGCTTTCCTGTCCGAGCAAGCAAGTTTTATACTCAGCCGACAGCGTTCCGAGATTGATGCCCATCACATAAAGTTGATTATTCGTCGCATCAATCGCCAGCGCCGGTGATCGCCACTCGCGCGCGATAGCGACGTTCACTTTAAATTTTTCCCAAACGCCGGCGCTGTTGCGTTTATACAATGAATTCCCCACCTCCGTGACTTTCCTGACGTTGCCGTTGCGGGTGAACAGATAAACATTGTTGCCGGCGTCACTGGTCAAGTAAAGCTGAGTGTTCGCGCGTTCATTGTTAAAAAACGAAAATGCGGCTGATTCGTCTGTCCAGCCGTGATCGGACGCGCCATCTGCATGCCGGAGAAATCCGAATCTGCTCTCGCTGACATCGCCCTCGCCAAACGCCACCCCAATAAAATTGGCGCCTTCAAATTCAAACGTTGTCGCGTCGGTAATGCCGTTTACCGTTTTCAAGCCGGTTTTAATGTGAATCGTGTCGGACCACGCGATCCCTTCGTTGCTCGATCGTTTGGCCTGCAAAATACTTTGGTTGATGCGAAAAATCCACAAATCGCCGTTGCGCGCCTGCACGAGACTGCCGGGATTGTTGCCGTCGGGATTGGCAAAACCGGAGACCAGCACCGGATAACCTGCGTCGCGCTGCCACGTGCCGCCGAGATATGAAAAGCGATGAAATCGCGAGGTGGTGTTGTGCGAGCTAAAAACATAAAGCTTGCCGGTGGCGGGATTCACCATGGCGTCGCAGCGGAAGCCGTTGCCATTTTGCACGGCAACCTTCGTCGGCATCCAATTGTTGCCTTGATAACGCCAGATTTCCCAGCGATCGTTGCTCTCATCGAGCGCCAACGCCCACCACTGGCTGTCGTGATAAAACACTTTACTCTGGTTGGATTTTTTATAACCGGATTTGGTGGTGGTGGAAATCGGCGCGCCGACTTGCGGGATTTGCGCAGAGAGGTTTGGAGCGAGAATTAAAATGGCAATTCCCCAAAACCAAATCGTCCTGAGAATATATTTTTGCATGATTCGTCCTGAAAATATAGAATCCAAAAAAAAATTCCAACAGCTTGAAAAACGACCACCGGATGAACATTGCGCGTATCAGACAATGTCATGCTGGAAGCATCCTGTTAATCATCAAGCACGGTGCTGGATTGCAACAGGATGCTTCCAGCATGACATTTGCGGGCGGAAGATTAATATCCGGACGATTCGCCAAATCCGGATACCGCGCAGACAAGATGTCTGCGCTACGCCTATTTAACCAATTGAATTCGCCCGCGCAACATTTGTTGCCCGATTTGCAGGCGATAAAAATACAAGCCGGTTGCCGCGGCACGGCCGTCTTCATTTCGACCGTTCCAGCGGCGCACATAAACGCCGGGCGTAAAATTTTCGTCCGCGATGGTGCGCACCAACTGGCCGGCGAGGTTGAAGATTTGCAATTTCACCGGCGCATTTTCTTTCACTTTAAAGCGAAACGAAGTTTGCGGATTGAATGGGTTCGGATAAACCTGCACGCCGTCGAAATCTTCGGCGATAACTTCCGTCGCGGCAGCAGACGCTTCTGCCTCCATTTTGCTCGCGCCGCCGAGCTTGACCAAATTAAACCACAACTCGTCGCGCGAGTCGTTGCCGCTGCAAATGAGCAGATTCATCGTACCGTTCACTGGATGCGCGGGCATCGACAGGTCGAGAAAGTTATCCGCTTCGTTGCGGAAAATCGTATCAACCGGCGCAGCGAACAGCGCACCGTAATCGCCGAGGCCACACTTTTTCATGACGCCGACTTTGATACTGCCTTCGCGCGAGCCGGAAATATAGAGTCGCTTATTTGCCTCATCGATGGCCATCACCGGCCGCGCCCATCCCTCCGTCGTCTGAATTGGAAATTGCGTCCAGCCGCCGTTCAAATTGCGCCGCAGCAAACCAACATCCGTCACGTTGGCTTTACCGCCATTGGTTTTGACGAGCATCAACACTTCGCCGTTCGTCGTGAGCATACTGAGATGATCGTCCGAGTTAGTGCCGAGAAATTGCGGGATATCTTTCGTCTCATCTTTCCAAACCGAGTCGGGATCGGTATCGAGATGGCGCAGAAAACCATAAACCGCGCCGGGGGTGCTGTTCTCGGCATAACCGACGCCAACGAAATTTCCGGAGGTGTGCGTAAACACCGTTGCGTCAGTCAAGGCATCGCGATTGCGCAAATGCTTTTTTATCGTGATCGTGCGCGACCACTTGTGGCCGGCGTCGGTCGAATATTTTGCGGTCAATGTTGAATCCGCGACGCGAAAAATCCAGAAGTGACCATTTTTCGCGCGCGTCAAATTAATGCCACGATCCGAAACCTGTTTGAAATCAAGTATCGCCACCGGATAGCCCAACTCGACCGTCCAGTTGCCGGCAGCATATTTCAAACACAAAAAGTAAGTTATACTTGAGCCGGGCAGCAGAATGTAGACCTTGTTGTTGGCAGCATCAAGCACGCAATCCGGACGCGTGTTCCCGGCGCTGGCAATCAGAACGCCCTGCGTCCACGTGTTGCCGTTGAATTTCCACAAATACCAATTTAGATCAGTTTTAGATTGTGCCGCCGTCCACCAGAAGCCGCCGTGATAAAACATCTTGCTTTGATTGTTGCGATCAAAACTTTTTTTGGTGTTGGCAATCGCCGCGCCGATATTGTGGCTCACTTTAATCGTATAAGGCTGCGAGGCCACAAAAGTCGTCTCGACACTGGTCGCCACCACCGCGTTATAAATTTTTGTGATATTGGGATTGCGAATTTTTCCACGCGGAATGGCGAGCGTGAGGCCGGCATTATTCTTCAGATCCAAATCGGCGGGAATCGTCACCGTCACCCGGCGCAGCAGCGAGTCCGCGATGGCCGTTGCAACTTTGCCGTTGAGTTTCACGCCCGGAATCGCGCCCTGCCGAACTTTCGTGGGCGCGCCGAATTTGATTTTGATGGTGCTGTTGCCGGGCAACGGCCGGCCATGCGCGCCGAGATTGAACGCGAATGAATATTCCGCAAGACTGTCCGGATTCGTCGGAAAAACTTTCACCGCTGCCGACGTGACTTTCGTCGTGGTTGGTGTGAGACTGAACGGCGGCGAGTCGACTTGCTTCGGCTGGGCGCTCGTCCACGCCGTCAAACGATAGGCCGTGCCGATCGTGGTTGAATTGATCAAGCCCGCGCCGGAAGTGGAATCAAACACCACGGCAAAATTATGATCGTTCGGCAACTTCACGGGCGTTGTCACCGTTACCTGCCGCGTCAAACTGTTCGCGAGCACGGCTTTGGCCGGCACCCCATCCACTTTTACCGCCTGTGGCGGCATATTGCTGGGCACCAAAGTATTCGTTGGAAAAATAAAATTCAACACGCCGGTATCGGCTTCGAGCGCGCCGAGGCTCGAAAGCTTCAACGGAATCGTGTACGTCGCGTTGGCATTGATTTGGTTGGAGACGACTTTGATATTGCCGACAATCAACGGCGCGGTGCCGCCGAGCACGAGATGGCGATAATAAATATCGTTCGCGGTTTTGTTATCGGCGCAAATCATCAGACCCGAAGCCGTATTCACATTCGCCGCCGGCGCGCTCAAATCGTCGAATTGGCCGTTGGCAACATTGAACAAAGTTTTTACCGTGGCGGAATCCAAAGTTGCTTCCTCGCCGAGGCTGCACGATTTATACTCTCCCACCGACGTTTGCATGTTGACGCCCATGAGATAAAGAACTTTGTTCGTCGCATCAATCGCCAGCGCCGGTGTTTTCCAATTCCGCGCTCCCGAATTGACTTTGAATTTTTTCCAGACTCCGAGGCTGTTGCGTTTATAAAGTGCGTTGCGCGGCATCGCGCCGGTGGCGCCCACATTCTGCGTAAACAAATAAATATTTTGTTCCGCATCCGTCGTCATCGAAATGCGATTAAGCCCGCGTTCCGTCGCAAACGGTGCCAGCGCGGCTGATTCGTCTTTCCATAAACTATCCGCGGCCGCGAGTTGGTGCACGAGAAAACCAAAACGGCTTTGCGCCGCGTCGTTCTCGCCGTAACCCACTCCGATATAATTTTTACCGCCGGTCGTAATCGCCACGGCATCAGTAATACCGCTCGCATGATTCAAACCACTTTTGATCGTCACAATCTTTGACCATTTCGTGCCGCCATCGCTCGCCAGCGAACGTTTGGCCTGCAAAGCACCGGCATGAATTCGAAAAATCCACAAATCGCCATTCTTCGCTTGCGCGAGGCTCATCGGATTAACGGCGTCGCTGGCAACAAAATCATTTATGTCAACCGGAAAACCCGTATCGATTTTCCACGTGCCGCCGACATACGAATAGCGCAAAACGCGAGAGAGCGTTTGATGCCCTGCCAGAAAATAAACTTTATTGGCGCTCGCATTCACGACCACATCATAAGCAAACGCGGCGCCTTTATCCAAGCCGACATTCTTCACCCAGTTGGTGCCATTGAATTTCCAAATGTACCATTTATTCTCCGGCTCGTCGAAGGCAACGGCCCACCATTGCGTGTCGTGAAAAAATACTTTACTCTGATTCGATTTCAAATAACCGGAAGCCGTAGCCGTGGAAATCGGGCTGCCGACGAGATTCGTCGTTAGCGAATATTTCGGCGAGTTGACCGGCTCCGGCTGCGCGCTCGTCCACGCCTGCAAAATATAATCACCGGCCGCCGACGGATTGACGAGGCCGGCATTGAGATTGATTTTAATTGAAACAACGAGATTATTCGCGAGATTCGCCGGCGCGGTGATCAACACTTCGCGCGCCGTGCTGTTGGTCGTCACCGCCGTTGCCGCGGTGCCATTGACTGAAATCAAATTGGGCGTGATCGTGGCCGGAACTTTGGTGCCGCTCGGAAAGCGCAGGCCGAGCTTGCCCGTGCCTGCGGTTAATGCGCCGTTGCCCGATAGTTTCACGGCAATCACGTATGCCGCGTTGGCGTTGGCTGTCGGCGGTGTCACCGTCACGGAATTTACAATCAGGTTGGCATGAATAGTATACGACAGCGAAGAAACCGGTTTCGGCTCAACACTCGTGTTCACGGTTAATTTGTAAGTGTTTCCCACTGCCGGATTGGAAATGGCCGATTTTGGCAACAGCAATGAGACCGCGGCGCTGTTGTTCAAAGAAAGCGTGGCCGGCAATGTGACGGTGACTGTTTTGGTGGTGTTGTTGCCGGTCGCCGCCGCGACAACGTTATTCACTTTCACGCCGGCCAGCGCGCCGTCTTTAATTTTAGTGGCTTTGTCAAAAATAATTGTAAACGTGCTCGTGCCCGGCAACATCCTTCCATTGATGCCGAGCTTGAATGCAATCGTGTAACTGGCGCTGCTATCCGCCTCGCTGGTTGAAAGCGTCACTTTTGCTGCATCCACGGTGCTCGTCGCCGCTGTCAATTTATAATCCGGCGAGGTCGCCACCACCGGCTGCGCGCTCGAGGAAATTTTTAATTGCTGCGGGCCAACCAGCGTCGGATTCAGCAAGCCCGCGCCAGTGTTGATCATAACTGAAACCGCTTGGCCTTTGCCCAAATTTACCGGCGTCGTGAGCGTCAATTGCCGCGCCGCCGAATCCACGGCGACTTTCTTGCACGCCGTGCTGTTTACCGTGATTTGATTGGCCGCAATATTTTTGCGCAACAACGTGTTCGGCGGAAAAACGATTTTAATGGTTGCCGTATCTTTCGCCAACGCGCCCGCGCCCGACAACGTGAGTGGAATCGTGTATGCGGCATTGGCATTGACTTGATTGGGCGCAACTTTGATCGCGCCAATCGCGACCGGCGCAATGCTTTCAATCGCCAGCCGATTGTACCAGATATCTTTTGCGGCGCCGTTGTCTGCGACCAACATCAAACCGGAGGCAACACCGATGCTCATTCCGCTGGGCGGCGCGCTCAAATCCGCAAACGTTGCGCCCGTGCCGGAGAAAAATGTTTTGGCCGTGGTTTTTGCCAAACTCGTATCCTGTCCGACAAAATAAGCTTTATATTCGCCCTGCTGCGAGGTGTTGTTGATACCCATGACGAACAGCCGATGGTTGGCCGCATCATAAGCCAGCGCCGGAGATTTCCAATCGCCGCTCGTGTGCACGCGAAATTTTTGCCACGCGCCATTACGCATTCTTTTGTACAACGTGTTGCGCGGATCACTGCCGAGCGCGTTGCCGTTTTTCGTCAGCAGATAAACATTGTTGCTGTCATCTTTCGTGAGGCAAATTTGGTTGTTGCCGCGCTCCGCGCCGAAATACGTCAACGACGCGGTTTCGTCTTTCCAAACCGTGTCCGGTGTGCTGTCTTGATGGCGCAGAAAGCCAAATTTTCCACCGGCGATATCGGCTTCGCCGAACGCCACGCCGATGCAATCATTGCCGCCCGCGCTGAATGCAACCGCATCTGTGATTCCCGTCGCCGCTTTCAAAGCAACTTTGAGATTGAGCGGATTGGCCGGCCAAATTTTACCGTCGTCCGCAGCTTTGGAACGTTTCGCTTGCAGCTTGTTCGCTTCAATGCGGAAAATCCACAGGTCGCCATTTTTCGCTTGCGCCAAACTGAGCGGATTGTTGCCGTCGGTGTTGATGAAGGCGGGATTCACCGGAAAGCCGGCGTCTGCCGTCCACGCGCCGGCGGCGTAACTGAAGCGCCGAACTTCCGAAGCGGAACCGTGCGAGCCGAGCAGATAAAGTTTGTTCTTCGCGGCATTTACCACCGCATCGTATTTGCGTGTCGAGCTTTTATCGAGCCCGATTGTTTTGGTCCACGCGCTGCCGCTGAATTTCCAAATATACCAGCGATTGTCCGGCGCATTGAAAGCGATAGCCCACCATTTGGCGTCGTGATAAAAAATTTTGCTCTGGTTGGATTTAAGCAAACCGGAATTGGTGTCGGTGGAAATCGCCGTTCCGCCGGCTGGAATTTGGGCGGCGGCATTACGGTTTGATAACATTATGGCGAGCAAGATGGCCACACGGAATAATGGCGCATGCCATGGGCGCCAGTAACGAAAGCACATTGTCTGCACTCCTGAAAGGTTGCGTCAAATCGTTTGATCGACGAATAGTTTTCGACCATGCTCGCTCACAGCTCTGCTTAAATATAATAAAGGAGGTGACGTGTGCCGACCTTGGCGCACCGGCAGAAAGGGACGGGGAGAAACACAAATCTCTGCTTATTGTAATGTACCACAGTCGTGCCCAAGTGCAGAAAATGAATAGGACTTGACATTCGGTTTTTTTTTCTGTAGATTCAACCCGTTATGACGAATTGGTGTCGTTTATTTCGCCATTTTCCTACAACGACGCTGTCATTAAATTTTTGCTACAAACTCAATCATAACGTGAAAGCCTTCGTTCGATGAAAAAAAGCCAGCTTTTCTTCACCATAACGTTTCTATTGAGTTCCGCCCTTTCCGCGCCAGCGCAAGAACGAACCTTGCGCAAACCCACCGTCGATTTTACCCGCACCACTTCCGTCGGCAACATTGCGATGACGATCACCAACTACGGCACGTTTGGCGACGGCTTTACGCAGCAACGGCCGGTGGATTTGCCCTCATGCGAATATCCCAAAGGCTCGGGCATCGAACATGCGTTTGACGGCGGCCTGTGGATTGGCGCGCGCAAAGACAACGGCAGCATTCTGGTTAGCACCGGCGCCATCGATGCCTCCAGCTTGAATTTTACTGTCGCGCCTGGCTTTGAGTTTACCACCAGCGCCAATCCGAGCGATATTCTCCTTGAACGCTCGAGTTTGCTCGACTCGCCGTTCTTCGATCCGCGCGCCATCAGCCATCAGGATTTCATTGCCGACTTCACCGACTCCAATCTCACTATTCCTGAAACCGGCGATCTCATTCCCGACCACACGCCGCTCAAGCTTGCCATTCATCTCGAAACCTATGCGTGGAATTTTCCGTTTGCCGATGCGTTCGTGATTTTCAATTACACCATTCGCAACACCAGCCGCGACACGCTGCGTGACGTTTATCTCGGGGTGATGGCCGATCTGGTGGTCCGCAACACGCGTATCACGCCGCCGCGCGTCGGCGCGCCGTTTTATCAGCATAAAGGCATCGGCAAAATCGATTCTCTGTTCATGCTGTACGTTTATGATTACGACGGCGATCCTGGTTACACCGAAGACGGGCTTTATGTGGCCATGCACCTGCTCGGGGTGACCCCTCCCGAAGGCGACCGCAGTTATCAAAAGCGCGCAATTGCCAACGCTTGGCGTTTTCGCACCAATGAAACGCCGCAGAACGACATTGAACGCTACGAGCGTTTGCGCGGGGGGATTATCAGTTTTGAACGCGGCCTCGCACAAAACTTTATCACCATGATTTCCACCGGCCCGGTGTCGAAACTCGCGCCGCAACAGACGATCAATTTCGTTTATGCGGTGGTTTGTGCCGGCAAATTTGGCAACGATCCCAATTCCAGAGATTCATTTCAAAACAAGCTGAATCTTTTTACCAACGCCGGTTGGGCGCAGCGCGCGTATGATGGCGAAGATAAAAACGCCAACGGTATTCTCGATGCGGGCGAAGACCTGAATCGTAACGGTAAAATTGATCGCTACGTTCTGCCGACGCCACCTTCTCCCCCGCGCCTCCGCACGCTTGTTGAAGATAAAAGCGTAACATTATATTGGGATCGTAACGCGGAGTTTTCGCGCGATCTCATCAGCGGTGAGTTGGATTTTGAAGGCTATCGCATTTATCGCTCGCAACTCGGCGCGGATTTGCCCGGCCGCGATCTACTCTCGTCGATGACGCTGGTCGCGGAGTTTGATTCGAGCAACGGCCTCAATTACGACACCGGCTTCCGCGCGGTGCGATTGGACAAACCGGTTTTCTTCACGGGTGACACGACGGCATACCGTTACAAATTTGTGAATGAAAATCTCCTCAACGGTTGGCAATATGCATATGCGGTCACCGCCTTTGATCGCGGCGATCCGAGTGAGAATCTTCCGAGCCTCGAATCAAGCCGGTTGAGCACGGTGAAGCGACTCGTCCCCGGCACGCTGGTGGCAGATGCTTCGACGCAACTGGCCGGAAGAAAAGTGAGCGTCTATCCCAATCCCTATCGCGGCCATGCAACATGGGATGGCCGTCTCGAACGTGAGCGCAAAATTTATTTTTTCAATTTGCCGGCACGCTGCGAGATTCGCATTTACACTCTCGCCGGCGACGTGGTCGACACGATTCAACACGAGGCAAGTTCTTACAACGGCCTCGACACGCGCTGGTTCGGCGTCTATGCCGGCGAGAACGTCCAATTCAGCGGCGGCGAACACGCGTGGGATTT
>CAYZFF010000153.1:0-9370 GCA_964477305.1 uncultured Cytophagia bacterium
GGTTTAATGCAGTTATTTAATGAGGAAAACATGCAAAGATTTCACAAGTCAATTCTTTTTATCATCGGCCTTTTTTCGTTATTAAACTTTGGCGCCGGGCCGGAAAAAGTTTATGCGCAGGAGATTCTGGATCGCGTCGTCGCGGTGGTGGATGATCAGATCATTCTGCAATCCGAATTGCTGCAATATGCCTATTCACTGGCGGTGCAGCTTAGTATTGATCCGCGCAAGCAGCCGGATAAATTCGACGAGTTGCGCGACGGCGCGCTGGAAAGCTTGATCGCGCAAAAAGTGTTGCTCACCAAAGCAAAAGAAGATAGCGTGACGGTGGAACAGCGTCAGGTGGATCAAGTTTTGGATGAACGCCTCAAAGGGATGGTCGAGCAATTAGGCTCCGAAGATAAAGTGGAAGAATATTTCGGGCAGCCGTTGCGGAAAGTAAAACGCACGTTGCGCCAGAATATCGAAGACGGCCTGCTCGTCCGCACCCTGCAGCAAAAGAAATTTCGCGAAATTAAAATCTCGCGGCGCGAAGTGGAAGATTTTTATGCGGCGATGAAAGACAGCCTGCCGGGCGTGAAAGCGGCCGTGCATCTGCGGCATATTTTGTTGAACATTACCGCCGGCGAGGCCGCCGTGAAAGTGGCGCAGGCGAAAATTGATACGCTGCTCAAACGCGTGCGCAACGGCGAGGATTTTGCGAAACTGGCGCGCCTGTACTCCGAAGATCCGGGGTCGGCGGCCAAAGGCGGCGAGTTGGGCTTGATCCAGCGCGGCGATTTTGTGAAGGAGTTTGAAGAGGTGGCGTTTGTCTTGCAACCGAACGAAATCTCCGACGTCGTGCGCACGCAGTTCGGCTTTCATATCATTCAGCTCATTGAGCGGCGCGGCGAGAAAACCAATGCGCGCCATATTTTAATCCGGCTCGCGACCACCGCGAATGATGAGAAAGAAACCGCGGCCTTCGGCAGCCGTTTGCGCGAGGATATTCTCGCGGGCAAAATCAGTTTCGAAGACGCCGCGAAGAAACATTCCACCGATCAAACCACCGCCGAAAAGGGCGGCGATCTCGGCTGGTTCGAGGCCGACCAATTGCAAGTGCCGGCGTTCCGCGAAGCCGCGAAAACGTTAAAGCCGGGCGAAATTTCCCCGCCGCTCAAAACGCAATACGGCTTTCACCTCGTCCGCCTGGAAGAGCGCCGCGACCCGCGCCAGTTCACGTTAGCCGAAGACTGGCAGCAGATTCACGAAATGGCGATGAGTGAAAAGGGTGAAAAAGAGTTTCAGGCCTGGGTGGCAACGTTAAAGAAACAGATGTATATTCGCGTGGCGAGTTTGGAATAATCTGAGCATGGTCATAAAAAAGAAACCCCGAAACAATTCGGGGTTTCTGCTTTTGGGGATCTCCAAAATTTTGCCCTTTTGCAAGAACAAAAATGTAGAGAAAATTCTTACACCGGCACCAGTTCCGTCGTCGTCGCGCGAGATTTGGCGCGGCCGAGATCGCGGGCGTATTTGATCGAGCCGGGCGTATGGTATTTCTGCAAATAGGCGCGGCTGATCGCGTCTTTCAAACGCTCGCTGCGCGTGTGCACGGCTCGTACAACGATTTCGCGCTCTCCCACTTGAATGGCGCCGCGCGGTTCCTCGAGAAAGGTCCGGTACCAGCTTCGCGGCTTTAGACTCCACGACCGCACGAAGACGCGGCCTTCCACCACCACGGCCCAGATGCCGATAAAACGATGCGGCTGCGTGCCCGCGCGAATGCCCAAAATATGGCCGTCACGGATGGCCGCGAGAATAGCTTGGGAGAAACCACGTTTTCGTTTTGTTTGCATCGCTGTTTCTCTCGCGCATGAATTTTATTCTTTGGTCACCGCGGTCAGATTCATGGTGAGCAAAATACCGGGTTTGGGAAGCTCATTCACGCCAATGACTGTTCGCGCCGGTCGATGCGCGCCCATTTTGTCGACATAGGCCCGGTTCATAGCCTCGAAGTCGCGCATATTTTTCAGAAACACATTGACGTGCACGATATGCTCAAAATCTGATCCCACGGATTCAAGCATGACCCGGAAAGAATCGAGAATCTGATGGGTCTGCGCCACAATATCGGGTCCGGCCAGTTGGCCCGAAACCGGATTGACCCCGGCCGTTCCGCCGATACTGATAAACGAACCAACTTTGGCAATGTGACTGTATGGGCCAATCGGATCAGGCGTATTGGGCGGCGTGGAAGTCTCAACGATTGATGGCATCTTTTCTCCACTCCTCATTGACATTGGGAAACGCTCAACCCGCGCTCTCATAAGCTTGCTTGATCCAATCGATCAGCTCTTTGTCGACTTCTTTGGCCTCGGTGAGATTGACTTTGTACTGACACATGCCGCCGGGCGGCAGGGCATTCAAGCGCGCCGTGGCTTTGACGCCTTTCATGTTCAGCCCAACTTCGAAGCGGGTGTTGGTGGCCGGGCCGATCATGACGAATTGCTTCTTGCGCCGCAGGCTGACGTAGCCTTTTTTCGGCGCGATCTCAAACTCGCCCAATTTACCAATCGCTTCCATCAGCTTGTCGTGAATCGGACGAAAGTGCGCCTTCGCGCCGGTATAGATTTCATCAATCGCAGCATCCGGCGAAGCTGATTTAACTTGCGCTGCGGCCGGCTCGATAGATTTCATATAGAAATGCACGACGGTGTTGGCATCGCCGTGACCCAGGCTCAGATCGTTTTTGAGCATGTCGCGAATCTCACCGTGTTTAGCCAGCCCGCTCTTTTTGATGATCGTGTAAAGCTGTTCCAGTGTTTTGCCGGTTTTCGTTTGAATATTCTTGAGTTGCGTTTCCACTGCCTTGTCGACACTGCTCATGGATGATTTCTCCTTTGTGAGGGTACATGTGCTGTCTATTTGCTCGTTTCCGTAAAGCCCAATGCGGCTGCTCTCAAATCTATTACACGTTTCAGCCGATTTCTTTAATCGCACACGAAAAGCCGTGAAGGCGTAGAGAATACGCAAAAATTTTCTTCACTATGCTTTGAGGAAAACGTCTTATTTGACGTCGTCGGGCGTGGTTTAACTTTGGTATTGCCCTTCACTACATCGGCTGGCCCCATATTTTTATCCTTCAATTTCCACCACCAACTGAATCTCTCGTAAAACGCCCATCACGCGAAAGCATTCGTTAAATTCGCCGCTGTAGGCGGCGGCTTTGCCGCGGTGGTGCGCTTCAAACGCGATCTTCTCGGCGCGTTGTGCGCTGCAGCCGGTGGCTTTCTGCAGTTGCAAAATCACTTCGTCAAACGTGTGAATGTCGTCGTTATACAACACCACTTTCCACGGCGCGTCAATGCGAATGCCGATGTCGTCGTCGACCAGCACGTCTTCATCTTCGCCGGGGACAACGACGGCGCCTGTCGCCTGGCGCACAGGGTCTAACGCGTGGGAAAATTCTTGCCATACGCCAAGCACTCTGCGCTCCTCGCCATGCGCCAAGCTCTCTGCACTCTGCGCTTTCCGGGCTTCATTCATTGCTCCACCACCTCGTTCAGCAAACGATCAATAATTCTGCGGTTCGCATTTGGAAAAGCGAACTGGCGTAATTCTGCGGGTTCGACCCAGCGCCAATTTTGGCAGCCCCGCGCCTGCGGGTCGCCGTTTTGATAAACACAATGATAAACGTTCAACGTCACGCGAAGATGCGTGTACGCATGCTCGACCACGGCATAAAAATCGCCGACCTCCACCTCCACCGCCAACTCTTCGCGAATCTCGCGGCGCAGCGCCTGCGCCGGCGTTTCGCCCAACTCAATTTTGCCGCCGGGAAATTCCCACAAGCCGCCGAGCAGGCCGTTATTCTGGCGCTGGTCAATGAGCAACTTGCCCTTGTGCCACACCAGGCCGACGGCGATTTGGTGATGCGGCAAGGCTTGGCGCGGCGTCTTCACCGGAAGTTGCGCCGGCTCATCCAGATCATGAAAGGCGCGGCAATAACGCATGGCCGCGCAGACTTCACACTTTGGCGCGCGCGGCGTGCAGATGGTCGCGCCCAGTTCCATCACGGCTTGATTCCAGTAGCGCGCCTCGCCTTTGGCCAGCACCTGTTGCGCCAGCGTCTGCAAAAGTTTTTTCGTCTGCGGCGCTTTGGGCGGCTGCTTGATTAAAAACCACCGGCTGAGCACGCGCTCGACATTGCCATCCAACACCGCATGATCGCGATTGAAGGCGATGCTGGCGACGGCCGCGGCGGTGTACGGCCCGATGCCGGGAATCTGCAACAGTTGTGCATACGCCCGCGGGAAACGGCCCTGCAAGTTTTCACAAATATATTTTGCGGCGCGATGCAGATTGCGGGCGCGCGCGTAGTAGCCCATGCCTTCCCAAGCTTTGAGCACGTCATCCTGCGGCGCGGCTGCCAACGCCGCCAGATTCGGAAAGCGCGCCAGAAAACGCTCGTAATATTCGAGCACCTTCACCGTCTGCGTTTGTTGCAGCATCACTTCCGAAACCCAAATGCGATACGGCTCGCGCGTGCGGCGCCACGGCAAATCGCGATGCGCGGCTTGATACCACGCCAGCAGCTTCTTTTGCAGCGAGCGGCGGCGTGAGGGGGAGAGCATTTGCAGGCGACGCGCGCGCTTGGGGGCAGATGTCGTTCCCGAGGGCATAGCATCAATTTAGCGATTTCGCGGCAATTCGCCAAGAAAATTTTGTCAGAAAAAACCGTTGAATGCGAGCGGGGAATTTTGTATATTGATTTAACTGTGGACGGACAACTTTGACGGATTTGCAACAATAGCGAACGCCTCGATCCTCTCGGGGCGTTATCCATTTAATAGATCAGGACTTTGTTTTTCAAGTTTTGGAGTTTTGCATGAAGCAATATTATTTCACCGAAGCCGGCTACGAAAAACTGCGGAAGGAAATCGAGGACGTCGAGCGCTATTTAAAAAACGATATCGCGAAAGAGATCGCGACGGCGCGCGAACACGGCGATCTGCGTGAAAACGCCGAATATGAGTCGGCCAAAAACAAACAGGCGAACTACATGGCCAAGCTCGGTTTGCTGCAGGAACGCTTTCAAAATGCGCGCATCATCCGCAAAAACGATTTGCCGGACGGCATCGTCACCCTGGGCAAAGTCGTTACCATTAAAGATTCGACAGCGAAGCATGAAGAGCAATTCATCATTCTCGGCGACGGCGAGACCGATCTCGAAAAAGGCATTATCAGCTATCAATCGCCGCTGGCCAAATCCTTGATGAATCACAAGGCGGGCGATGTGGTGGAGGTGAAATTGCCGCGCGGCGCGAAAAAATATGAAATCAAGGCGATCAATTATTACGAGGACGTCTGAGGCCTTGGCGAATAGAGCAGAGCGCATAGCGAGCATGTCGATTCGCTATGCGCTTTTTTTATTGGTGCTATTCGTTACGGCAAAAATGCCTCATGATGCCATTGTGCTGCCAGCCTGCTTTTTGTACGAATGCAAATTTCAATCTTCAAGTAACCCCCGCCATTTAGCCAGTTGCCGCCTGACGGTCACGTTCAGTTTTGAGGCAGCAACTGCGCCCGAGGTGTTTTCCTCCCAATAAATTTCCAGCGCCGACATGCCGGCGCACGGGCGCACGATGAGCCAGTTTTCACCGCCGGCGCTTTTATCTTCCAACCGGACGCCATCACTGAAGGCGCATGTGAGGCGGCTGTGCGATTCGACGAGGCGGCGCATGAGATAGGCCTTGGCTTCATCCGGACATGCCATGAGGCGATAACCCAACATCGTGCCGGGAATCATTGCCGCAAATTCTTCGCGCGAAATTTTCAGCAGCGCGCGCAACAGAAATGCCAGCGCCAACAAAGCATCCGGATAAACGATGCCGCAATACTCCGGGAAAGTTAGAGAATGAGGCAAAAGCTCGGGAGTAATCGACGGAAAAGCAATGGCGCCGCGGCCGTCAAAACCGATCAGACGGGAGGCAGTAGCTTTGGCCCGCAGACTCGCCGCCGTCAACATGCAACCCTCGAAACGGCGAATTTGCGGCGGTAGGTTTTTTTGCCCGAAATTCGGAAACAACCAGCCGGCCACGATCTGAATCGCGGGATCTTGCTCAATGAGCAAACGCGCGATCACCGCATCACTGCGGCCGCGCGGCAACATGCCGTAGCCGGGCAACGCGAGCTGAATGCGCTCGCCGACGCCGCCGATCCAAACGCCGAGACCGACGTCGTCCGTCAACGATTGCATGAACGCTTTCTGCGCGGCGCGGGTGTGGCGGCGAAAGCTCGCAGACATATCCAGCGGGAACGTATCGACTTGCACAGCACAATCGATCATCGCAAAAAATTTCGTGATGATTTGTTCCGCCGCTTGGCCGACCACGCCGATACGCACCGGAACGGGTTTGTTTAAAATGGATTGCGGCAACGGCTGCAGTCGTTGCACTGTCTCATCACGACTGGTACAAACACAATTGCTGACCATGCCCAAATAATCTTCACGAATCGGCGTCGCGTCGAGCAATCGCAAAGCGCCTTTTGCCGGCGCCTCGATCAAATCAATGCGTTCAAGCGAACACGTTTCTTCCGTCGAAAAATCTTCCGCCGTCGAATGCATAAAAGCGAGCCGGAGCAGCTCGGCATGGCGATCGGCGCCGAGATAAATGCCGCCCGCGTGCCGCCCTTTTTGCAGCGCCCAGCGCGCGAGCGGCAGTGTAACGGATTCGAGCAAATGCACTTCGCCTCCCGCCGACAGCATGCCCTGCGCCAGCGCCCGCGACCACGCGTTAAAATGATCTTCGTCTTGCGTCGCCAGCAGCAAAGTCACGGTTTCGTCATTTTTAGCTTTTTTGATTTTTTCATTTTGGCGTTGGCGCAGCGCAAAAGTTTTTCCCACCCAGCGCATCAAATCCACACTCATCCCGCCTTTGATCGAGCCGATAAGGCTGCCACCGTCCACAAAACGGCGGAGGTATCCAGTCGGCAACACCCGCTTGGCTTGCAGCGTTTCGCCGGGCGCCACCGGCGCATCGGTTCGCACCACGGCATTGGCCGCAACGATGGCCGCCGCGCCGACTTGCGCATTCTCCGCGAGTACGGCATACTGATGCACCTCGGCCTTGGTATCAACGGCGACGCCGCGCATGAGAATCGCGTTGTTAATCAAAGCCCCGCGCTCGATGCGCACGTCGTCAAAAATCACCGCGCCGTGAATTTTTGCGTGCGAAGTGATCGCGCAATTGGCGCCGATCACGGATGTTTCAACATGCGCGTCCGGCGCGAGTTTGCTGTCGTGACCGAGCACGAAATGCGAAACGCTTTTTTCTCCGAGGGGAATGAGCCAGGTGCGTTCATCCGGGGCCAGCATTTTCTGCGGCAACCGGCCATTCAGATAATCCATATTAGCGAGCCGCAAATCTTCCGGCGTGCCGACGTCGCGCCAATAACCCTCGATCGGAAAGCCGTAAATCGCCGCTTTCGCTGCGGCCAGCGGCGGAAAAACCTCCTGTTCGAACAGAACCGCACGGTTCTCCCCGGGAATGTGATTGATGAGTTCCGGTTCGATGAGATAGATACTGGCGTTAATCCAATCGCTGAACACCTGCGGCCAGGTCGGCTTTTCAAAAAAGCGCCGAATGCGTCCATCGCTCTCGCGCAACACCAGGCCATAGGGCAGCGGCGCCGCGACTGGATGTAACGCGAGCGTCACGAGCGCGTGCCGGCGACGGTGAAAAGCGAACATCCGGCGCAGCGGCAGGTCAGCCAGAATATCGCCGGAGTGCACCAGCGTCGTTTCGGTGAGGTGCTCGCGGGCAAATTTCACGCTGCCGGCGGTGCTCAAATCGTCATCCATCACCACGAAATGAAAACGCGCCTCACAGCGGCGGCCATCGCCCAGCGCCGCGATGAAACGTTCGGGTTGATAGTGCAAGAGAAAAACAAATTCTTTGATTCCGTGGGCGCGCAGATTGAGCACGATGCGCTCGACAAGCGGGAGGTTGCCAATCGGCAACAGCGGTTTGGGGCAGGTTAAAGTTATTGGGCGCAGCCTCGTGCCAAGCCCGCCAACCAATAAAATGGCCTTCACATGATGTCCACTGCTGAATTAAACGTCCTGTAACACTTGAAGAAACATGTCATCCCGTAGCGATCTTGTTTATCGCAAGCACAGTGCTCATTCCTAAAAATGATCCCTTCGGGATGACATTGGAGTGGCTAGTTGCATAGCGCAACGAAATTATATCGCAATCGTCCCCCCGTCGGAGATTTCCTCCGCCGGAAATGCGCTCGCGTCGACTTTCGGATAAACGATGCAATTGGTTCCGACTTTGATCTTCGACGGAATATAGGCTTCCTTACCGACCACTGTCAACCCTTCTTTTAAATGATCGGGAAACCGTTTATTGAATTGCGCCGCGTCACCGCGGCCGACTTGGCAAGCGCTGCCGAAGCGCGTTAACTTATCTGCAATGACGTGATCAACCACGGCGCCGGCTTCGACCACGGAATCGTGCATAATCACCGAATCACTGACCTTTGCGCCGCGCAACACTTTGACGCCGGGCGAGAGAATACAATTGGAGACTTCACCTTCGATCACGCAGCCTTGCGAGATGAAACTGTTCGCGACTTTCGCGGTTGGTTGAATGCGCGTCGGCTGGCGGTCGCCGCGCCGGCCCTCTTCCTGCAAATTCGTGTACGTCTTCCACGCGCTGAGGTTCAAACCCGAATCCGGCCGGAGCAAATCCATGTTGGTGCTCCAATAGGATTGCAGCGTTCCCACGTCGCGCCAATAGCCTTCGAACATGTACGCATGCACCTTATGCGTTTTGATCACCGTTGTAATGACGTTCTTGCCAAAATCATGCTCCGGAATTTCCGTGAGGCAGTACGAAAGAAAATCCGTGTTGAACACATAAATGCCCATCGAGGCGAGATTGCTCTTGGTCTGCTTCGGTTTCTCTTCCCATTCGACGAGGCGAAAGTCGTCATCGACCGTAGCAATGCCGAAGTGATGTGTCTCCTCCCACGGCACGCGCATCATGCCGATGGTGAGATCGGCTTTCTGGCTTTTGTGATAGGCGATCATCTGACTGTAATCCATGTGATAAATATGATCGCCGGAGAGAATCATCACGCGTTCGGAATCATGCGAACGGATGTAATCCATGTTCTGCCGAATCGCGTCTGCCGTGCCTTTGTACCAGTCGGAATCTTTCTCGCCGGTGCGCGGCGGCAGAATTTTCGCCCCGCGCATGCGTCCGAGAAAATCCCACGCCTCGCCGTCGCGAATATGTTCCATCAGCGACAGCGGCTTGTACTGGGTGAGCACGCCGATGTTGGTCACGCCGGAGTTGCTGGCATTGCTCAACGTGAA
>CAYZFF010000154.1:0-3421 GCA_964477305.1 uncultured Cytophagia bacterium
CGCGCGGCGGTGAAATAGGGCGAGGCTTCGGCGTTGTATTTGTCGACTAATTTTTTGCGAAAGGCTTTGCGCTCGTCATCTGATAGTTCTTTTTTGGTGAGCAGCACCGTGTCCGCCGCGATGCCGCCGTCCATCACCGCAATTTTTGCCGTTGGCCAGCCGAAGATCAAACGCGGGTCGTAAGCTTTGCCGCACATGGCGTAATTGCCCGCGCCAAAACTGTTGCGAATGACAACCGTGAGTTTCGGCACGACGGAGTTGGCCTGCACATTTACAAATTGCGCGCCGTCTTGAATGATGCCGCCGTTCTCCGCCTGCTTGCCGACCATGAAGCCGGTGACGTCGTGAAAAAAGAGCAACGGAATTTTGCGCTCGTTGCAGAGCATGATGAAATGCGAAGCTTTGTTGGCGGAGTCGGAATAGATCACGTTGCCCATTTGCACCTGGGGCGGCTGCGGCCGGCCGAGATGATCCGGCGGCATTTGCCGTTTCATCGCCATGCCTTGATTGGCCACGATGCCGACGGCAAAACCGCCGAGGCGCGCAAAGCCGGTGAAAATGGTTTTGCCAAATTCCGGTTTGTATGCTTCAAAGCGGCTGTCGTCGACGAAGCGCGCGATAATTTCGCGCATGTCGTAGGTTCCCGAGGCATTATCCGGAAGAATCCCGAGCAATTCCTCGGGATCGTATTGAGGTTCTGTCGGGGCGATACGATCAAACGGCGCACGCGAGTTTGTTCCGAGCAGCGCCATTTGATTGCGAATAAATTCGAACGCCTCGTCTTCCGTTTCAAAACGATAATCGGCGACGCCGGAAATCGAGTTGTGCATCTCGGCGCCGCCGAGCGTTTCCATATCGACTTCCTGGCCGACCGCGGCTTTCACCAAAAACGGGCCGGCGAGAAACATGCTGGAATGCTCGGTGATCATCGCGAGGTCGCTCGACATGCCGGGCAAGTACGCGCCGCCCGCCACACAAAATCCGAACACCACAGAAATTTGCGGAATGCCCATCGCCGCCATCTTCGCGTTGTTGCGGAAGATGCGGCCAAAGTGTTCGCGATCCGGAAAGATTTCGGCCTGCCGCTCGAGATTCACACCGGCGGAGTCAACCATGTAAATGATCGGCAGGCGATTCTCCATCGCAATCTCCTGCGCGCGCAGATTTTTTTTGCAGGTGATTTCAACCCACGCGCCGCTTTTCACCAGCGGGTCGTTGGCGACAATGACGGCGAGCTTGCCGGCGACCCGGCCGATTTGCACGACGGTTCCCGCGGACGGATAACCGCCGGGAATATCGTGATACATTTCCCACGCGGCGAACAACCCAACTTCGAGCGGCGTTTCACCGGGATCGAGCACGCGGCGAATTTTCTCGCGCGCCGGATATTTGCCGCGCTTCTGCAGTTTCGCCACCGCCTCCGGCGAAGCTTCAACAATTTGCTTGCGACGAAGATTTAATTCACTCAGCAACTGCAGCATGTGACTGCGGCGCTGTTTATAATTTTCAGATTTGTTGTCTAATTTGGATTCGAAGACCTTCATGCAGTCTAAAAATAATTTTAAATTTTAAATTGAAGTTTTCAATTTAAAATTTCGCCGAAGCTCAGCGGATATCTTTCACGCGCAACTGCAGCGAGGTTCGGCCCTGATAGGTGTTTTCTTCGATTAGATACGCAAGGTCGATTTCACTTTTGCCGTTATTCAGCAAATGCAACTTGTCGCCCAGCCCGAAGCCGATGCAATCGAGCCGCTTGTTATCCTGCGCCACATGAAAACGCAGATGATTGTTGCCGACAATCTGCGGAGTGCCGGCAACGCGCACGCCACGACTGACAAAGGCCGGGCGCATGTTTTGCGGGCCGTACGGCGCGAGCGCTTTGAGAAAATTAACCAGCCGGCTTTCAATTTCACTCAGACGAATTTCGCCGTCGATGCGCAGCTTGGGCACCAGCATGTCGTCGGTGAGCATTTGCCGCGCCACCGCCTGCAACCGCTGGCGCAGAGTTGGAATAAGCGCAAGATCAATCGTCAAGCCGGCAGCGTATTTGTGGCCGCCAAAGGCTTTCAAGATATCGGCGCATTGCGACAAGGCGTGATGAATATCGAACCCGGAGATACTACGCACCGAACCTTTGCCGACGCCGTTGGTCGTGGAAATCATCACAGTCGGGCGATAATATTTTTCCACCACCCGCGAGGCGACGATGCCGATGACGCCGGAATGCCAATGATCCTGATGCAGCACAAACGCGGTGTCATGCACGGGATCGCATTGCGCTTCGATGATCTCGACGGCTTCGCGATAGGTTTCGTCGTCGACGCTGCGGCGCTCACGATTTTCCGCATCGAGAATTTGCGCAATCGCCAGCGCCTCGGTGGCGTTTTCGGAAATCAGCAAATTCACCGCCCGGCCGGCGTCCCCCATCCGGCCGACGGCGTTGATGCGCGGCGCGATGACAAACAAAACCTGGCCCGAGTCAAGCAAAGTGGTTTGCAAACCGCAGACTTGCAACAACGCGCGCAGCCCGACATTCTCGGTGCGATTGAGGCGTTCCAAGCCGTGTTTGACAAAAATGCGATTTTCATCCACGAGCGGGACGATATCGGCGGCGCTGCCAATGGCCACTAAATCGAGATGGCGGTAAAGCTCATTCTCATCATGTTGGAGCTGGCGAAAAAGCGCCTGCATCAATTTGAACGCGACGCCGACGCCGCAGAGTTCTTTGAAAGGATACGGGCAATCATTGCGCTTGGGATTGAGCAACGCGTTTGCCGGCGGGAGTTGGCCGCCGGGCTGGTGGTGATCGCAGACAATTACATCCATGCCCAACTCGCGCGCCCGCGCAATTTCTTTCAGCGCCGTGACGCCGCAATCCACCGCGAGAATGAGATCGGTGCCGGCGGCTTTCGCTTTTTCCACACCCGGCAGCGACAAACCATAACCTTCGCGCATCCGGTCGGGAATATAATGCGGCGCGTGATAACCCAGCGCGCGCAGCGCCAACGTGAGCAGCGCGGTGCCGGTGGTGCCATCAACGTCGTAATCGCCGTAAATCAAAACGCGTTCCTGGCGGCTAATCGCGCGCGCCAAACGCTCGACCGCTTTCGCCATGTCCGCCATCAACAGCGGGTCATGCAATTGCGCTAATTCGACATTAAAAAAATCTTTGGCATCCTGCATCGAATCGATGCCGCGATTGAGCATGATGCGCGCAATAATCGGCGGCACGTCGATGGCATTGGCCAATTGCTTTACTGCTGCCAGTGGCGTCGTTTCAATAAACTCCCACTGCATCTTCATAACGACCCCGATTTCCTGTATTTGATCGCCGGGACGCTCGAAGCGCCCAGGCGGTTTTTCAATTAATTTTCAATAAAAAAATCCAAAGCAGGCCGGTAAGCCGAATTCTGTAATCCCG
>CAYZFF010000154.1:3521-9366 GCA_964477305.1 uncultured Cytophagia bacterium
CGGGACGACGATCATTTATCTCGAATGCCGATTGCCCGGCACCTCTAGCGACCTACCCGTTCCGTGTCCCGTTTTGCAACGAGAATCGAGCGGGCAACTCTGCTGACTTGCGTCACGCGGAACTTATTTGGTCTTGCTCCGAGCGGGGTTTACCCTGCCGTCCCGCTCACGCGGGGCGCGGTGAGCTTTTACCTCACCTTTCCACCAGTTCCCCGCCTTTTCTTTAAAACCACCAAGGAAAAGCGGGGTTGTGTATTTTCTGTGGCACTTTCCGGCGGCTCACGCCGCGTCGCCGTTAGCGACCGCCCTGCCCTGCGGAGTTCGGACTTTCCTCATCCCGGGTTAGCGGGACGCGATCGTCTGGCTTGCTTTGGATATTTAACTACACGGCCGTAAACACAAAGAACCTGAATTCAAAAAACAGTTGCAACAATAAAACTGCGACACCTGGCGCGGCCCAGCCGAAAAACAGTCGTGAGATAATTACGACAAATAATTTTTGCCGTTGCCATTAAACGGCGACCGCAGCAACCGGCTCAGTTTTATTTACCGCAGCATCTTCCGCAGCCTCCAAAACCAAAATCCGCCCGCAGGATTCGCAATACCGAATCTGGTTCATCTCGCGAATTTCCATCACGCGCTGCGGCGGAATCCGCGTCGAGCAACCGCCACAGGAGCCGCGGATGACGCTGACCACCGCCAAACCGTCTTTGCCGTTAAGAATACGCTGATAGGCGCTTAAAATCGGTCTGCGCAATTTCAGAACCAGCGCGTCGCGTTGCTGTTGGAACGTTTCGGTGAGGCTGCGGGTTTCCATTTCGCGCGCGGTCAAAATCGCCTGTTGCGCGTCAAACTCGCTTTGCACCGCCACCAACCGTTCTTCCTGCGCGGCGACTTCTTTTTGCAAACCATCTTCCAACTCAATCACCTGCAGAATCTTGGTTTCGTTTTCATCGATATCGAACACGGCCATCTCGATTTCCGCGGTAACGGCGTCATATTCTTTATTATTGCGCACGCTGTACAGCTGCTCGTCGTATTTCTTTTTTCTTTCTTTCGCCATCTGTACGGCGCCTTCAGCCGCGCGGCGATCTTTCTGCGCCGCCGCCAGCGCTGCTGCTTTCTCGTGGCGCAGCGCGGAAATTTGCTCGAGTTGGCTCTTCAATTCCAGGACGCGTTTCGGCAAGTCCCCTTTGGCCCTTTCCAGGGCCAGCAGTTCGCTATCGACCTGTTGCAGTTCGACCAAAGTTTTTAGATCTTCTAACAAACCGACCTCCTCGGAAAAAATAAAAAATGCACCTGGAGCGGTGCATTTACAACCATGATGCAGTTGCGGTGTGCCGGGGCGAGAATGTAACAAGGCCGTAGCCGCGCCACTGCGAGGCTGAGAGACAAGCGGAGCTGCGTCAATGGCAAAGCTCCTTTATGCTGAAAAATTCGTCTGCCTGATTTTCTCACGACCGTTAAACCAACTGTCCGACATGTTTATCGACGCCTTGATTATATAATGATAGCAAGAAAAATATAGCAGTCGGCGGCGAGAAAAGCAAGCTGATTTTAAAAATTGCTTTTGTATCCCCGCCTTTTCTTGATTATATTATCAGTCGTTCCATTTAGAGTGATTTGAACATCTTTTGGTAAGGAGAACAAAGTTGAAAATAGGGATTCCCCGGGAAGTTTTGGAAGGCGAGACGCGCGTGGCCGTGGTGCCGAGTATGATCGCCGCATTAAGGAAAAGCAACCATGAAGTCTTTATTGAAACCGGCGCCGGCCTGCGGGCCTCCTTCGCCGATCGTGAGTATCAAGACGCGGGCGCGACGATTAGCCCGGATTGCCGCGAGCTTTATCAAGCCAGCAATGTTGTCCTAAAATTTCAGCCGCCGCGCTTGCATCCGCAGGCGGGCGCGCATGAGGCCGACCTGCTTGCTGCCGGCACGGCGCTCATTTGTTTTATGGAGCCGCATCTTTATCCTGAAGCCATGCGCAAGCTGGCGGCGCGGAAGATTACCGGCTTCGCGATGGATTACGTACCGCGCATCACCCGCGCCCAAACGATGGATGCGTTGAGTTCTATTTCTACCATCATCGGTTACAAAGCGGTGCTGGTGGCGGCGTATCACATGGGCAAACTTTTTCCGCTGCTGATGACGGCGGCAGGCACGATTCCGCCGGCGAATGTAATGATTCTCGGCGCCGGCGTGGCCGGTTTGCAGGCGATTGCCACCGCGCGGCGGCTCGGCGCCAAAGTCGAAGCCTTCGACCCGCGTCCGGCAGTAAAAGAGCAGGTCAAAAGTCTCGGCGCGCAATTTATTGATATGGAAATCACCGAAAACGTCGAAACTGCGGGCGGCTACGCCAAAGAACAATCCGAAGCGTTTCTGCTGAAAGAGCGCGACGCCATCGCCGCCCGTTTGCCCAAAATGGACGCCGTGATCACCACCGCGCAAGTCTTCGGCAAACGCGCGCCGCTGCTGATGACGGAAGCGATGGTGAAACTCATGCGTCCCGGCTCGGTGATCGTCGATCTCGCCGCCGATCAGGGCGGGAACTGCGAATTGAGTGCGCCCAATAAAACCGTCGTCAAGCACGGCGTCACGCTCATCGGCGTGGTGAATTTAGCCAACACGCTGCCGGTGCATGCGAGTCAAATGTATTCCAAAAACATCACGAATCTGTTTTTGCATTTATACAAAGCGCCGGACGGCACGCTGGATTTCACGGACGAGATCACCAGAGGCGCCTGTCTCACGCATCAGGGAGAAATTGTGAATGCTGCCGTAAAAAAACTTATGCTATAAGCCGGTAAAACGCTCAAGCACAGAATAAAACAAAATTCCTTGCTGAGGCACGATCAAATTTAACACGGAGCCGCGGAGTGCACAGAGAAATTTTTATGTTTTCATAGAAATTCTCTGTGACGCTCCGCGAACTCATTTACTCTGTGTTTGAAAAACTCTCGGATTTTTCTAATTCTACTTTCTCAAAGTGGCCACCACTTGCGCCAGAACTTTTTTGGCGTCGCCAAAAACCATCATTGTTTTGGGGTCATAAAACAACTCATTATCAACGCCGGCAAAACCCGAGGCCATGCTGCGCTTGATCACCACCACCGACTGCGCTTTGTCGACATCGAGAATCGGCATGCCGTAAATCGGCGAGCTTTTATCGGTGCGCGCCGCCGGATTGACGACATCATTCGCGCCCAGCACGATGGCCACATCCGCCTCGCCGAAAAGCGGATTGACTTCTTCCAATTCCAACAGCTTGTCGTAAGAAATATTCGCTTCGGCCAGCAGCACATTCATGTGGCCGGGCATGCGGCCGGCCACCGGGTGAATCGCATATTTGACGTCCACGCCTTTCGTTTCCAGCAAATCCTGCAACTCGCGCATCGCATGATGGGCTTGCGCCACGGCCATGCCGTAGCCGGGGGCCACAATCACATGCCGCGCCACTTCTAAAACTGTGGCCAGATCTTCCGGCGAGTACGCTTGCACCGTGCGCGTCTCTTGCACGCCGCCGGATTTTTGCACCACGGCGCCCAAGCCGCCAAACAACACATTGGTAAAAGAACGGTTCATCGCCTTGCACATCAAAATGGCGAGAATCAATCCCGAGGCGCCATCCAGCGTGCCGGCAACGATCAGCAGTTTGTTGTTCAACACAAATCCCAACGCCGCGGCCGAAAGCCCGGCGTAGGAATTGAGAATGGCAATCACCGTTGGCATATCGGCGCCGCCGATGCCCATCACCAGCAGAAAGCCGAAGACCAGCGCAAAAATCGCCACAAGCGGCAAAAGCCAACTGTTGGCGGGATTAATAATCAGCGCCACTCCGAGCGCCACGGCGAGACCCAACACCACCATGCTCACCACATTTCTTCCCGGATAAATCAACGGCTTGCCGGAGATCAACTCTTGCAGCTTCGCAAACGCAATGGCCGAGCCGGTGAAAGTAAGATACCCGAGAATCATTTCGGAGACCAACACCGCGATGGTGAAAGTGTCAATGTTCGGCGCGCGCTGATAATATTCCGCGGTGCCAATCAGCGCCACGGCCAAAGAGCCGAACGCATGCGACATGGCGGTCCGCTGCGGCACCGCCGTCATCGGCAACTTCAGCGCAATCGGAACGCCGACAATCAACCCCAAGGCGATGGCGCCAATCAACAGATCATAACGATGCACGCCAAACGCCAGAAGCGTGGCGACCACGGCGATGAGCATGCCGCCGGCGCCGGCCCAATTTCCCCGCCGCGAGGTTTTGACCTCGCTCATCCATTTTAAAGAAAGAATAAAAAGAACCGCTGCCAGCACATAGAGGTAACCGACCAGAGTTGCCATTATTTCTTCTCCCCCCCGCGATCTTTTCTAAACATTTTCAAAATCCGCTCGGTGATCATAAAACCGCTGATGGCGTTGGTCGCGGCCAGCGCCACGCCGATGGTGGCCAAAGTGAGAATGAAATTATTTTTGGCATGGGCAATCACAATCAGCGCGGCCACCACGGAAACCGAAGAAATCGCATTGGTCAGCGACATCAACGGCGTGTGCAGCAATTTGGAGACATGACGGATCAACTCTAATCCTAAAAAACTTGCCATTAGGAAGATCAAGAGATTGACAATAATATCATTTTGGGTAATTTCAGTTGGCATTACAACTCCTCATAAAATATTCCAGTAGTTAATTGCGGTTAAAAATTTAATTATTTCCCATCATTATTGCAAGCACAAAGAGCAGATTTCATCAACCGGCGGCAGAGTTGCATTGGAGAATTCCGGCCTAAAATTCATTTGCTTTTATAAATCCGGGAACATAGATTGGTTGCGAACCAATAGCTCTTGGCGATTTTATTTAACCCCAGGCGGTAGAATAAGCAGCCAGAGAAACATCTTTTAGGATCGCCGAATAAGTAACTTGCTCATTTTTAGGCTTGTCATTCCCGCGCGCTTTTGGCGGGAATCCAGTTTTTAAAAGCGTGAATGCCCGATTAAAGCGTTCGGGCATGACGATCATTTGGGTCAGTTATTTAATCGGCATTCCTTAGCTTGGCCTCAGCAAGCCACGGATTAAAAAATGCCAGACCACAAACCGTATTTAGCCGCATTCCTAACCTTCGGGACCCTGGCGCTTTTTGACGCTTTGATCGGCGGCGCGATTTCAACGCTGCTCCGGCTTGGCGGCTGGACGGCGCTCGATCAACGCTTGAACGATGTTTATCACGTCAATTATGCCGTGCTCGTCGCCGCCGCGCTGCTTTGGCATTATTCACATTTCAAAAATTCTCCCGCGGTTCTCGCCATCGCCATTCTTTTTTTGGGTTATGTCGAAGACACCTTGTTTTACTTTCTCACCCCCTTATTCAATCCTGCCATAAAATTATTGACCAAAGGCGAAATTTTTCAAACGGCCGACGGCGAAATATTGCCCCAACAAATTTCCGGCTGGCTCGGCTGGGTGGGAAGAGCCTGGTGGGGGCAAAATATTGCGTTGGATCGGCCCATTTTATTTGTCGTAAATGCAATCGCTGTTTTAAGCGTGATTTTGTTGTTTTGCCTAAAACAGAAACCCGCCCATAAAACGAGCGCCCGCGGTTAGTTTTTAGGCGATTAGCCATTCAAGCTCAGAATAAAATTCTGAAAGTTCTTTGACCGACAAACATTTTTTTAACCACTAAGACACGAAGGCACGAAAAAACAAAGTCCCTATCATAAAGCTTTTCTTGGTGTCTTTGTGTCTTAGTGGTGGTTTAAAAATTAGCCGCGTTCAATGCTCTCCCGTTAGCGGGACTCCAGTTTCAGCTTGTCTGAAATCCAGACTTAGTCTCTAAAGAGTGAACTCTG
>CAYZFF010000155.1:0-9352 GCA_964477305.1 uncultured Cytophagia bacterium
AGAAAATGCAGCCGCCAACCGGTAACGGAACGGCCGAAGCGCGCTTCATAAGCCAGCGCGTAAATGCGCAATTGCCGGCTGCTCACGGTTTGGGCGCGGGCTTTTTCGGGATCATTGACATCCGAAGACTTGTAGTCGATCAGATAAACGCTGCCATCGGGAAGCTCATCGGCGCGATCCCATCGGCCGGCGATTTGATTGTTGCCGAGACGGAATTTGAACGGCTCTTCAACATACTTTGGCATCGTGCCACCGGCTTCCTGCTGCACGAAAAATTTTTTAAGCACGTCTTGCCCGTACGCCAAACGCTGATCTTCATGCTCGCGGCTGATAAAACCTTCGCTGCGCCAATTGGCTTTGAACACGCGCAACAGATCTTCGACGCTCACCGGCCGGTTTTGCAGTTTGCGCTGATTATATTCACGGATCGCCTCGTGAATGGCTTTGCCGTAAATAATGCTGTGATGCACTTCCAACGGCACGCGCAAAATTCGCGCGTATTTGTATTTCAACGGGCAGGTGAGATAATCGTCAATCTTATGCGCATCCAGCGTCAGCACTTGCTCCGGCGGGATCGCACCTTCGCTGGGTGAAAAATCTTCCGGGGTCATTTCATAACGCGCGAGAGTTTCCAGCGGTGAGCGTTTGAGATAATCTTCATCGGCATGCGCGTAATCGATCGCTTCGTGCACAAACAGACTCACTTTTTTCATTTTCGCGCCGCCGTGATCGCGGGCGCTGGTCAAATAAAGCTCGCGCTGCGCCCGCGTCATGCCGACATAAAACAGGCGGCGTTCTTCCTGCACATGAAAATCGCCTTCCGGCAAGTGATCTTTAATCAACGCCACCGGCAGTTCAATGGTCGATTGGCGCGCATCGGTCGGAAATTTACGTGCCACCAGCCCGACCATAAACACCACGGGAAATTCCAACCCTTTGGCTTTGTGAATGGTCAACACCTGCACGGCGTCTTCGTCGAGATCGGCGTCGGCGAGCCCGGGGTCATCGCCGAAGTCGCGCATGAGATCGAGATGTTGGGCAAAAAACGCGGCGTCGCCGGAAGTGGTGAAATTGGAATAGCCTTGCACGGTGTTAAAAAATTTTGCGAGATTGCGTAGTTTGTAATCGCTCTCGGCGGATTCGCCGGCGGCCAGCCGGTTCAAGTAGCCGGTGTCTTTGAGAAAATGATAGAGCAACGCATACGCCGGCAGTTGGCGAGATTTATCCAGAAACTTGTCGTGATCGGCGGCAATCTTTGCCATCGTCACGCGGCCCTCAGCGGAAAGCGGCGTGCTCCATTCAAACTCTTCTGGCTTGCGAAAAATATTGATCAGCGGGCGGTGGGTGGTGCCATGCACGCCGAGGCCAAGTTGCAAATCCGCCATCGGCATGCGATAAATTTCCGAGAGTGCGAGCTGATAAAGGCTCTGCGAATCGCGCGGATCAGCGACGGTTTTTAAAAATGCGACCAAGAGACGGATTTCTTCGCGCTGATACAAGCCGCGATTGCCGGAAAACCGGTACGGAATTTTTTTCTCCGTCAGCGCCTGTAAATACGGATCGGCGGAATTATTGGAACGCACCAGCAGGCAATGGTCGCCGTATTTGAGCCCATCATGCATTACTTTCTGCGCTATCATCTCGGCCACGGCCTCCGCTTCCGCCGACAAAGTATCAAAATGCAAATGCTCGACCGGTTTGCCGCCGGCCTCGCGGCCAATCAATTTTTTGTCGATCTGCTGCTTGACCTCAAGGCGATCCGGATCGTTATGACGAATCAATTTATAGGAAGCATCGAGAATTGCCTGGGTGGAGCGATAATTTCGGTTGAGCACAACATATTTGGCGTCGGGATAAGTCTCATTGAAATTCAAAATATTGCTGATGGCGGCGCCACGAAATTTGTAAATCGACTGATCATCATCGGCAACAACGGTCAGATTGCGATTGCCTGCCACCAATTCTTTCACCAGTTGAAATTGCGCGTAATTCGTGTCCTGAAATTCATCGACGAGAATATAGCGATAACGCTCCTGCAAGCGCCGGCGCACGTCCGGCGCCTCGCGCAACAGCCGAATCGCCAGCGCGATTTGATCGCCAAAATCCGTGACGCTATTTTCCAGGGCAAGCTTTTGATAAGCGGCATAACAGCGCGCCAACTCCAGTTGCTTCTCGGCCTCCAAAATGATCGAGGGGTCTTCCGTGGTTTGACGAGTTGTCGCCAAATTGTTTTCAGCAAACGCCAAATAATCCGGCGGGAAAATATCTTCATCTTTGGCCCGGCCAAAATGCCGCAGCAAATCTTCCAAAAATTTCGTGGGATTGCTCAGCGGGCGATAATGTTGCAGCGGGAGCTTGAAGAGATGCTGGCGCAAAAACAACGCTTGTTCGGCTTGCCGCATGAGCTTGAACTCGGGATCGAGGCCGAGGTCGACGGCGAATTCGCGCACCAATTTATCGCCAAAAGAATGGAAAGTCGCAATCGTCATATCGGTGTAGCTGTACGGCACGAGTTGATCAACGCGCTCTTCCATTTCCGCAGCGGCTTTGTCGGTGAAGGTGAGGGCGAGAATCTCTTTCGGCTTCGCGAGTTTCGCGGCAATGAGATAAGCGATGCGATACGTGATGACGCGGGTTTTGCCGGTGCCGGCGCCGGCGATAATGGCAAGCGGGCCGGCGGGATGTTCCACGGCTTCGCGCTGCGCGTCATTTAATTCGGCGAGCACGCGCTCGATGGAAAAAGTGGCCGGCGTAATGGTTGGCTGGCGCGGCGCTGTTGGTACTGAAGCTTCGGCAGCCGCTTCGCCATCAATCTCAATCGGCAGGCTGAGTTGTGGGGTAACGCGAGGTTTCAAAGTTTATTGACCGTTGCATGAAATTGCTGGGGCGCTTAAAGATGATCAACCCTCCTGAAATATAATACAAAATCCGAATACAACAAGGGAAAAATTGGCTCATAAAAATAAAAACGCCTCGATCTTCTTTTGGAAAATCAAGGCGCTTTGCCACACTCAAATATAACTTCAAACTCAGTTGATAATTTGCCCTTCGAGAATATTGCGCTCGGGGTTGAGCGGTTTGCCATCGAGGCTGACTTCATAATGCAGATGCGGCCCGGTGGCGCGGCCCGTTTCGCCAACCAGCCCGATCAAGGCCCAGCGATCGATGCGTTGGCCGGTGCGCACATAGACTTGCGACAAATGGCCGTAGAGTGTTTTGTACCCGTTCAGGTGGTCGATAATGATGTGTTTGCCGTAACCCACGCCGGGGGTGTAAGCCGATTCGGCTTTTTCAATAACGCCGGCGGCTGAGGAAAAAACTTCCGTGCCGGGTGACGCGGAAATGTCCATGCCATTGTGATGTTTGACGCGCTCAATAAACGGATCGATGCGCATGCCAAAACGATCCGTCGTGTAACCGTCGCGATCCAACACGGGACGAATGGAAGGAATATGTTTGATGCGAATCGAATCTTTCTGCATTTTGACGTTGACTTCACCGATGTTGTCTTTATGCAGTTGCATCCGCCGCATCAATTGCTCGACCACCAAACCGACCTGCCGGGTTTGGTTTTGCAAATTGAGCGGCAACGCGCTCAACTCCATATGCTCTTCGCCCGCGCCGCCGGTGCCGACCCGGCGCAAATCTTCATCGACGCGCGACAATCCGTTCTTGATTCGCATGGCATCCGCGTCCCGTTCCAGCGTCTGCATCTGCGTTTCGATTCCGGCAAGCTTGCTGTTTAAATTTTGTAACTGATTATTCAGAATCTGATTGGTCTTGCTCAGCGAGGTAATCCGAACATTCTGATACGCGTCGGTGAAGAGGGCGATAGAGGATCCGACTAATAGCAGCATCACCACAAATGAGGAGAACATAACCGAAAGAATCCTCTTCCACGTTAGATTAACTGATTTAACTTCCGACCCCTGCGTCGAGAAATAGATCAGCTTGATCTTTTTATCGCGCATAGTTGTCTTCCTCCGTAAAGAGTGCAGAGACCTGGGGGTTTTGGCGACTATCCCTGAGGGCGCAGCGCAAAAAATTTATCTCCACAGATGAGCGTTGCATCGGCAACAAGCGCTGCATGCCAACAGCCATGCAGTCTTTCGCCGACAGTGAATTTAAGGTATTGCCGCTCCAACATCCAGATACATCACCAAAGACTAAACGAGAAAAACCGGCTAAACCAGCGCTAATAATTAAAGATGAACACGAGATCACCTTAACTATTTTAGTAAAATGAAAGTGCATTGAATATAACCAAAAGCAGTATTGTTGTCAAGGGAAAAATTTTCTGATGTTACAAGACTGTAACGAGCAAAACACCTCGCCGAAAAACCCCAAAAGACGTAATTCTCCTCTGCAGAGGTAAGAAAAATTATGTCTGCCCTTCAGCGGCTTTTCTCGAAATTTTTTTCAGCCGTAATTTGGCGCCCAAAAATTTCTACGAAAAACTATACAAAAAAATAATCGGAGTTTGCTTTACCCCAAATAACCGCGCAGCGGCTTGCTGCGGGAAGCATGGCGGAGGCGTTTAATCGCCTTTTCTTTGATCTGGCGGACACGCTCGCGGGTCAGCTTGAAGCGCACGCCGATTTCTTCCAAGGTGAGCGGGTGCTCCCGACCCAATCCAAAATAAAGCTTCACGACTTCTGCTTCTCTTTTGGTCAGTGTCGATAGTGCCCGTTCCACTTCGATTTTCAAAGATTCCGACATTAACAAACTATCCGGCGACGGCATCTCTTGATTCTCAATGACGTCAAGTAGGCGGCTCTCCTCGTCCTGGTTGAAGGGGGCGTCCAGTGAGAGATGCTTGCCGGAAATTTTTATGGTATCGGCGACATCACTGGTGCTCATGTCCAGTTCGTCGGCAATTTCCTGCGGTAGCGGCTCGCGCTCATATTCCTGCTCCAAAGCGCTAAAGGCTTTGGCCACTTTGTTGATGGCGCCGACGCGATTGAGCGGCAAACGCACGACCCGCGATTGTTCGGCCAAGGCTTGTAGGATAGACTGACGAATCCACCAAACCGCATAAGAGATAAATTTAAAGCCTCGGGTTTCGTCAAAACGATTGGCCGCTTTGATCAGCCCCAGATTGCCCTCATTAATCAAATCCCCCAACGACGGCCCCTGATTTTGATATTGCTTGGCAACACTCACCACAAAGCGCAAATTCGCTTTGGTGAGTCTTTCCAAAGCGTCTTGATCACCCCGTCTGATTCGTTTCGCGAGTTCGATCTCATCATCAGCCGATAGTAGCGGCACCTCGCCGATCTCCTGGAGATATTTCTCCAGCGTCTGGTCGCTGCGCGAACGGCTACCACCAGTGAGCTTGGCCACACTCCCTTCCTTTCTGGCCCGAGGCCTGAGGCGGCGTCCCGATGGACGTGCCCGTCGGTCAACACCCGCTGGGTGATTAATTCCGTTGTTTAATTTTTAAACGCAAACAACATGGCAATATACGAAATTTTTAAATTTTTGTCAATATTTTCGTCGTCTGTTGTATTGGAATTGCGTTTCGCGGGCGGCGCGGAGAAATTCAATAACTTCAACGCCCGGCTTTATGAACAAAATTAAACTTGCGATTTTAGCGTTTCCCCCCTAATTTGCAACAGCGATGAGACTTTGCCGCAAAATAAAGAGGCCAGACGGAACAACTGCGCCCTGGGTTTGATCGCCGATTTTCTCAAAGAACGTCCTGAACTTTACGCCTACTATGCAAAAAAAATTCTTTTACAGCGTGATCCTACAACTAATCATCCAGTGCCTATTTACTTACGCGCAGCCAGCCGGCCACGCGGAAACAGCGCATACGGATTTTTTGACGACGGCTAAAATCGACTCACTGGTGACTCGCTTGATTGCGCTCACGGTTGACCAGCATTATGAAGAAGCGTTGCTGGCTGTCGATCTGGTGATCAAGAAACACCCAGAAGAACCGCTGGGACATTTTTTCCAGGCGGCGATTTTGCAAGCCCGGATGATGGATTATGAAAACTATGCCGCGGATGAGAGGGCATTTTTTGCAGCCACCGGCGCTTGCCGAAAATTAGCGCAGCAACAACTCCGCAACCGCCGCAACGAGGCATGGGCGCATTTCTTTTTGGGCAGTGCCATCGGTTACGAAGCTTTTGTGGTCGGCAAAAAGAAAAAGTACTTCGAAGCGTTTCGCTACGGCTGGGAAAGCATTCAACATTTGGAAACGGCGCTCAAACTCGATCCGCAGCTTTATGATGCCTACCTGGGGATCGGCACCTACAAATATTATCGCAGCAAAATGAGCAAAAGTTTTAGCTGGCTGCCGTTCGTCAAAGACGAGCGCGAAGTTGGCATACGCATGATTCGCACCGCGCAGGCAAAGGGCCGCTATAGCCGCACCGCCGCCATCAATGGATTGAGTTGGATTTTGATGGATGAAAACCGTCCCGCCGAAGCGCTGGCCTTGGTTGATTCCGCGCTGGCGCTGTATCCGAACAGCCGTTTCTTTCTCTGGGGCGCCGGTGAAGCCGCGTTTCGGATCAGCCGTTATGATCAAGCCGCGGCGTATTATCAGCGGATTCTCACATCCTTGCAAAATGAAAATCACCTCTCGCCGTATTTGGAGTTGGTGGGACGCGCCCGGTTGGCGCGAGTTTATCAAGCGGCAGAGAAAAAAGACAAAGAATGCCATGAATTGCATTTGATTGCAAGCTTGCAATTATCAAAGCTCGAGCGGGAACGGGGGACGGAGTTTTTAGAGGCTGCAGGGAGGCAACGGAAAAACTGTGCCGCGGAGGCAAGTGAGCAGAGACGGCAGACGGGGCAGAAGTAAAGGCGAAGCACCGGCTGGTGCTCAACGATTTTTCTAATTCAACAAAATCTCTCGCTGCACGCCAGGTTTCACTTTGCACGATTTTCCAGGATTAAACGGCAACAACCTTTTTCTCCACCTTCGTCCACAACTGCCCGCAGGCCGCGTCGATGTCGTCGCCTTTGCTCCAGCGTAGCGTCACCGTGTTGGGGCCAGCGCGCATGCTGGCGAGAAACGCTTCGATGCGCTCAAAGCTCGGGCGGCGGTAGGCTAACAGGGTTTCGAGGCCCGCCGCGGATTGATGCGCGTCGGCAATCGGGTTATAAGGAATGAGATTAATTTTGCAGGGAATATTGCGCGTCAAAATTTTTAAACGTTCGGCGTCAGCGGGCGAATCATTAATGCCGTCGAGCAAAATATATTCAAACGTCACGCGCAGCTTCGCTTGGCGGGTATAATCGCGGGCCGCTTGCAGCAGCGCCGCAAGCGGATATTTGCGATTAATCGGCATGATGCCATTGCGTACCTCGTCGGTGGTTGCATTCAACGAAATCGCCAGGCGGAACTTATGGCCTTCTTTGGTGAAACGCTCGATCTTCGGCACCAACCCGCTTGTCGAAATAACAATGCGGCGCGGCGCGAGCCGGGGACCTTCCGTGTCGCCGAGCAAATAACAGGCTTTGAGCAGGGCATCGTAATTCAGCAACGGCTCGCCCATGCCCATCACCACGATGTTGGTGATCGGGCTGCCGCTCAACCGTTGAGCCTGCAAAACCTGATCGACGATTTCACCCGGATGCAAATTGCGCAACAGGCCCATCAATCCGGTTGCGCAGAATTTGCAATCCACTGGACAGCCGACCTGCGAGGAGATACACAGGGTGTGCCGCATTGGACGATTGCCCGTGCCCTCATGCATCAACACGCTTTCAATGTGCGCGCCATCCGCGAGGCGGAACAAAAATTTCTCGGCATCGCGGCGCTGCGAAACCTGCCGGGTTTCCAGCGCCAGCGTTTCGAGCGTTGCCAATTCCTGCAAACGCGCCCGGAGCGGCTTCGCGAAATCGGTTATTTCCTCAAAGCTTTGCGCCGCCCGGCCGTACAGCCAGCGAAAGAGTTGGCGCGCGCGAAACGGCGGCTCCTGCAAACTCGCCATAAAGACCGCCAATTCGTTGCGATCAAGCCCTTTGAGTTTTTGTTTGCTCATAAACAAAAAAAGGACACCTGTCATGTCCTTTCATGAAATTCGTTCGATAATTTTTATTTGATCACAGCCGAGTGGTCGCAAGTTTATTTGGTGGCGCCATTCATTTTACTGAGGGTGTGCAGACTGCGCGCTTCCGCGACATTAATCATTTTTTCGGTGTTATCGTTCGGTTTCAGATGCAACAGAAAGATCAAGCCTAAAAGCACAATTGCGATGAATCCGTAGACCAGGCCTGATTGCCAACTGACTTTGGTTAACCATGGAAAAGTTATGCTGACACAGGCCAGCGTGGCCAGAATCGCATCGAGCAAAAGCCTCATGGCTGAACCCTCCGAAATATGACAACGGTTGTTGATCTTTGATCGGCGCGGCCGGAAGAGAGAATCGCGCGTTTTAGAAAAGCTTCTCTACTCATATCCCAACTCGGTCTTCACGTTTCATACAAAAACTTCCCAGTGGACGGCTAAACCAAATCGCAACTCACGCAAAATGTCACTGAAGTCAGGCCTGAAGCACGCGCTGTGGCAGGAATCGCATGACCATCCAAATAAGCGAAAAAAAAAGTAAAAATCAAGTAAAAAATTGTGACATAAATTTAACATCGCTTGACAGGGATTTCGCATTTCGCTATATTGGCAAACAATTGGTGGTTAAGCAGGCAGGCAAACGCGGGTAGCGCGCGCAGGATTTGGCCTGGAAGGTCGTTGACCGATACAGGGTTAGGTGAATGGAAGAGGAATAGGTCGTCCGGCTCTCAAGCGCGAACCGGGAGCATTGGTTTTCCTTGGTCGCGAATTACTTTCTTGCCCGTTGCACTTCTCAACAAAAATTTTCACCCTACGGCAATGCCAGCGTGTTTTGCGGCGGAATATTGCAATTCTGCAACAACCGCGATCGCGCCGGTATGTATACTCGTTATGGTTTATTTTTTGAGTCATGCCCGCGAAGGCGGGCATCCATAAGTTTCTGAAAAACTTGGATTCCCGCTTTCGCGGGAATGACTGTGCGAGGTAAAATTCTCACCCGAAACGAGCATAGAACTACATCTTCGACACGATCGCGGGATTCGATCAATCACTCTTCATACATAACCAAACCTCTTCGCAAAATCGTTCCGTGCAGGCGGCAGGAATCATTATTTTTGAGGTCGTCGCACAACGTCAGAATATAGGCATTTTTGAGTACAGGTGCGGAAGGAAATTTCGGTCAATTTTTTATTGCTGGCGGCGGCGTTTAGCGTGAGAATAAAAATGACGTCTGACAACTGACTTAGGAATACCAACTAAATAATTTACCCAAGTAATCGTCATGCCCGAACGCTTTAATCGGGCATCCACGGCTTTAAAAGCTGG
>CAYZFF010000156.1:0-9324 GCA_964477305.1 uncultured Cytophagia bacterium
CATTCGCGTCACGGCCAGCGTGATTTGAACGAGATTCAGTAATAGGTTCATATTAGCTCGATTATTTCTCCGCGGGCGGCAGCGGGCTGGTCACATCGAACACGACTTGCCATTGCGCGTTGGCGCCATGTTTCCACACGCGGACATAATAGCCTTTTTCCAATTTACTGTCTTCTTTCAATTCATAGCCGCCATAAGTGTAACCCAAATCGCCGGATTGCGCGACCTCAACAAAACTTGGCGACCAGGTTTGGGTGAAGGAAGTCTTGCGCAGAAATTTCAGAGCCGCGTCCTGGCCTAAAATCGGCAACTCGCCGTTGCGATGCAGGCGTGCCGTTGGCGTCAAATATTTGGCGAAGGCTTTAACGGCGCCCTCGGTTTGCGACGCCTGGTTAAAAGCGCGATCAACTTCCAGCAATTTCGTCCGCTCCGCTTCGACCTCGACCTTTGCTGCGCTTGGTTTCATTTTGTCACGTGGAGCCGTTTGCGGTTCGCGTGATCCGGTGTAAGGCACTTTGGTGTCCGTGCCGAGATCGAGCGCCACTTTCCAGGTGCCATCGGTTTGCTTTTTCCATACGGAAAAGAAAAAACCATAACTCGGCGTAGGCTTCTCCGCGGTTTTGTCGGTGAAGATGGAAGGGCCCGCATCATAGCCCAAGTCTCCTGCGGCAGACACCTCGCCGAAAATCGGTTCCCAGAGTAATTCGAATGCCAGCGGGTTGGGCGGCGCAGGACGATCTTTCACTGCTTCCTTGAATTTCACCGGATGCGGCCGAAACGCGATGCCGTCATCCGCAAAAAATTCCGTGAACGAGGCGCGAATGCCGACTTCGCCGCAGCGTTTCGCAAAAGCGCGCTCGGCATCGAAGAGAGATTTTAGCGTTGGGGAGATTGGTTGGGTTTGCGCCAATACCGGGACGACGCCGATCATCAACATGAGCAAAAGAAGCTTGCGAAATTTTGACATTGAGAATTCCTTACAATAATATTACTCCATGAAAAGCAGCACATCGATAACTTACAGCGTTTTCTGCTTGAATGAATAGATTGTCATTTCGAGCGAAGTGAGAAATCTTTTGGAATAAAGATTCCTCGTCGCTTTGCTCCTCGGAATGACATCTTTACTCATTTAGAAAATGCTGTAACTTGTCATTTGTCATGGTGAGCGAAGCCGAACCATGACCGCGAAATTTTTAAACCCCGAAGATACCAAGAATAGGTGTGACTTCGTGTCTTCGTGCCTTGGTGGTTATTTTTAACAGCTCGAACGTTACGATTTCGGATGGCGATAAAAAGTCTTGCCGATAATTTTCCAGCCGTCGGCAAATTTATACAAAGAAATAAAATCCGTGAAGACGTGTTTGCCGTCGCGGTACAACTTGACCTTCACAAAAGCCGCGCTGCCGGTGACTTCCACCAGTGGAAACTCATGCTTCACCACCGGTTTGGGCGCACTGCTGCTTTTGGCGAGGCCGGCTTCGAGGCGCGTGATCCACTCATCGCGCGTCACTTTCGTAATCTTCTCGCCGTCTTGCACGAACATGATGAAATCCGGATGGAAGCCTTTACGCATGGCCTCGCCGCTGGGTTCGGCATGCACGCCTTTGACATACGCTTCTTCGACCACGTTCATCACCGCTTTCTTTTCAGTCTCATTCGCCGCCAGGACGCCAGTAAATGCGAGTATCGCGAAAGCGGCGGCGTTGAATAAAGTCGTTCTTTGCATAATGTTTTTCTCCTGTTTTTAGTTGTGAGGTTGGCGCGTCGCTCACCGGTTTATGGCTTCTTCTTCGGCGGTCGCGTCCATAGATCGATTTCAACGGTCACCTCGTCGCCGATGAAATTGGGGATCGCCGAATGCACCCAGTCCAAGCCAATGCCAAATTCTTTGCGATTCAATTTCAACTGCGCCGAAAATCCCCACACCGGCCGGCCGTCTTCCGTGGGGCTTATGCCGGTCAGGCGCGCCGGTAATTCAATTATCCGGGTTTTTCCCCGCATCATCAAATCACCGGTGACTAAATAGTCATCGCCCTTTTTCCGAATCTGTTTGCTGAGAAAAGTGATTTCGGGATATTTTTCCGCTTCAAAAAAATCCGCGCCCTGCAAATCTTTATCGCGATCCGCATTGCCGGTGTTGATACTGGCCACTTTGATGGCGGCTTGAATCGAACATTTAGACAGATCAACATCTTTCGTGACCGGCTCTTGCCAAATTAAACTCACTTTGAAGTCCGTGAATTTTCCGGTGACTTTTGTCAAGCCGCCGGCAATCGGGACAATAAAGCCGACAGTCGAATGATTCGGCTCGACTTTGATCGTATCGGCGGTTTGCGCTTGAGCCGCAGCCCAAGCCAGGACAAAAATGGAAAAGCTGATGAAGCGAAAAATCCTTCTGTGAAAAAATAAATTCATATTACCTCTCTATCGCAGACCGTACTCGGCCACCGCTTTGATGGCGATTAAACCATCCAGCCCATCGCGTTTGTGCCAGAGTTGCACAAGCCCGGTTCCTTCCGGCCCGCCGTAATTTTTCACCCACGCCGAGGCGCGGCCGGTTTCATCACGTGCCAACACTGTAGTTACTTGCTTCGCGTCCACCGCAAAACCGCCCACCCACCAATCGCGGGTCAAACCCCAGTTGATGCCATCGGCGGTCACGGTCGATTGATACCACCCGCCCACGCCGATGGCACTTTCGCCGGGATAGCGCACGCCAAGAATGCGTTCCGGAACCGAAAAATCTAACGCGACCACCTGATCGGTTTTGGGATCGCGTTTGTAAATCAACGGCGGTGAACCGAGAAAAACCACTTTGCCGCCGGCATTCAGATATCGCCGCAACAACGCCGCTTCCGATGAATCATCTATCACTGTCGCGGGGACGCGGTGCGCCGCAAACACCACGACACTCGGCGTTTGGTTGGCGAGGCCGTCTTTCATAAATTGCGCCAACATTTTCGCATCCAATTTTTCGTAACCGGCGCGCTCAAAAAAATCGCGGATCTGCTCATCAAGGCCGTAGCGAAACCAATTGAAACCGGTGCTCGCCTCCCAAAAGACGGCGCGCCGCGCGGGTTGCGCGTGAGCCGTTGCAGTTTCAGCGCCGGTCAACGCATAAAGATAACCATCATCGCTGCCAATATAAACCACGCCATTCGCCACCACTGGTGAGGAAAAAATACGATCTCGGGTTTGAAAGCGCCACTTCTCCGTGCCGGTGCGGCTATCGACCGCAAAGAAGCTGCCGCCGCCATCACCGAAATAAACAATCGAATCGGCCAGCGCCGGCGACGACCACACCGTTTCGGTTGCACTGAACCGCCATTTCTCTTTTCCGGTGCTCAAATCCAGCGCGTGCGCGAAACGGCCATCCGAGGTGCCGGTAAACAGCAGGCCATTAAAAATCGCCGGCGTCGAAATCACCCAGGAAATTTCATAATCGCGCCGCCATTTCTCGGCACCGGTGTGCCGATCGAGCACATACAGAAAACCATCGCGCCCGCCGAACGTGACAAGATCGCCGCTGATCGCGGCGGAGGAAACGATGGCGCAACGATCATAACCAAATTCCGCGGGATCGAATTTCACGCCTTCGGTGGCGAAGCGCCATTTTTGCGCGCCGGTGTCGCGATCAATCGCATAAAAATAGCCGCTCATATCGCCGAAATAAATCATATTGTCGGCCATGGCCGGCGAGCTGCGAATGCGGCTCCTCGCATCAAATTTCCATTTCGGTTTGCCGTTTCGAATGTCAAGCGCGTAAAGATGGCCATCTTCGCTGCCGAAATAAACGACGCCATTCACCACCAGCGGCGAGGAAATGTAGTAATCAAAACCCCATTTGTAAGGCAACGGCTCGCCGGTTTGAAATTTTAATACCGGTTTTCCGCTCTGCGCCTCGACGGCATACAGGCAATTATCGCGGCTGGTAAAGTAAACCACGCCATTCACCACAGCCGGCGACGAATGCACCGCACCGGCGGTTTGGTAGCGCCATTTCTCCTGTCCGCTTTGAAGATCGATGGCATACAAATGACCATCGCCGCTGCCAAAATACACCGCGTCGTTCGTTACCGCCGGCGAAGAGCGCACCGGCCCGTTGGTTTTGTGCGCCCATTTTATTTTGTTGAATTGCTGGACGGCTTTTGTCGCGTAAACACCACTGTGTTGCGCGTCGCCGCGAAACATGGTGTTTGTCGATGATGAGGTGTGCTGCGGTTGGGTGCAGGCCCCACTCATAAGCCAAACGCTCAACAGGGATGTCAGATTTTTGTAAATAACTTTATTTTTCAAAACTTTCCTCCTCTTCTCCGGATTCCAGCAGCCTTTAAAAAATCAGGTGCTGCTTTTCAACGCTGTTATTTTTGATTGATAATCACAGGATAGACAAGAGGAGTGGAAGTATCGTTCAAAAATGGTGCTTGACCTATTCGGGTTATGCGGACTCTCGATAATTTACAAACCATAAAGATTGTGGTTCAATTTTTTAGTAATTCAGATAGCCCTAACCAAAAGAGGCTTACAAATATTTGGTCTTGACGAATTCATACCACCCCGCTTCAAACTCACTCGCGTTGATGCCCAACACCGAAGCGACATCCCCGAGTGATTTGATCAGGTCGACCACTTGTTGACGGCCCCATTTTCCCACGATGTATTCGACCAACAAATAACCGAGATCATACACTTGCGAATTCGTTTGCCAATTGGCGTTTAATTCGGCTAACGTCGGCGGATGTCCTTCTATCATGTAAGCAAGTCGACGGGGATTCACAAATTGGCCAGCTTCAAACAGTGCGACGCCTTCCCACAACCAGCGCGGATTGTTGGCGATTCGCGGCTCTATATTCAGCGTCACACAATGCGTAAATTCATGCACGGCGATGGCCAGCATTTCATCGAAGGCCCGATTCAGCTCCGGACTGCTCGGTGACATGAGGTGCAACTCGGTGGCACTCGTCGCGATGCCAACCACCCACGATGGCGCATTCGGCATTCCAATCGCCGCGCGAAACGCGTTGAAGGTTGCATAAAAATGCACATTGATTTTCGGCAAGCTCGTCACGCGGAGATCGGCTTTGACGCGTTCGTAGTTGGTTTCCAAATGCTGTACGATCTGCGTCTGGTTCTTTTGGTCATTCGCGGTGAAATAAAAATTGAAATGTTCGGAGTTCTTGGTCTGCCCGGCGCCGGAGGGCGTCGGTTGTTTGGCGCAGGCGAACAGCAGGATGAACGCGAGCACCGGGCGTGAATGAATTGTGGTTCGTCTGGGTGAAAAAATTTTACTCAACATGATCTTCTCCGGTGTCGACTGCCTGATGCTTGCTTTTTCGCGTTGCGCTGCTCTTGGCTTCAGCTTGAACGTGTTGGGGACAACTCCATTAGTTTAGCACCGCCCGCAAAATATCCGCATATAAAAAATCCACGGGCTGCAGCCAATCGCCGCCGTTGAAGGCGTTGGCGGTAACGGTGATGACGAGATCGTGTTTCGGCACGACAAAAATCCACTGCCCGCCGGCGCCGGCAGCGGTGATAATATCGCCGTCGGCGTCCACCGGACCGGCGCGACCGCTGAGCGGCAACAGCCACCACAAATAGCCATAATAAACCGGATGGCTGTACCAATAGCCCGGCGTCGCCGCGCGCTGGGTAGATTCCGCGAGCCACGACTCGGAAATAATTTGCTGATCATTCCACCGGCCGCGGCGCAACACCAGCAGGCCGAGCTTCGCCATATCACGCGCTTGCAATGAAAGTCCGCCGCCGGTGTGCGGCAGGCGGTCACAGGGCGCCCGAAACCAGCGTTCGTTTTGAATGCCGAGCGGCTCAAAAAGAACGCGTCGCGCGAATTCATCGGCAAACATTTGCGTGGCGTAGCGCAACATGCCCGAAAGCGCGATGACGCCGCCGCTGTTGTATTGCCAGCGCGTGCCCGGCGTTTCGCGCATGGGCCGGTTGAGCACATAGGCCACCCAATCGCCGCAAGAATTATTCAATATCTCCAAATTCGAACCGGCATACGGTTCTTCATTCCACTCCAAGCCGGTTTGCATGGTGAGCAGATGCCGCAGCGTCATACTGTTCTTCCGGTCATCGACATTCTGCAGGCTCATATACTCCGAAAAAAAATTCACGATCGACTCCTCGACGCCGCTTATGTTGTGCCGCTGAATCGCCGCGCCGATCAACAGCGAGGTGACGCTTTTGGTGACGGATTGCAAGGTGTGTACGTCATTGCGGCTGGAGCCGTTAAAATATTCTTCCAGCACCAAACGATCATGCCGCAGGATGAGCAGGCTGTGCTGGCTGCGAATGGCGTTGGTGCGCACGCGCTTGACCAGCGCGGCCAAAATATCTTCATCGAGCGCGACCTCGCGCGGCCGCGCGGTTTGCAAACCGTCGTTGAGGGACGCCGGAGCCGGGAATGATTCCGGCGCCGTGGCCGGCGGCGAGCCGCAACTCAAGAGCCAGCTCACCCCGATCAACACGCTCACGCGCGCGCCAAAATTATGCATGCTTGCCATTTGCAAAATAGACCGCAGATTTTGCGCAACGTTGTAATTTAAAATTTTCCTTGACATTGGCGGCAGGATTTTATTTTTTATGACGACAAAATTGAACCGCCCGCCAACGACTTTTACTCGCACTGATCCGGAGCATGGTTGAAAATAAGCCGTACAATTCACTCTAATGTTTTAACAAACCATCCCGCCTGATCGGGAAAAGGAGGAAAAATGGATATTAAAAAATGCACGATCGCCACGGGCGCCGTCTTCGTCGCGACTTTTGTTTGGGACTTACTCTTCCACGGCATGTTTTTGGGGCCAAGCTATTATCAAACCAATGCGGCAACCTTTGTGCAGAGCCAGGAATTCAATGTCTGGCTCCTGGTTGGCGAATTGATCCAATCGAGCTTGCTGGTTTATCTGTGGACGCGGGTCATGGGCAGCTTTGGCGGCGGCGTCAAGGGCGGCGTGCAGTTCGGCGTGCTGGCGCAATTGTTTCTCAGCATGCCGTCGGCCATGTACAATCACATGTTCATCAACGGGTTTCCGTACGCGTTGTCATGGCTCTGGGTGGTCGGCGCTTTGATTCTCGGCGCGATACAGGGCGCGATTGCCGGCGCGATGTATAAACCGTCGATGAGCGGCAGGACGGCGTAAAATTCTAAGAAGGCATTCGCCGAAAAACGTCAATGGTAAATCAAATCCCCGGCTGTGCCGATGCAGCCGGGGATTTTTGTTTAAAACCGAAAACTTTTCAAGCCCCCATTAAATTATCGCGGCGAGGCGGGCGGTGGCAAATTATTTTGGGCGTGCCGCGTGAGATACGATTGCACAAAACTTTTCAATTCCGGCCGCGTCAAGCCGATTTTAACAGCCTCGGCCAACGCCTTTTCTTCGGCCCAGCCATTGGCGACGACGCGATAGATCATCCACAGCGCGCCGACGCGATTGGCACTGCCGCAATAAATCAATAGAGGATAATTTTTCTGGTCGGCAACGGTCTTGAGAAATTCCTCAATCCGCTCCGGAGCGGGCGCGGCAGTGATCACCGGAATTTGGAGGTAGCGCATACCGGCGGCTTCAGTCAATTCGCGATCCTTCTTCAGATCAACCCCTTCGGTGTCGGTGCGCAAACTCAACACGGCACGAAATCCGCGATTCGCGAGTTTGGCAAAAGCGGCGGCGGCTGGTTGCGCGCCCGTGGCAATATTTTCATTCAACGCCAAAAAACGCGGCAGAACCGTTTGCAGCGAATCTTCCCGCTGCACGAGTTTTGAATCTTCGGGCGCTTGCGGAAATGCCAAAGCCGGCGCCGCCAGCCACCACATGCCAATACGGCTGAAAACACGAATCCACATTGCTCCACGCTTCAATTCGTTCCGAAATCGCAGATACCCGTTTGATTTACCGCGCTTCCGCAATACAATACAAAAATTTCTTGCCGCGCAAATAAATTTCGTTATCCACCAGCGCCGGCGAGGCGTCGATGCCGTCGTCCAGCTTGTTCGTCGCCAACACTTCGAAGCTGGCGCTATTTTTAATCACCATCGTCGTGCCGTCTCTGCCGACGAGATAAACGCGATCCGCCGCGCCGACCGGTGAAGCATAAATATTCGCAATGCTTTCAAGACGCTGGCGGCTGTAATGCGGCTCGCCGGTTTTGGCATTGAAGCACGAGAGAATGCCGGTGTTCACTTTGAGAAAATACAGCTTGCCGTCATAAAGCAGCGGCGAGGGCACGTACGGCGTGTCTTGATCGTGTTTCCACACCACCGCCGCCGAGTTGCTGAGATCGCCTTTCGCTTCCGCCAGCCGAATCGCATACAACGCGCTGCCGCGAAAACCCGCGGTGACATACACCATGCCTTCCGCGGCCACCGGCGAGGGGATCGCGTTCAACGTCGTGCCGGCATTTTCCCAAATCAAATTGCCGTTGGCCAGATCGTAACTGCGCACGCGATTGGTGGCGTTGGCAATGACCTGCGGTTTGCCTTCATGCAGCACGATCAACGGCGTGGCCCACGTGGTGGGCTCCTCGCGGTTCACGCGCCACAACTCCTTGCCGTTGCGTTTATCCAGCGCGACAAAAAATGAGCCGTTTTCATTGTCCCAATTCACCACCAGCGTGTTGCCGTGCAGCGCCGGCGAGCTGCCTTCGCCAAACCCATTGCGGGTGGTCATATCGCCGAGATCTTTTTTCCATTGCAGCTTGCCGCTCAGGTCGTAACAATAAATGCCGCGCGAGCCGAAGTCCGCAAAAATATGCTCGCCGTCGGTGATCGGCGAATTCGACGCCCACGTGCCGTCGGGATGTGTGCCTTCGTGCGGCAGCGCTTCAATGGCCGTTTGTTGCCAAATTATTTTTCCATCTTGCCGCGAGAGCGCGAGCAGCACGAACTTTTGCACGTTGGTGGGCATCACGCCGCGGCGACCGCCGGGTTCCGGTGTTGCCGGCGGTGCCACGGTTTTATCCGTTGCAATCGCCGTGGTGAGGTAAATGCGGTCGCCCCACACAATCGGCGACGAATTGCCCTTGCCGGGAATCTCGATTTTCCAGCGGATATTTTTTTCTTCACTCCATTGCACCGGCGGCTTCGCCAGTGGCGCCACGCCGGTGGCCGCCGGCCCGCGCCATTGCGGCCAATATTTTTCGTTGTTCGTGGACGGATTGGCGAAGAATAAAATGGCGAGCAGCAGGGCAAGCGTCATGGTGGTGTTCCTTCGGTTAAAGGTTGAACATCATGGCATTCGATTTTGGGAACAGCATTTCTGAAAGGTATAAAAATTTTGCTGAAAGTCTATACTTTTTTATGCG
>CAYZFF010000157.1:0-6820 GCA_964477305.1 uncultured Cytophagia bacterium
TGCCCATCCGGGTCGCTGAAATAAATCGACTGCGCGATCTCGTGATCTTCAAACGCAAAGGCAATGACCCGATTCTGGAGTTCCTTTTGCGCCTGCTCAAAGTTTTTGCGGTTGACGCGAAACGCCAGATGCCGCATCGCAATCGTGTTGTCGGATGGCGCCGGAGCCGGCTGCGACGTGGCGGTGGGAAAGAGAGCGATACAGGTATTGCCGGCGCCCAGCATGGTCGGAACCTCGCCCCACGCTTCCTGATAGCGCCTTTCGAGCCCGAGCACTTCCTGATACCATTGCACGGAACGTTTGAGATCTTTCACCGCCAATGCGACATGATCGAGGTGGTCGATTTTAAACATAAATATTCTCCGGTTTAAATCGTAGACAATGTATCAAGTGCAATTTGCATTGTCAATAAAGAAATGACTTGAGTTTGTGATTTCGCGGCTATATTTTACCATGCAATCTCTTTCGAAAGGCGGAGTGTTTTGGCGACGAAGATCGTTTCGCATTTTTTCCTTATATTTTTTATATTCTTTTTTTCTATCGGTGTCAACCTGTGGGCACAAACCGAGGGTAAATATTTTCTCCGCGCCGATACGCTGAACAAATATAAACAAATCTGGCTGGGCGACCATGCAAAGTATCATGCGGGTGACGATTCGGCATGGGCAAATCCTCTTTACGATGATCATGCGTGGGAAATCACGACAAGCTGGCTTCCTCCACAAAACCTTCCGAAGTCCGGCTGGCCCGGGTGTGGTTGGTTTCGCCTGCATCTGACGCTTGATTCAGTTCTGGTCAATAAACCGCTGGCTTTTATGCTCAATCAACGCGGCGCGGCAGAAATTTATCTCGACGGCAAACTCTGGCGCCGTTTTGGCAAGATTGGCGCTTCAGAAAATGAGGAGCAAGTTTATTGGGAGCGCAATCCGCAAACGCTGGTTTTCGAGCAAAATCATGTTTGTCTGGCCGTGCGTTACTCCAATTTTTCAACGCGACATTTTTCAGAACAAGGCACCTGGATGGGGTTCGGCATCAGTCTGGGAACAATGGACGACGCCATTGCCGCGCGAACTGCCGAAGTGCGGCAAGCCACGGTGCAACAAATTCTGGTCGCCAGTGTGCCGCTAACTTTTGCCTTGCTGCATCTGGCCTTGTTTCTGTTTTACCCGCGCCTGCACGCCAATGCATATTTTGCCATCTTCGCCTCCGGTTTTGCGTTGTTGTATTTTTGCGGCGCGCAGAATGTGTTTACCACCGATCCCCATTTTGTTTTGCTGGCGAATCGCTGGCAAGATGTCTTGGGCCTGCTCACCATCACGGCTGGCGTTCGTTTTGCGTATGCGCTTTTTTATGCGACGATGCCAAAACAGTTTTGGCTGTTTTTAATCGGCGCGCTGGGATTCGCCCTGTGGTTCTGGCAGCATTCCTTTCGCGATCATACCCTGCTGTGGATTTTTGTGTTGCTCAGCCTGCTCGAAATGCTGCGCGTCATCGCCGCCGCCATTCGCCAAAAGCAAGAAAGCGCGTGGATTATCGGCACCGGCTTTGGCATTTTTTTAGCGGTCGCCGCGTTGATCATGTTCAGCAATCTCGGGTTCATAAAATTGGCGAGCGGCGGTTTATGGATTATGGCGGGATTTTTTTGCCTGCTCGCCTCCATGTCACTTTATCTTTCCCGCACTTTTGCGCAGACCAACCAGGCGCTCGAAAAGAAGTTGCTTGAAGTGCAGGAACTTTCTGCGAAAACGCTGGAGCAGGAGCGGCAAAAGCAGGAGTTGGAAACGCAGCGAAAGTTATTGGAAGCCGAAAACGCGCGCAAAACCAAAGAACTGGAAGAAGCGCGCCAATTGCAGCTTTCGATGTTGCCGAAAAAAATCCCGCAACTCCCGAATCTTGAGATCGCCGTGTATATGAAAACCGCCGCGGAGGTTGGCGGTGACTATTATGATTTTCATCTCCACGACGACGGGACGCTCACCATTGCGATTGGCGATGCCACCGGCCACGGCATGAAAGCGGGCACTGTTGTCGCCGCGGCGAAAAGCCTCTTTCAAGTTTTGGGGCATGAAACTGATGGCCCGCAAATTTTTAAGAAGTTTACTCATGCCATCAAGGGCATGAATCTCGGCCGCTTGTACATGGCGATGACGTTAATCAAATTCAAAGACGGCAAAGTCAAAGTCGCTGCCGCCGGTATGCCGCCGACATTGATTTATCGCGCCGCCTCGCGCGAAGTTGAAGAAATCAATTTGAAGGCGATGCCGCTGGGCAGTTTCAACAGCTTTCCGTATCAACAAGAAGAACTCGAACTCACTGCCGGCGATGTGATCGTGCTGATGAGCGACGGCCTGCCGGAGATGTTCAATCACGAAGGCGAGATTCTCGATTACCCCGCCGCCAAAAATTTATTCGCCGAAGTCGCCGATCAACCGCCGGCGGAAATCATCGCGCATCTCAACCGGGCAGGGGAGAAGTGGGCCAACGGCCATCCTCAGGAAGATGACGTAACGTTTGTGGTGATGAAGGTGAAAGTTGGCTGAAAATGTCAACTGCAGACAAAAATTGATTGTTGCAAGAAAATTTAGTATCTTCGTTGAGTTGACAAAATTCATTTTCTGAACATGCGACCAAGCTTTTTTCCTCAAACAAATCGGGGTTTGCGCGCCATTGGTGGTGCGCTGCTTGTTATTTGCCTCAATCTGCCAGTTATTGGTCTCGCCCAGCCGCACGCGCTTGAATTTGAGCGCATCTCCCTCGAACAGGGCCTGTCGCAGAGCGTGGTCACCTGCATCCTGCAAGATCGCAAAGGTTTTATGTGGTTCGGCACGATGGACGGGTTGAATAAATATGACGGCTATGGGTTCACGGTTTACAAACACGATCCGCAAGACGCCAACTCGCTTTCCGATAACAATATCACGGTGCTTTACGAAGATCGCTTCGGAATGCTGTGGATCGGCACGCGCGACGGCCTGAATCGTTTTGATCGAATGACCGAACGCTTCACGCGGTATCGGTATGATCCGGCGAATCCGCATAGCTTGAGTCACAACAACATTGCGGCGCTCTGTGAGGATCGCGCGAATCCCGGCGCTGGACTTTGGATTGGAACGACGGGAGGCGGGCTGAATTGGCTTGATCACAAAACCGAACGATTCTATTCTTATCAACGCGACGCAGCCAATGCCAACAGTTTGTGCAACAATCAGGTTCGCGCCATTCATATCGACAGTACCGGGGTGATTTGGCTTGGGACTGCCGGCGGATTGAACAAATTGATCCTGAGGAAAAACGATGGGCAGGCCCAACCAGCGGCACAGTTCACACATTATAAATACGATCCCACTAACCCGAACAGTTTGAGCCATAATCTCATTTGGGCGATTCACGAAGATCGCCGCGGCAATCTCTGGCTCACGACGTTTGGCGGTGGGCTGAATAAATTTGATCGCGCGAGCGGGCTTTTCAAACGTTACCTGCACGACGAGAAGGACAGCAATAGTTTGAACCACAACACCGCCCGACCTATTTGCGAAGATCCTTTGCGCGGCACGTTGTGGATTGGCACGAGCGGCGGGCTTGATGAATTTGATACAACTACCGAGCGCTTCATCCATCATCAGAACGATCCAGCCAATCCGAACAGCTTGAGCAATAACGACGTTTGGTCAGTTTACGAAGACCGGTCCGGCACGTTGTGGGCCGGCACCTACGGCGGCGGCGTCAACAAATTTAGCGAGGCTAAAGAAAAGTTTGCGCATTTCAAGCATGAGCCGAGCAAACCGCACAGTTTGGGCCACAACATGGTCATGTCGATTCACCAGGATCGTTCCGGCGTGTTGTGGGTGGGAACCGGCGGCGGCGGACTTTTTCAGTACGAGGCGCAACAGCAAAAATTTCTGCGCTATCAACATGATCCGAATAATGCGTCGAGCTTGAGCAACGATGGCGTGGCAGCCGTTTATGAAGATCACACGGGAACGCTGTGGATTGGAACCGGCGAAGGGTTGGATCGCTTCGACCGGACGGGCAAACGATTCATTCATTATCGGAACAACCCCGCTGATCCGCACAGTTTGAGTTCCAAAGGCGTCAGCGTCATTCATGAAGATCACACCGGCACGCTGTGGATTGGAACCGGCGCTGGTGGCCTCGATCGCTTTGATCGCGCGACCGGGCGATTTGCGCGTTACCAGCATGATTCGGCAAATCCTCACAGCTTGAGCAATAACAACATTTATGCGATTTTTACAGACCCGGCGCATGAGCTTTGGATCGGCACGGAAAACGGCCTGAATAAATATGATCGTGTCGGGGACCGCTTTATCCGCTATCAACACGATCAATCCAATCCGAAAAGCTTGGGCAACAACCGCGTTTTTGCCATTTATGCCGATCATCACGACAGCAACACTCTCTGGATCGGAACGTGGGGCGGAGGACTTGATCAATTTAACCAGCGCACCGGTGAGTTCACGCATTTCACTGAAAAAGACGGCCTGCCGAATGGCGTGATTTATGGGATTCTTGGTGATGCAACTGGAAACCTGTGGTTGAGCACCAACAACGGCCTTTCGCGGCTTGCCCTGAGCCGCGACGAAGGGTTCGATCGGCGCGCGAAGGCTTTTCGCAACTATGATGTCGATGACGGCCTGCAAAGCAATGAGTTCAATCAAGGCGCTTTTTTTAAAAATAAAGACGGTGAAATGTTTTTTGGCGGCATCGCGGGCTTCAATCGTTTTCATCCGGCGCATATCGATGACAACCCGCATTCGCCGCCCATTGTGTTGACGGCATTCAAAAAATTTGACCGGCTGGCGAAACTGGACACGGCGATCACCGATATCACCCGTCTCAAATTGTCCCACCGCGATAATTTTTTTTCGTTCGCTTTCGCGGCGCTGGATTATACCAATCCAGTGAAAAATCAATATGCGTATAAATTGGAGGGATTTGACGAGGATTGGATTTACTGCGGCACGCGGCGCTACGCCAGTTACACCAACCTCGACGGCGGCAAATACACCTTTCGCGTGAAGGGCGCGAACAGCGATGGCGTTTGGAACGAGCAGGGCATTGCCGTGCAAATTATCGTCTCACCACCATTTTGGAAAACGTGGTGGTTCGTTTCGCTTTCGACCATCATGCTGGCATTTTTGGGGTATGGCATCTATCGCCACAAGCTGCACGATGATTTGAAACAAGCCCGCATCGCCAGCGAACTGAAAGCCGCACATGACATGCAAATGGGCCTTATGCCGGCGAGCGATCCGGTCGTGGAGGGTTTTGATATCTCCGGCATCTGTAAACCCGCCGAAGCGGTGGGCGGCGATTTCTTCGACTACTTTTGGTTAAATGAAGAGAAAACCAAATTCGGCATCGCGGTCGTCGACGTCAGCGACAAGGCGATGAAAGGCGCGCTGACTGCGGTAATGACCAGTGGCATGGTAAACAGCGAAGCCGGCTACAGCCAGTCGCCGAGCATTATTTTACAAAAGATCAACGCCGCACTTTACCGCAAGACCGAGAGAAGCACTTTTACGGCTATGGCGCTCGCGGTGCTTGACACGAAAAAACGCACGCTGGCTTTTGCCAACGCCGGAATGACAGAGCCATTGCTCCTCCGGGATGGGGAGATTCGATACCTCAAAGTGGACGGCATACGATTGCCGCTTGGCGTGCAGCGCAAGGTTTCGCATCGCGGCAAGACGATTCAACTGCAAAGCGGCGACTTGATTGCTTTCTATACCGACGGCTTGCCGGAAGCCATGAACGCCCAACAAGAGCAGTTTGAGTTGACGCGCATCGAAGCGAGCCTCCAACATTTACCACGAAACACGCCAGCGGTGCAAGTGGTTAAGAATTTGCTCAACGAAGTGGAAAGGTTTTCCGGCGGTATCAAGCCGCATGATGATTTAACACTGGTGGTGGTGCGGGTAGCGTAAATGGATAAATTCATTGCATTGCGGTTTGGGGCCACCCGGGTTTTTAATCGAGTCTAACAGTCAAAATGCTGACCTTTGCTTTGAATGCTTTTGTCGCTGTTCTGGTCATCACCGATCCGCTTGGCAACACGCCGATTTTCGCCAGTCTGCTCAAGCACTATTCGGCGCCAGAACGGAACTCGATCATCCGTCGCGCTTGTATTGCTGCGGTGGCGATTCTCATTCTTTTTACTTTGGTCGGCAGCCTGATTTTGAAGATTTTCAGTATCACCATCGGCGCGTTTCGCATTGCTGGCGGTTTGATTCTCTTCGGCATTGCCTCGCACATGCTCTCCGCGGAAAAATCCCGGACGCGCATCACGCCCGGCGAGGAGGTGGAAGCGCAAACGAAAGACGATATCGCCATCGTACCGCTCGCCATTCCGTTGATTAGCGGCCCGGGTGCGATTGCCACCGTGATGACGCTACAAACGCAAGCCACCAGCACGCTCGAAACCGGTATTCTTATTCTCGCGATCCTCGTTTCCGGTTTGATTTCGTACATCACCTATCGTTACGCCGGCACCTTTTTGATGCGAATCGGCGAAACCGGCATCAATATTATGACGCGCCTGCTCGGCCTTATTCTCGCCGTCATGTCAATTCAGTTTGTCATCAACGGCATTCGCGATTCGTTTCCGGAAATTTTTCGATGATCAAAGCCGTCGAGTTTTATGAAGAAATCCGCACGGGCTCTTCGTTGCCCCTTATCGTTGGCGGGAGTGACGGCCATAAATATGTCATCAAGCTCCGGGGCAGCGGCGAAGGAGTGCTCGCGAATGTTGTCGAGTTTCTGTCACTCAAGCTCGGCCAATTGGCGCAAATTCCGGTTTTGG
>CAYZFF010000157.1:6920-9308 GCA_964477305.1 uncultured Cytophagia bacterium
AATGATAGATCAACCTCAAAACCTCCGGAGCGGTGAAGAGCTAAATACTGCCCAACTCGAATCATATCTCAAACAGCAAATCCCCGACTTGCGCGGGACGCTGCAAATTCAACAATTTCCCAGCGGCTACTCGAATCTCACTTATTGCCTGCAATTCGGCGAATGCGAATTCGTCCTGCGCCGCCCGCCGATTGGGGCGAAAATCAAAACCGCGCACGACATGATGCGCGAATATCGCGTACTTTCTGGCCTGATTCAAACGTATCCCAAAGTGCCGCGACCGTTGCACTATTGCGATGACGAGTCCATCATCGGCGCGCCGTTTTATGTGATGGAGCGCGTCAAAGGCGTCATCTTTCGCGCGCAGCCGCCGGCTGGAATAAATTTATCGCCGGAATTGATGCGCCGTTTATCCGAAGCGTGCATCGACAACCTCGCCGAGATTCATCAAATCAATTATGCCCAAGCCGGCTTGCGCGATCTCGCCAAACCCGAAGGCTACGTCGGGCGCCAGATTAGCGGCTGGACGCAGCGCTATCAAAATGCGCTTACAGATGAGCTTCCAGAAATCGAGCGCGTCATCGCATGGCTCAACGCCAATCTGCCGCCGGAATCAGACGCGACGCTCATTCACAACGATTACAAATATGACAATCTTGTGCTCGCTCCCAACAATCTTTCCCAAATCATCGCCGTGCTGGATTGGGAAATGGCAACCATCGGCGATCCGCTGATGGATTTGGGAACGACGCTGGGTTACTGGGTCGAGCCGGATGATCCGCCGGAAATGAAAATGTTTGGCTTGACGCATTTGCCCGGCAATTTGAATCGTGAACAGCTCGCAAGGCGATATGCCGAGAAGAGTGGAAGAGAAATTTCCAACCTCGTTTTCTATTATGTCTTCGGCTTGTTCAAAATTGCCGTGATTGTGCAGCAAATTTATTCCCGTTATCGACAGGGACACACTAATGATGCGCGCTTTGCTTCGTTGCTCTATGTCGTACAAGCTTGTGGGAAAATGGCGGCGAGAGCGATGGAGCAAAACCGTATTTGATCTTACCCTCGGCGAGAATTTCTTTGAGCAAAATGCGTTAGCAAACAAATAGGATTTGTTCACTTACCAAAAGGACTTTGACCCATGTTCAGAAGAGAAGTTTTTTCACGCGCCGCGCGATTTAAAACATTACGAGCGGCACTCTTCACGAGTGCCATCATCTTCGCCGCTTGCAATCACAATTTTGTTGACCCTCAAACGCCGGCCATTCTCCCAACGATATTATATGCCAATGTAAACAGCAACACGCACAATGTGCTGAGCGCGATTGTCACGGCGCGTTCGATCAATGCCGCCGAGTTGGCTGTCGAGTATGGCCTTGATTCACTGTTCAAACAACAGACGCCGTTCGTGCCGGTGAATGGCGATTCCACACGCATTCCGGTTCTCGGATTGGAGGCGAGTCGTTCGTATGCGATGCGAGTCGTCGCCGTTTCAGTTAGCGGCGATACAACCACTGGCAAACCATTTTCTTTCAGCACGTCAAAATTACCGGACGATTTGCCCCGGGTTTCGGTCGTGAGCCGCCAATCCCCCGCGCCGGGCTTCGTCATGTTGGGTTTTGCTTCTTCCGAAACCCCGACCCAATTTTATGCGACGATAGTCGATAACGACGGCAAAATTGTCTGGTACCGAGGATTTGACAGCGGCGTCGTTGATTTTCAAAAACAGGCGAATGGAAATTTTACCGCTTATGCTTCACTTCCCGGTGCGTCGCCGCATTTTTATGAATTTGACAAGTTGGGAAATATCACCCGCGAATATCGCGCCAGCAACGGGATGGATACTGGCCCGCACGAATTGCGGCTGGTCAACGGCGGCTATTGTCTGTTTGGCATTCAATTTCGCCCAATGGACTTTACTGCCGTCGGCGGCGCGCCAAACGCCAACGTCCGAGGCACGGTCATCGAATATTATCGCGACAATGCGTCGCCATTGTTGTGGAATCCGTTTGATTATTTTAACGTCAGCGATGCGGCGCCGGATGTTGCTTTGACCGCGGCGAATATCAATCCGTGGCACGGCAATGCCATCGACATTGACGCCGACGGAAATCTTCTCGTTTCATTCCGCAACAGTGATGAGATTACGAAAATTAATTCGCGTACTGGAGAAATCATCTGGCGACTGGGCGGCAAGAAGAGTCAGTTTACGTTTGTGAATGACCCGTTGAATGGTTTTTCTCATCAACACGGGATTCGCCGTTTGCCGAATGGCAACCTCATTCTTTTCGACAACGGCAATTTGCACTCGCCGCCAGAGAGCCGCGCCGTCGAATATAAGCTCGATGAGCAGGCTAAAACTGCTGCGCTGGTTTGGGAATACCGCCACAC
>CAYZFF010000158.1:0-9241 GCA_964477305.1 uncultured Cytophagia bacterium
CGCCGCCAAGCCCAACTCGCGGCCGACGCCGCTGTGTTTGACGCCGCCGAATGGGGCTTCGAGATGCACGCTGCTGCCGGAATTGATCGAAAGTACGCCGGTTTCCACGGCGCGCGCGACGCGTAACGCCCGTTCGATATCCCGTGTCCAAATCGAGCCGGATAAACCATAGAGACTGTTATTGGCAATGGTGACAGCCTCGGCTTCCGTGTCAAATGGAATCACCGCCAGCACGGGGCCAAAAATTTCTTCCTGCGCAATTTTCATGTTCGGGCGAACATCCGCAAACAGCGTCGGATTAAGAAACGCGCCGCGCGCGAGCATGCCCGTCTCCGGCGCGTTGCCGCCGCACAACAGCGTGGCGCCTTCGCTGCGGCCGCTTTCAATATAGCCGCAAACGCGCTCGCGATGACTCAATGAAATCAGCGGGCCCATTTCGGTTTTTTCATCGAGCGGATCACCCACTTGCACTTTTTGAAAAATCTCGATCAACCCCGCCACGAATTTATCATAAATTGAATGCTCGACGAGCAAGCGGCTGCGCGCGCAACAATCCTGGCCGGTATTACCTAAAAGGCTCGAGGCGGCCGAAGCCACTGCGCGCTCGAAATTGGCATCGGCAAATACCAGGTTAGCGGATTTGCCGCCGAGTTCCAGCGTCACACGTTTGAGGCCATCGGCCGCGAGCCGCATCACGTGCTTGCCGATTTCCGTCGAACCGGTGAAAGAAATTTTGCGCACGAGTGGATGCCGCACCAAGGCCTCGCCCGCGGGAACGCCTTCGCCGGGCACGACATTGAAAACACCGGCCGGAATTCCGGCTTCCAGCGCGAGTTCCGCCAAGCGCAATGTCGTGAGCGGGGTTTGCTCCGCGGGTTTCACGACCACCGTATTGCCCATGGCCAGCGCCGGCGCAATTTTCCACGCGGCGATGACGAGCGGATAATTCCACGGCAGGATCAAACCGCACACGCCAAGCGGTTCGCGAAACGTCAAGCTTACGCCGGGCGCCGCCACTGGAATCGTGTTACCGCCGACTTTATTAATCGCACCGGCATAATATTCGAAACAGTTGGCCGCCGTTCCAACTTCATCGCGCGCCTCGTTAATCGGCTTGCCGACGTTCCGGCTTTCCAAGCGTCCGAGTTCTTCCGTGTGCTCACGCAGCAAGGTCGCGAGCCGCAACAACATGCGCGTGCGCTCACGGCTATTGAGTTTTCGCCACGAGTTTTCGTGAAAGGCGCGATGCGCGCTTTGCACTGCAGCCTCAACATCTTCCGCGCCGGCCTCGGCAACCACGGCGAGCGGTTCACTCGTCGCGGGATTGATCAGTGTCGTCGTTTTGCCCGCCAGCGCCGGCACGCGCTTGCCGTCGATCAGAAGGTTTTCGACTTGGTTGCTTGAATTCATAAGTGTAAGCCACCTGCATGAAGTAAAAGTTGTCACCTGCTGGAATTGACCCAAGATAGCCAAATCCGGTTGAAAAGTCAAGACTGAGTCACGGGAGGTTTAATCTTGACTATCACAAACAAAAATGCTAATTTTTTAGGTGGGACTAAAAACTTTTATAAGGTGTACAATGAAAAACCATATTGTGTTTGCCGTTATTTCTTTTTGTTTTATTTTAAGCCTCACCACCTGCACGATTCATGCGCCGGAAATGAAATTTACCGGCGAGAAAACCGCGCTGGAAAATCAGATTCTCGGCACCTACAATCAAGTGCGCGAAGACGTGTGGATGGTGGCCTCGGTGCGCGCCGCCAATCCGGATAGCCAAATCACACTCTCCGCCGAGAAACGCGCCGTGCTCACCGCGATTCAAAACCGTGAGTTCAACAAAGACGATGTGGATGAGTTTAAACGCGAGGGCGCCGTCGGCGAGAATGCGCGCGGCTTGTTAGAGCTTCGTCCCTTGCCGCGCTTGCAAGCCGATGCCAACTATCGCAAACTCGTCGAAGACATCGTCGCCGAGGAAAATCGCGACCGCCAGATCATCATGCAACGCATCATGGAAATTAATTCCACCGCGCAAGCGACCGGAGTGACCGAGGTGGAAAAAGTATTTGCGAAATTGAATCGCGACAGCGCCAAGACCGGCGAATGGATGCAATTGCCGGAGGGCGCGTGGGTGAAAAAGTAAATCGGCGGCGGCGCGCGCAAAACCACGCGTTAGACTTTGAATCTTTACGATAGACTTGCGTACATCTTTTGATGAAATCGGAATGCTACACACGCGTCCCCAATCCATATTAAAAAATTTCCTGAGTGTTGCGTTGTTTGCACTCGCGCCGGAACCCAATTTTTCCACGGCACTTTTTGCTCAGTTTGCTTCGCAAAATCAAAACTTCATCGCATCACCATCCACCTTCGCCGAACCCTTTCCCATCACGACGCATCCCGAAGCGGATCTCATGCCGGCACTGTCGCCGGATGGGAAATGGCTGGCGTATGTTTCGCGTGCGAACAAGAATTATGATATTTGGGTGAAGCCCGCGGCGGGGGGACTCGCGACGCCGTTGACGACGCACACGAGCGATGATTACGGCCCGACGTGGGCGCCGGACGGCAAGGCGCTGGCTTTTATTTCGCGGCGCGATGATGCCGAGGGCGATCTCTACTGGCTCGAGTTGAAACACGGCGAGGGCACGATCACCGCGGGTAAAACCCAATTGCTCAGGCACAATCTCCAGCGTGAGGCGTATCCGGCGTTTTCTCCTGACGGCAAAAAAATCGCATTTAGTTTGGGACCGGCCGGTGCAGAGCAAATTTGGATTTACGAAATCAAGACGCAAGCGAAATATCCGCTCACGAAATTGGGTGGCACCCAACCGGCCTGGTCGCCGGATGGCAAGCAACTTGCGATTGCGAGTTCATCGCCCAACTTACGCGGCCCGCAAATTTTTATCATCAATGCGGATTCCACCACCGCCGATCGCCAACGTGAGCAGATCACCTTCGCCGGCGATAACGGCTTTCCTTCGTGGTCGCCGGATGGCCAAAAAATTCTCGTGCAGCGTTTCGAGGTGACTCACAACATTGATTCCAGTTTACCCAAAGCGTCGCGTAACGCGCATCTGTGCATCATTTCGCTCTCAAATCGCGCCGAGTTGCAAATCACCCCTTCGCGTTCCGAAGCGCTGTTTCCATTTTGGGGAAACGATCACGCCTTTTATTATGCCGCGCCGTTTTCTTTTTTAAAAGCAACAATTAACTCTCGCGGGAACCTCGATGTTTGGCGCATACCGGAGTCGGGTTTATTTCCGCCGCAACGAACCGCACAGGAAAGTTTTGCGACGGCGCAGCATGTTGCCGATCCGGAAATCGCACGGCTCGCGTTTGCGGCATTGCGCTTTTATTTTCCCGATTCAACCCTGTGGGTGAGTCGCGCCGAATTGGAAATGGGACGGTGTTATTTGAGGCTCGGCGACACTTTACAGGCTGAAACGATTTGGACGCAAATGACCAAAGCCGGCGCCGGCCAATTCGAAGCGGCAGCGTTTGCCGAAATTGAGCTGGCCAAACTGGCGCGCGACGCCAAGCAACTCGCTGTGATCAGTGAACAACGCACCGCCTGGCCGGCGTTGCAGGCTTGGGGAGCGCTCGAAACTGGCAAGGCGTTGCAAAATGCCGGCGAGCTGGAAACGGCGCTGCGATATTTACAAAAAATTCCGGACCAATATCCCAATCTTCAAGAAGTCTGTTACGAAGCGCTGCTGCGTGCCGGCGATATTCTTATGACGCACAATCGTACTGAACTTGGAGAAGCCGCGTATTTACAAATCGTGACCAATTATCGCGAACACGAAACGTGGCAAGCAACGGCGACTCGGCGTTTGCTCGACGCCACGCTGCACAGCGCGCTGACCACGGACACACTGGCGGTTTATCAACGGGCCGCGCAGAAATATTCTGCGTATCCGGCGGTGGCGCATACGGCGCGTTTTCGCATTGCCGAACGTTTGTGGCGCGACGGAGAAATCAAGTTAGCCAAAATTGAATATGGCGATTTAATCGCCTTGTTGGAGACCCAACCCGACGCGTATTTGCAAACGTTGCGCGCCGAGTCTTTGCGCGGCTTGATGCGTTTACATATTTTTGAAAATGATTTTCCGCCAGCGGTGCAGGTTTATGCGAAAATGTTTGCAACGTATTCCACCCCGGCAGAAAAAAATGCCGTTCATGAAGCGCGCGCGGAATTGACCGTGGCGCTGATTCAGCGCGCCCGGCTGCTGGTTCGCCAGCGCGATTTTGAGCTGGCGCTGGCTTTGTTTCAGCAGGCGCGCCGGTTCGATCCACAAAACGTCGAGGCGCAGCGCGGTTACCTGGAAACGAAGTATGCGCTTGGCGATATTGATGAGGCGATCGCCGAATATGAAAAAACTTATCCCGCGTTTGCGCGTTTTGCGCCATCGCCAAATGGGCCCAGTGCGCCGAATGACGTGGCGCTTTATGCGCTCGGTCTCGCCTATTCATATAAAGGAGAAAACCATCTCGGATGGTTGCGTCACTCTACCGCGCTGATCGAGCGCGCGCTGCGAATTAATTATCAGTTGCTCCCGGCTTATCTGACCCTGGGTTTTAATTATGAGGCCATTGAAAAATTAGAGCAAAAAGAGCGGGAGCGTAAAAAGGGGTTCTTGGAAACCATGGCGCTGGTCGTGCCGGACCTTATCGACCGGACGCTGCGCACGATCACGTTTCGCGGGTTGAAGCCGCCGGCACGCTGGTATGAAAAAGCCATCGACGTGTTGACTATCGCCATCGCGCTCAACGACGAGGATAATCATCCGCAATTGGAAGCCAATATCGCGCTGAATCTCGCGAACAATTATTACAATCTCGGCGAATACGGTTATGAATACGCGCTGCAATATTTTCAACACAAGTTGCGTTATGACAGCACCTTTGTTTCGCAGCGCCAACAGGCGGTGATTTTTGAACGCATCGGCGAATGCGCGTGGGTGACGCGGCGATACGATGAGGCGATTCCTTTTTTGCAAACGGCGCTCAAATTGTGCCGCGAGTTGCGCGACGTCGATGGCGAGTTGCGCAATTTAAATCGTCTGGCGCTGGTGTATCAAAGCAAAGGCGATTACGAAACTTCAAACGAGCAATTTGCGAAAGTCGATACCGTGAGCCGCCGCGAGAACCGCCGCGAGAATTTGCCACTGGTTTGGCGCAATATGGCGCTCAACCATCAGCAAAACAAAGAAAGTGACGAAGCGATCACGAAAAGCGAGCGTTCCTCGACATTGCTCGCGCAGCGCGGCAAATCCACTTTTCCGGCAGAAAAAAAAGGGCGGCTCGCGATCAAAATCTTTGACGTGCTGCCGATTTTCTGGATGACCATCGACCCGTTCGGCGAGTCGAACACCGCCGGTTTGACTTACGAGCAGGAAAAGGCGTTATTGTTCAGCATCATCGGGGAAAGTTATGTGGCGGCCAAAGATTTTGCCAACGCCATCGCAACGTTTGAGCAAAAGGCCGAAGCCTTCCGGCAGAAAAAAAATCTGGCCGGCGAGGCGCGCGCGCTCAACAACCTCGGCCTGTTGTGGTACAGCTATCACGATTTTACTAAAGCCTACGATTATTTTACGCGCTCATACAATTTGTGCGCGCGGCTGCAAGTGCCGGCGGGCAAAATCATTAATGTGATCAATATGGGCAACATCGCATTGCTGACCGGCGAGGCGCGCCGTGCCCACATCGTTGATTCGCTTTTGCAAGCCAGCCAATCCGATATTGCCCAGATCGGATTGCAGACGCCGCGCCAGAAACTCGCGGTGCTAAACACACTCGGCAATCTGTATTTGCGCGCGGCGCAAAACTTATTTTCGCCGCCACCCGATTCGGCGCCGGCTGGCTTCGGCGGTGATATTGAGCGGTCGTATCATGCCTTGCAAAATTTAGGACGCGCCCAGGCCGCTTACGACAGCGCGCTGGCCGTGGCGCAAAGCCAGCGGTTGCCGCGTGATGAAGTTATCGTGCGCCGCAATCTTGCCAGTTTATTTTTACTATCCCGCGATCATGCGTTGGCACTGGAACAATTGCAAACCGCCCACGATATTTGTATTGCCAGAAATTTTAGCGATTTGACCTGGCGCGTAAAACATGCGCTGGGCACACTCTGCCGCTTCGTGCAGGTGCCGCCGCAAAATCCCTTCGCCGGAAAATCGGCATCCGCTTGGTATCGCGAGGCGATTCAAATTCTCGAAGGTTTGCCCGAGGAGCCGGAAGGCAGCGAACAGCGGCTGGCGGAGACGGCAGAGCAAAACACGCTTTATGAAAATGCGATAACGCTGTTGGCCGACCAGGCGCAACCGCGGGCCGCGCTCGAATTGGCTGAACGCAACCGCAGTAATCGTTTTATTCATCTCATTTCCACGCGCTATATTTTGCCCAAAAAAGAACGGCAGCGTCTGTATTGGGGCGGCGCGGGCGGGTTGGCGCTCGATGTGCAACGTCGGCTTGGCCGTTTGCGCGGCGAGCTACTCCGTCTCGAAGCGGAAGCGCTGCCGCGTCCGAAAGAAATCAAACGCACGCGCGACGAATTGGCCGCGGCGGAGGGCGAGTATCGCAGCATCGTGCAAGGGGCGTTGGCGGAAGATCCGGAGTTCGCGAGTTTTTTCAATATTCAGCCGCTTGCCACGCAAGCCCTGCAAGATTCGTTGGATTCGAAGACCGCTATTCTCGAATATTTCGTCGCTGAAAACGAGTTAATTGTGTGGTTGCTCACTCGCGAGCGTCTGGAACAAACCCGTGTCCCGATCGCACGTCAACGTCTGCAAGCATTGGTGGCGCGCCTGCGCGAAAGCTGGTCGGTGCGTCGTGCTGATGAGAAAACGCTTGGCCGTGAGTTGTCCGCGCTGTTGCTCGGTGGCGTGCGCGATTTGGATTCGATCCAACGCCTGCTGATCGTGCCAGATGATTGTTTGCATTATCTGCCGTTCTCTGCCCTGGAATATGATGGCGAACGTGTGCTCGATCTTTTTGCGGTCGGCAAAATACCAAGTTTACTGGCATTAAATTTTGCTGCGCTGCACCAAAGTTTGAATGAAAATAATCTGCTCGTGTTGCAAGACACTGACGCGAATGAGGCTGCAGCAAAAGTTGCGGATACCGGTGGATACAAAATGCAAGCGTTGCCCGCAGCGGATTGGCACGCGGACGAAGTGCGACAGAAATTGCAACTGGCTGGGCTGCTACATGTGCAAAATCGTTTCACGGCGCAGGCCCAACGGCCGCTGGATTCCGGCTTTCGCTTGCAGACAGCAGCTACTGACACCGCCGTCTTTCCATTATATCGTTTGTTTGAATTTGATCTTTCCGCAAGCCTGGTGGCGTTGGAAAATACGAATTTTCCTTTTGTGCCGGGCCAGGCCGGCGATGAGTTGGTGGCGCTGCAACGCAGTTTGATTTATGCCGGAACGCCGACATTGATTTATGCGCAATGGCCGGTGGCGCCGAAAATCCGAGAACTTTTTTTTAACACGTTTTATCAAAACTTGGCGAAGCAGCCCGCGCTGGCGGCATTGCATGCGGCACAAAACGCCGTGCGCGAACAATTTCCCGATCCGCAGGATTGGGCCGGATTCGAGTTGAGCGGCTTTCCGGGAATGTCGGCGGCGGAGAAAAGCGCATTTGCCGAGCGCCATTTTAAAGAAACCGTGCTCAGCGGCAACGAAGCGCAAGAACTCGGCGAGTTTCCCGACGCTGTGCGCTATTATCAAGCGGCGTTGACGATGGCGCAGCAACTTGGCGATGATGAAGCGGTGCAAAACCTTTATTTGCTGATTAAAGCGAGCGCGCTCTCCGGAAACGATTACGCGACGGCTTGTGAAGTGGAAACGAAAATTCTGGAAGGCGCGCTGGCCGCGAATGCTATTCGGCAAATCGCGCAGAGTTATCGCAATCTGTCGGCGTGGCAAATGCGGTTGAAAAATTACGCGGCAGCGCTGGAGGTCGAAAAGAAATATCTCGCGCTGGCCGAACGCGCCAAAAATCCGCTGGCCGTGGCGGAATCGCATCGCCAGCAAGCCCGCATTCTCGAGGCGGCCGGCGATTATGCGGCGGCGTTGGTGCAGGCGCAACAGGCAGCCGATATTCTCCAGCAACAGAATCAGATTTTGCCGCGCTTTGCCGAAGAAACCTTTCTGGGGAAATTGGCGCTGGAAGCTGATCGTTATGAAGAGGCGCTGGCCTACCTTGAAAAAGCGGTGCAAACTTTTTTAGCCGCCCGCCAACCCGAGAGCGCGGCGGAACAACGCGCGCTGGCGACAGCGTATCAACTCACCGGCTCGGTTTACAGCCGTTTGACCGCCTACGGCGAAGCGTTGAAATTTCATCAACAGGCTCTGCAAATTTTTGCAGCAATTGGCGACACCGCTAATCTCACGCTTGCCGAACAAAATCTTGCGGATGCCGGTTGGTTCAACGGCGATTACCAAACGGCGCTGTTTCATCAACAACGCGCGCTGCGTCTTGCCAACGAGGCGCGCGAGAAACTCCGAGGCCACTCAACGCTGGGTTTGATTCTGCTTAGTCTCGGTGATTTTGACGGCGCGCTCACAGCGGAAAAACGCGCGTTGCAATTTGCGCTCGAAACCGCAGAAACCCGCGAACAGGCAACGATTCATAAAAACCTCGGACTCGTTTATGTGCAACGCAAAGAGCATCAGCAGGCACTGGCGAGTTTTCGGCAGGCGACGGAGTTGGACCGGCAAACCGGTTTCGAGCGCGGCCTGCTCTATGATTATCTTTTCCTCGGCCAAACTTTTCAGGCGCTGGCGCAACCGGATTCGGCGCTGACTTATCTTGCCAAAGCTGAAACGCCGGCGCAAGCGTTAAATGATCGCCGGGCACAGACAAAAACACTCTATTTTAAAGGCCTCGCGTTAATTGAGCGCGGCAACAAAACGTTGGCGCGCGCGGCATTTGCCGAAGCCCTGGCGAAAGCCGAAGTGTATAAGCTGGACGAAATGCAATGGCGTTGTTTGTGGAAGCTTGGCGCACTCGCCCGGCAAGCCGGTGATTTGCCGCCGGCGCTCGATTTTTATCAACGCGCGATTGGGGCGCTGGAGCGGCAGAGTGCAAAAATAAAAATCGAAGAGTATCGCAGTGGGTTCATCGATGACAAGTCAGAAATTTATGAAGAAACGGTTTTGTTGCTGCTGCAAATGAATCGCCCCGCCGAAGCGTTCGCCATTGCCGAGCGCGCCAAATCGCGCAGCTTTGCCGATCA
>CAYZFF010000159.1:0-9230 GCA_964477305.1 uncultured Cytophagia bacterium
ATGCCCGATTAAAGCGCTCGGGCATGACGATCACTTGGGTAAGTTATTTAATCGGTAATCCTAACTTAAAACTTGACGGTGTGATAAAGTTTTCATATTTTGCGAGGGTCGAAAAAACTTAATTTCCACTTTTTAAAAACCAATTGATGGTTCACCCATGGCCGAACTCATCCCGCTTCCTTTTGCCCACCTCATTTATCGCATGTTCCGCGAGTTTGAACGCGAACAAAAAATTTTCGATCTCCCGAAACAAAAATTTTACCGCAGCAACGGCGGCCCGGATACGTCTGTTGAATTTTGCGGCATGAAAGCCGGAACGCCGGTGGGGCCGGCGGCGGGGCCGCAAACGCAAATGGCGCAGAATCTCGTGCTCTCGTGGCTCGGCGGCAGCCGCATTCTGGAGCTGAAAACCGTCCAAATTCTCGATCAACTCAAAATCGCGCGGCCGTGTATCGACATGACCAATGTTGGCTACAATGTCGAATGGTCACAGGAACTGCGGCTCGAACAATCGCTGCGGGAATATGTGGCTGGCCACATGCTCATCGAGATGCTGATTGCCGCGAACGTGTTGGAACAAAATGATCCACTGGCCAAAACCGCGACGATCTTCGACGTGAGCGTCGGCTATGATCTCAAAGGCATTCAGAGCCAGGAGATTCGCGGTTGGTTGAATACCATTAAAGAAGCGACGCCCATCGTCGAAGAACTGCGCCAGCAAATTCCTGCTGAATTTTCGCAATATCGAAACCTGCCGTTTAAAACCAATCTCGCGCAGAGCATTACGCTTTCTACCTTTCACGGCTGCCCGGCGCAGGAAATTGAGAGCATCGTGCAGTTTTTGCTCACCGAGATGGATTACCATGTCATTATTAAAATGAACCCGCCGATGCTGGGGAAGGAGAAGCTGGAATATTGGCTTTATGACCGACTTGGTTATCACGATCTCGAAGTCAATCCCAAGGCCTATCAAGTCAACATCGCGTTCGCTGAAGCTGTCGAAATGACGCGGCGTTTAAAAGCAATCGGGGATCGCCTGGGCAAAACAGTCGGGGTGAAATTTAGCAACACGCTCGAAGTTGTTAATAAAGGAAAGTTTTTTTCCGATGAAATCATGTACCTCTCCGGCCCGCCGCTGCACGTGCTGGCGATGGCGCTGGTCGCAGAGTGGCGCAAAGTTTTTGGCGCCGCAATGCCGATCTCGTTTTCGGCCGGCATCGATCAACATAATTTCCCCGATGCCGTCGCCGCCGGCTTGACGCCGATTACAACGTGCTCCGATTTGCTCAAGCCTGGCGGCTACGGACGATTATATAAATACCTCACGAATCTTGAAAACAAAATGCAAGAAGTTGGCGCAACGAGTATTGATGAATATATATTAAAATGGAATGCAACGGCAATAGAGCCGCTGCACGCCGAGGCGGTTGAACGGGCCAAAATCAAAAACACTGTCGCGGTGATGGAAAAAGTTGTCGCCGACTCGCGTTACACCCAAACGAAAAATAAATCGGTGCCGCGAAAAATCGACAGCCACCTCGTGCTGTTCGATTGCATTAATTGCGATAAATGCATTCCGGTTTGCCCGAATGATGCGAATTTTTATTATGAACTAGCACCGCTTGAAATTGAGTATGTAAATTTCCGCCTCGGGCCCGATAGAATTGAAGAAATTCCCGGCGGCGTTTTGAAAATTGCAGCGTCGCATCAAATTGCCAATTTCGCCGATTTTTGCAACGAGTGCGGCAATTGTGACGTGTTTTGCCCGGAGTACGGCGGCCCGTACATTAAAAAGCCGCGTTTTTTCAGCAGCCGGGAAACGTGGGAACAACAGGCGCTGCACAATGGTTTCTTTTTTGAAAAACAAAACGGCGTCCAAAAACTCTGGGGCCGCATTGAAAATAAAACTTATGTTTTACAGCTTGAGGGGCGCACGCAACGTGCGAGTTTTTTTGATGAGGCGATCGTTGTCGAAGTCGATTGGCCAACCGGTAAGGTTTTGCAAACCCGCGCGTTGCAAGCACAGCGCGATGGACATATTTTGAGCATGATGAGGTATCATCAAATGGCGGCACTGTGGCGCGGTGTCATTGAAGCGAAAACCAGCAACTACTTGCGACTTTATGCGGAATAACTACCTGCCGGCAAAACTCGACTGGGGTATTTATTCCGCATAAAGCCTTCGATTAAAGTTTCTTGTGTAATGCTAAAAGAATACGGCGAACTCGGCGCTATGATGAGGGTCATTCCAGCTTTGGGGAGGCGATCAAGCGTGCGCGAAATGTCTGGCGTCGAATAGCGAGCGTGAAGTTTCGCGTCGAGGTTGGCGCCGTTGGCTCTCGACCAGTTTGGGTTTTTCACTGGCGGCGGGTTTGGCCTTTTCCACAATCAAAACGTTGTTTTGGCGAATTTCATTTACGGAGGTGACATTGCTTTGGCAAATTTCCAAAACATCCGCAGAGCGGCTCGTGATTTGGTGGAAAAGATTTTCCACTTCGTTCGCCGTAGCGGTTTCCGCGACCACAATAATATTTTCACCTTTATGCACGCCATAAACCGCCAATTGCGGAATGTGACCGAGTAAGCGCGAAACTTCCATGGCTTTGGAAGGCGTTACTTTGACAATCATACTGGTAATTAACATGACAATGCTCTCTGAATAAAGACTTGCTATTAGATTGAATTCTGAAATTGACCATAACCGCGGTTGAGAATTTTTTTTAAAATTGCGCCGTCAGCAGATAACGCTTTTTTTGAGCGTTGGCTTCTTCACTGTTGCACGGCTCTCAACTGCCTATTACTTCTGCAAGCCTTGTGCCGCTATATTTGAAAATACGCTCGGTATGCCACGGTGAAAGTTATTTTAAAAGAATACAGTTAGTTGTAAGTCGTCGCAGCAGCATTTTTTTAATCCATCGCATATTTGGAAAATTAAATTGGAATATTTCATTTCACTCGCGTGGTGTGTTTTGCCCGTCTGTGCCATGTTCTGTTACAGCACTCGGGAACAGAATCGAGAATTGAAATAAGCACAATGAATTACGCTTGAATCTGATTTAAGGCCTTACGCAAGTTGGACACCGCTTCATCGGCGCTGACGCGAACCATGCCCAACATCACCATTTTTTCAAACAGTACGATTAAAATAAAATTTGAATTGATTCCATAAATAAAAAGATTGCGGCGCTCGCCTTCTTGAAGAAGTGAAATAAAATTTTGATTTTCGCCGAGTTGGCGATTGATTTCGCGGGTTGCCGCCATTTGGCCGGTGGATAATTTCGCGATCATTTCAAGATCCGTCTGCGGCGGCAATTCGGTTGCCGGGTTTTTGCAGTAAGCCAGCGGCACGCCATTGCAATCGGCAAACAAGACGAGGTCGGCGCGGGTGCGCTGCGTGAGGTGGCGCAAAATCTTCGGTACCGGCGTGAACTCCAATTGCTGCGGAGTTAATGCCTCATCAGTTTGGAAAGAGTGCGAAGAATGTGGCGCCGTTGCTTCGACGGCAGGCGAGAGGTCTGGGCTACTACTTGTAACCGTGGAATTACGCAACAGGGGCGCCGGCAATTCCATCTCAGGGACGGGCAAAACAACTTCGTTGCTCTGCCGATCTTCTATCGCGAGATCTGGAACGCTCGACAGGGTTTCTCCTTTGGCACTCAGGTGGAGGGGGAGGATTGTGGACGTCTCCGCCTCGGGTTGGGGATGAGAGTTTTCGGGCGGCGGCAATTCGATCAGAGGGGCAGGCCAGGCGGCTTCGTCGGGCGCCAGATATTCCTTCACGGAACTAGAGACGCCCAGCTCCGCCTCGCCGGTTTCGTTCAAGCGGATGGGATCAATGGTGAAAGAATCATTTTGCGGCTGGCGCTGAAATTTTTCTCTTAATTTTTTGAGAGAAATGCGGCCAAACCAGTTGGTGATTGATAATGACATAGGTGCAAGCCTTCCAAATGAGATGCGTCGAAAAACTAAAATACCGAACCCCCCGACGAGAAAGTTAGCGGCCCACATGGCCACAAATGGTGAAACCATTTGTCGATCCGCCAGATCTTCTCCGCCAATTAAAAAAGCCCAATAGAGCAAAAAAAAACCAAGGCTCAAACTCACGCCGGTGGTCAGATCGCCGCGCCGGGCCAAAACGCCCATCGGGGCGCCAATGAGCACAAAAACGAAGCAGGCCACCGGGATCGCATACTTTTTGTGAATTTCAACCATTAACGATTGCGCCGTCTGTTGGCGTTCCTGCATTTCCGTGAGGAGACTGGTGATTTGTGCCAAGAGCTGTTTTTGCTGCGCCAGGAAGCTCGCGTGCGGGCGAGGTGTAAGCAGAAAATGGACCAGACTATCAGGAACAAGGCTGAAAGTGCGGTTGAAATACGGATAAATATTCATGCCAACTAAAAGATTGATGCGTTGTGCCAGCCAAACTATTCTGGCCCGAATTTCTTCGGTTTCCTGCTGCATTGCTGCCGCGCTTTTTTCGCGGTCGGTACGGGTGTCGGTTTCGCGACGCTGCCAAAACATGCCTTCCTGCGCTTGCAGCGACATGGAATGTTTGGTGAATTTGACGCGCCGGAATTCTTCCAGTTTTTTAATATTAACTTCTTGAATCTCGCCTTCGAATAAAGTGAAGAACAACCTGCCGGCATGGGGGCTGGATTCAATGATGCCGGAACGAGCGGAGATGGTGCACCGTACATTCGGGTCGGTATTGTCATCGATGATCAGATCATAAACTTTGGAAAATGTGAGGCTATCTTCCAACGCTTTGACGAGCAGTTTATAATCGGGAATCTCTTGAAACCAGACCCCCGGCTCAATTTTCACACCGGGTTTTTTGCGGGTGATGTCAGCGGCGAGCCGCCGCGCCCGATGATTAAAATCCGGTAAAATGTTATTGTTGAACCAAATCAGCCCCGTTGCCAGCAGGCCGGCGACAAGGAGAACCGGGGCAATCAATCGCCACAAGCTGAAGCCGCTGGCTTGGAGCGCCGTGATCTCTTGATCCGCTGCCAACCGGCCAAAGGCCATGAGTGTCGCTGTTAATACCGCCATTGGCACCGCGGTGGCAATGATCCACGCCATATTTAATCCAAAAAATTCAAAAACCACCGGCAGGGGCAGGCCTTTGCTCAAAATCCGGCTGAGATGGCGGAATACGAGGTCCAGAAGGAAGATCAGCGTAATCAAGGCGAAACTAAAAACAAACGGCCCGGCATGCTCGCGTAAAATATATCGTGAAACAATAAATCGTCGCATGATTAAAACTGCGCCTTTAAGGTGGCAACGTACATAAATATCTACTTGAATTATATGCGCTTTATCTGCTGATTGCAGAATTGGCGAATATTTATCTGATTTTCCGCAGCGTTAGAGAATTGGCGCTAATATAGATAGTGCAACTGGAAAAGGCTTTTGTGAAAGTCCTATTCCGACTCTCACGCTCTGGTGTGAGAGTCGCTTTGACGTGCAAGCAAAGCTCATGAAGAGCTGAGGCTTGTAAGTTGAAGGCGTAGATCATCACCTGATTCAAAATGCGTGTCCGGAAGTGGTGATGGTGATACGCCTTTTTGTTTTGAAGTGCAGTCGGCTGGTTGGCAAAATTCTTTCCCCAAACTCAATTTCAGGCTAGGCGGTTTTTTTCGAACCAAGTGAGGCGAGGCGCGTCGTGCTCAAAATTCTATTGACGCTTCTGGCGTTTTTTTTCGGTGTTGGCTGCCAGAATCAGCAAGACAACAACCGCAACCATTTTCCCCAAACCGCGGTCATCGGTTTGTCGAGTGATTTTGATACATTTTTAGAATTGGGAACGGCTAATTCGGATGCCCTGCACGTCATCGAAGAAATGCTGTTTTTGACTCTCTGTGAGCTTGATGAAACTCTGAGCTTGCAGCCCCGGCTCGCTCAATCTTGGCAAATAACTCCCGATCACAAAGAAATAACCTTTTTTTTGCGTGATGAGGTGTTCTGGTCGGACGGCCAGCCCACCACCGCTGAAGATGTTCTTTTTACTTATCAACTGGCGACTCATCCGCAAGTCGGATATACCGGCGTCAGCCGCTTTGCTGAGGTCGATACGGCCATCGTCGTCGACCCGAAGACGATTCGCTTTGTTTTCAAAAAAGCGTATCCGGAAGCGCTGTTGGATTTACAAATTCCGATTTTACCGAAACATATTTTGTCGTTGGTGCCGCCGGAACAAATTCGGCAATGCGCGTTTAACCGCGAGCCGGTGGGCAACGGCGCGTTCGTGCTCAAAGAATGGCTCGCCAACGATCGCGTCGTGTTTGAGGCCAACCCGAACTATTTTGCCGGCCGTCCGCAATTGGAGCGTGTGGTCTTTCGCATTGTGCCCGACGAAACTGTTTTGCTGGCCAGCGCGCGTACGGGCGAAGTCGATTTACTACCCTATATTCCACCTAACAAAATCATCGAGATCGCTGATGAAACCACGCTACGGGTGATAAAATATCCGGATCGGGGTTACAGTTTTCTTGCGTTCAATTTGCAGCGCCCAATCTTTGCCGATCGCCGCCTGCGGCAGGCAATCACCAAAGCGATTCATCGCCAAAATCTCATCGAGGTGTTGCTCAATGGCAATGGCCGCGTGATTCCTGGCCCGATTCCGCCTTATTTTTGGGCGTATGACGAAACGCTGCCCACGGACATTTTCAATGCCACTGCTGCCAAAGAGTTGTTGGAGCTGACCGGTTGGGTTGATCGCGATGGAAATGGTGTTCGCGAAAAGTCGGGCAGCCCATTGACGTTTACCATGAAAACAAATGCCGACAACAAACTGCGCAGCGATGCGCTGGTGATGATGCAAGCAGATTTGCAAAAGATCGGGATCGAGGCCCGGCCGGAGCTTTTGGAGTTTGGCAAATTGGTCGAAGAAGTTTTGCAGCGCCGTGATTTTGACACGGTTTTGCTGTCGTGGAAAACCGGCTATGCCGTCGATCCTTCGCAGGTTTGGCATTCGGACGCGATCAAAAATGGTTACAACCTCGGCTCGTATCGCAACCCTCGGGTCGATTCGTTATTGGTCGCGGCGCGTCAAGAGTATGATCGTGCCAAAGCCAAACCCTTATGGAGCGCCTTTCAACGATTAGTGGCGGAAGACTGTCCGTATGTTTTTCTTTATAATCAGGAGAATCCTGCCGTGGTGCGGCAGCGCCTCCAAAATGTCAAAATGGATATGCGCGGGTACTTGATCAATGTGGAAAATTGGCGAATTGACGATGTTGAGGGAAAGAAATCCGATTGACCCGCGCCAAGAGGAGACCGATTGAAAACAGTGGAGTTAAAATTCAAGATTCTGGTTATTGGTGAACGTTCTCTGCACGAGACGATCAAGCGCTGCCTGCCTGATGAAGAAGAAATCGCCATCGCCGGTTGCAACACGGAGGAGAAGGCGCAGGAAAATCTTGCGAAGCATGCACCGGATTTGATTGTGGCAGATTTTGACCTGGTGCAGTTCAAGCCGATCAAGTTTCTCGCTGGCCTGTTTAGCGCCGGTGAAAAACATGAGGTTATCATGACGGCCTCGTTGCCGTTGATTGAAAATGTTGTGAAATGCATGCAGCTCGGCGCGCGCGATTTTTTGCAATTACCCAAAGAAGGCGTCAAGCTGCACGAGTTACTCAAAAATTTCTTTGTGCAATGGCAGCGCCAGCAAAAAGGCGCGGCTTACAGCGCGCAGCAGCACGAACGTTTTGGCGTGCAAGGCATTATCGGCGAAAGCGCCCAGATGCAAAGCGTTATCCAACGCATCAAGAGAATCATTGGCCGGCGTTGGGTGACAGTGTTGGTTCGCGGCGAGACAGGAACGGGCAAGGAGGTGATCGCGCGCGCGATTCATTATGGCAGCTCGGAAACGGCGCCCAATGCGCCGTTTGTCGAAGTCAATTGCACGGCGATTCCGGAGAATTTACTCGAAGCTGAGTTGTTCGGTTATGAAAAAGGCGCCTTCACTGACGCCAAATTCAGCAAGAAAGGCCTTTTTGAAGTAGCCGAAGGCGGCACACTGTTTCTCGACGAAATCGGGGACATGAGTTTGGTGTTGCAGGCCAAGCTGTTGAAAGCCATCGAAGAGAAACGCATTCGCCGGCTGGGCGGCACCCAGAGTCTTGAAGTTAAAACGCGCATCATGGCCGGTACCCATGCGCAACTTGAGAAGAACATTGAAGAAGGCCGTTTCCGCCGCGATTTGTATTATCGCCTCAACGTGATCACCATCACGCTGCCGCCGCTGCGCGAGCGCGGCAATGATATTTTGGTGCTGGCGCGGCATTTTCTCAACAGCTACGCCACGGAATATGACGCCTCGGTGCGGCACTTTACGTCTGCCGCAGAGCAAGCGCTGATGAGTTACGATTGGCCTGGTAATGTGCGCGAATTGCAACATGTGATCGAGCGGGCTGTGTTGCTCGGCGATGGCCCGGTGATCGACGTGAAGGAAATTTACGAATCTCTGGGTGTCGAGTCGCAACCGAAAGTCTCACATGCTTCAACCAACGGCAAAACTGCCGCGTGGAGCCGCGTCATTGAGATCCCGCCGGAAGGGCTTTCGTTACAAGAGGGCGAGCGCAAATTGGTGCAAGAAATTTTGCGTTTGACCAAATGGAATAAAACCCGGGCTTCGCAAATTTTGGGCATTTCGCGTCCACGGCTGGCGCGCAAGATTGAGGAGTATCATATTGAAGATCCTCGCGAACGGCACCATGAATTTGCTGAAACCTAATCGAGAATCAAGCAGTATTTTTTACCTCACCTCGTAATAAAACATTCCACCTGCTCACCTCGGACGCACCTTCACAGTAACAAAATATTCCACTTCGACTGCCAACCGGCTGTTACAGTTGGCGCCGATGTTCACTTAAGCGCTTGTTCTGTCAAGGGCGCTTTTCTAAAAAAGATGTGTCAATGTTGTTGGTATAATCGTTGCATTGTTGATGTCGTCAAATTGTTTCCACCTCAGGCTACACCATTTACTTAGATTACCTTTGTCATTCCAATTTAAACTGCTTCCGATGCTGGGCTGGCTCGGAACAGTCGTAAATCATCACAAGACCATGGACGGATTTTGAACTATATGCAAAACTGACTACGAGGAACGCAATGAAGCGCTACAATCCATTTCACCAATTTTTCTCCATCATTGCTTTGTGCAGTGTCCTGTTTTTTGTCGTAGGTTGTAATGATCAACCGGCGCCGGGGCCGATGTCGCCGATCAA
>CAYZFF010000160.1:0-9081 GCA_964477305.1 uncultured Cytophagia bacterium
TTTGCAAACCGGTGATGCGCAAGAAACGAAGCGCATGCTACTGATCCGGTGAGGCGATCCATTTAAATTTTATGACGAAAGGTTGACTATGCAACGCGGCTTTTTTTCTCTCACCTGCTTTTGCCTTCCGATGCTGGTCTTCAGCCAGGAAATGGTGAAGGTGAATATTCTTGAAATGTACAGCAAAATTCCGGCGCCGCCGGCGAATGTGAATGAAGGGTACACCCGCGCCGAGTGCGTTTCCAGCACGGGCGCAGCGCAGCCGTGTGAAACGAAAAAATATTATAAACCCATCGAAGACAGCTTTGTGTCACTTGCGCAGCAGCTTGAAAAACTGAGCGCGGTTCTGGCAATGCCGGCGAATGCGAGCATGATGAAGATGGATCCGGAAGCGATCAAAAAGAAAATGGCGTCGATGAGTGACGCCGAAAAAATGCAATTCGCGATGCAGATGACGCAGCAGATGGGTCTAGGCCCCAAAGCCTTGCAGCCGGAATCGGATGAAGTGCAAGCGGCGTTGGACGAGTATCACCAAATCAATCAACTTATTGCTGCTGACATGCAAGACACCAGTGCCATTGCCCGTAAAGGTCAACTGGCCCTTGAACGCCAGCGCCAGCATGAGAAAATCAACGAATGGGCGCAGACCGAGCATAAAAAAATACCGCTGGTTATTTATGGCGAAGCTGGAAAATTTCCCGAACCCAAAGCGGCGTATGCGCTGGAAGTGAAAACGATGGAAAAACGTCTTGCCGTTGAGAATGACTATTTGCAAAAGTTGCAGGCGCAATGGCAGTCCGAACGCGAACAACAGAAAGCGCGTTTTGCTTCATTTCAACAAAAGCTGATGGCGATCGAATATGGCGAAGCCGCGGTGAACGTGGAGTACAAACGCCTGCTGCTCGGCGGCCAAGTCTGGATGCTCGGCGCCGGCCAAAATCTTCTTGATCAATCGCGCGACGCGACGGCTGAATCGGCGCGTTGGTGGGTACAGAAGCTGCAATTGGAACAGAAAAAGCCTCGTTAAAAAGTAGAACAGGCTGCCCAACCTATCCTATGAGCGAAGAAACTGCGGTCGGGCAAACGACGTAGATTGATATAGCACCATTAATCATTGCCAGGTCAGAACCTGCGGTTGGCCGAAAGTTAAGCATTTCGCCGCGCCATCGTTCTGATCTGGCGATTTCTCTTCGGTAACGTTTATGCGAAATGTCTATCAAACCTTTGTGACGATTGACGCTCGCGCGACGAGTTGGATGGCGCGCCACGGCATTACAGTTTTGCGAATCAGTCTCGGGGTGGTATTTTTCTGGTTCGGCGCACTAAAATTTTTCTCCGGTCTGAGTCCGGCCCAAGATCTCGCGACGCGCACGATCAGCATACTAACTTTTGATCTCGTTCCGGCGCCGACGGCAATGTTTTTCCTGGCAAGCTGGGAATGCTTAATCGGGGTGGGTTTGATTTGGAATCGGTTGATCCGCGCGACTTTGTTGTTGCTCTGGATGCAGATGTTGGGCACGATCACGCCGATTTTTTTCTTCCCGCAGGAAGTTTTCACTCGCGTGCCCTGGGCGCCGACTTTAGAGGGCCAGTATATTATCAAAAATATCGTGCTTATCAGCGCTGGTATAGTTATTGGCGCTACGGCGCGCGGCGGCATTTTGGTTCCGGAGCGGAACTGGCTCAAAACAAAATTTTTATGGCGCAAGACCCAAATTGAGTCCGGACTTCAGTGAATTGAGGTGACATCACATGGACGCAACACTTGCCGCATCGTCGTGACATATTTTTGAAACGCCCGCTTATTTCTCGCCTCGAAATTTTTTCTACCGCACAACGCCTGTCATGCGGACATACAGATGTTCCATCCTGGAACAAATTTTTTAAAAATTGCAAAAAATATTGCCGCAACAACATGCCTCGTAGAGTGCTGAAATGCTTGTAGTTAGCACGCTGCATTTCTGTCTCACCCAAGTGGCATTATATTTGTCTTTGCGACACTATCGAAAAATAGTTTCCACCGGAAGTGAGCTTTCATCAATCGAACTTACAACCTCTTTGAGGTGGAGAGAATGCCGCACATCCTTGAGGATATTGTTGAAACCCCAACGGGTAGTCCAGATCTTCCCCGCACCACCGTTCATGCTCACCTCGCGGAGCCGGCGATGAGCGGATCAGAAAAACTCGCGTCCACCTCTGTCGCCGAAAACCACCACGCGGCCAATCCGGCCAAAGCCAGGCGGCGCGTGCTGCTGATTGATGATGATCCCAACATGCATGAGTTGTGCCGGCATTATATCGAAAAAGCCGGTTACGAATTTCTCTCCGCGTATGACGGCAATCATGGTTTACAATTAGCGCAACAAGGCGTTGCCGATCTTATTCTGCTCGATTTCATGATGCCGGATAAAGACGGTTTCACCGTTTTTAAAGAATTCATGACCGCGGAACCGTATCGGCACGTGCGTCAGGTGCCGGTGGTCATGTTGACGGCGTACAACGACCACGAGCGCAAGCGGGCGTTGATTGAAATGGGTTTGAAGATGTATATCGTCAAACCTTTCGGCGGACAGGAATTGATCAAAGTTATTGACAATATTCTTGTCACCAATCAAACGCAACAGCACTGGCGCGAACAGGTGGAGCAGGCCAATGAGGAAGCGCTGTTGCTGCGAACCTTGTTGCGTGATACCTCCACCTTCGACAACATCGTCGGCACGAATTTAAAGATGAAAGAGATCTTTGAGAAGGTGATGAAGGTGGCGCGCACCGAGGCCAACATTATGATTTACGGTGAAAGCGGCACCGGCAAAGAGTTGATCGCGCGCAGCATTCATACGCACAGCCCGCGCGTGAAAGGGCCTTTTGTGCCAGTTGATTGCGTTGCGCTTCCCGGCAATTTGTTGGAAAGCGAATTGTTTGGTTACGAAAAAGGCGCGTTTACCGGCGCGGTGAGTGCCAAACGCGGCTTATTGGAATTGGCGAATGAAGGCACGTTCTTTCTCGATGAGATTTGCGAGTTGAACATGGATTTGCAGGCGAAACTCTTGCGCGTTTTGCAGGAGCGCCAGATTCGCCATCTGGGCGGCAAGGATTTGACCCATGTTAATATTCGGGTGATCTCGGCCACCAATCGCGATCCCGCTGAAGCCGTCAAAGAAAAAGCACTGCGGCACGATTTGTACTATCGGCTCAATGTGATTCCGATTCACCTGCCGCCGCTGCGTGAACGGCGTGATGATATTCCACTGCTGGCGCAATTTTTTCTGCGCAAATTTTCTCGCGAGGGTGATCGGCAAAGCATGCGATTTAATGACGACGCCATGAAATGCTTGATGCGTTATTCATGGCCTGGCAATGTTCGTGAATTACAAAACGTGGTTGAGCGTATGGTTTCTTTAGCGAACGGACGAGTGATGGGTGTTGACGATCTGCCGGATTACCTCCGCGAGGAGGAAGCTCCGGCCAGTGCGGGAATATTGATCCCGGTCGACCTTACCCTGCGCGAAGCCCGGCAGCATTGGATGGAAATGTTTGAGAAAAAGTATTTGGTGGAGTTGATCAACAAATACAATGGGAATATCAGCCGCGTGGCGCGCAAAGCCGGCGTGCATCGCATGACGATTTACCGCATGCTCAAACAATACAATATCACCCTGCGGACTGCGATTGAAAAGTCCTAAGCTGCTGTCAATGGCATTGGGCAATTGTCGCAACAAAGCAACAAGTTTTTAAGTTTGTGGTTAAATACAATTTTAAAAAATTTATATTTTACGTTTTGCGTTATAAATATTTTAATTTACCCGCTCTTTGTTTATTCGCGCTTTAACATCAGGTTTTGCTCCGAACGATTTTGTCCCGGAAAACTTTCCCGCTTAATCGTCGGCGTCTTCGCGTGCGGCATAATTTTAGCTATGTTTTCAGCGAGGACTCTCTTATAGTTAACCAGGTATGGTAAACTTATTCTTCTGCCGATCGACTCACGGAACGAGATGATCGAACGAAGAGACTTCATCGACTAAGGAGGGCCGTATGTGGTCGAACCACTCTTTTCGCACGACGCGTGAAGCGTCGCCCTTTATTCATTCCGCCGTTGTGCCCACCCCATCGTTTGGCGGCGCTGAAACGCTGCCGAATGATGACCGTGACAATTTTAAAGAAGAAGTGATCAAAGACATTCTCTGCCAGATTGATTATCGTGCTGCCTGGCGACAAGGCATTGTCGACTTGCGTTACGATGAGCTAATGGAAGAGATGCGCCGGCTCTCAACACGCGCGTTGGTAGCCTGGTATGAATCATTTCTGTACATCCGCAGCGAATTGATGTTCTCCGGCTATGAGCTGAACGGCTTCAAAATTTTGGATCGTCCCTACGACGCCATTCGCACACTGATCGATACCGATCCTAATTTTGACATTAAGCAGTACATTTTTTAATCAGCACCGGACCAGACCACTAAACTGTTGCGGCGGAGCGCCACCAAATAATTTTTCGGCAGAATAAGATTCTTTGCCTGAAATTTTTCTGCGGTTCTTGGTGGCTCTGCCTGAATATTTGTGCGCGTTCCGGCGGCGCGCACAATACCGTTTTGCCAATCAGCCATGCGTTGAGGCAACAAGGTTTTTTCTCAGCCATAACGACGACAATGCAGTTGGACCGGCTGCTGCCGGCGTCGCTTATGGCAGCCTTTCATGCTCTGACGGCCATCGTCACGGGAAAACGACAATCCTGTCAAGCCCAGATTTTTTCCTGCCTAGAAAATTTAACCTGCGAATACAACTGCGGGCATGTTTATTGGGCGTCTTATTGATCTCACCTTTTAGTTATTCAATTCTGTCTCAAACGTTAAAATTTTGTGCATCTCGAAACATGGCATAACGTTTGAAGTTTATTGTTTGCCCAGCAAAACTGTAGAGAAAAACGGCCACGGAGCGCACAAAATTCGTTCTTCGCTAACTAAATTGCAATTGCAGTTTGGTTAGCCGGAATGTTTTTCCCGGCTTGGGGCCGGAAAAACCCGCTTGCGGGTAAAACCGGCAACACGGTTTTTTCGTATTTATGAACAGAAAAAGGACTTGACTTTGACGGCGAATCCATTAATTTATAATTGTTCAACCTCAGCAGGATGTTTACAACCATGAGAACAATGTTTTTAACCAGCAAAAAAAATGTGCGGACGGCGCTCCTTCTCGGCGCCCTGATTGGCACTCTTTCCACGGTCTTGGCCGGCGCAATCGTTACCGGTTTCCGGGGCGAGCCTGGTTTTAATAAGGTCACGCTCAAATGGATATCGGAAGGCGAAAATAGTTTAAAAGCATTTGAGATTCAGCGCGCGATCATCAATCAGGATCAGGAATTGGAAAAAAATAAGGTAGCCACCCTGGAGGCCAAAGGCAGTCTGCAAAACCGCACCGAATACGTTTACGAAGATAATTCCGTTTTTAAAACCACCGGCCGGACGTATTACTATCGTTTAAAAATTGTTGATCAGGACGGGCGCTTCACGTACTCGCCCATTATCACCGTTTCGCCCACCATTTCCAGCGCGCGCCAAACCTGGGGAAGTATAAAAGCGATGTTTCGGTAAAACTTTTTTCTATAGAAATTTAAAAGGCAGCTCATCGAGTTGCCTTTTTTGTTTATAGAATCGGTGAAAGCAGAAATTCTTTCAGTGGAGGAATTTCTGCGGTGTCCTGCTTGAATTTTTGGTACGCGACAAATTCAATCGGGGCGCGGAGGCCGAGTTGTTGTAATTCCTCGACGCGCAAAAAAATGTCTCGCGGGGCGCCATCCATCACGAGACGGCCTCGTTCCATCACCAGCAGGCGGTTCGCAAACAAGGCTTCTTCCGGAAATTGGGTGATCAGCAAAATCGTCAACGCCCGCGCGGCAAAGGGATTGGGCGAAGTGTTGAGTTGTTGCAGCAACGTCAAAACCTGACAGCGGCTTTCGTAATCCAGCAACGACGTTGGCTCATCAAAGATAATGTGATCTGGCTGCATGGCCAGCACCGCGGCCAGTGCCAAACGCTGTTTTTCGCCGCCGGAAAGTAAATGCGGCGCCTGCTGGCGATATGTTTCCAGGCGAAAGAGTTTGAGCAAGTACTCAATGCGGCGCTGCATTTCCGGTCGCGGTACCCCAAGATTCTCTGGCCCAAAGGCCACCTCCCGTTCCACGGTCGGGGCCACAATCTGATTGTCCGGATTTTGAAAAACCATGCCCAGCCGGCGACGAATTTCATTGACTTCCGCCGGGTGACGGGTGCTTTGCCCGTCAACGATAACCTCACCGGTCGTTGGCGTGAGAATGCCGTTTAAACAACGCGCCAGCGAGGTTTTACCGGAACCATTGGCGCCCATCAAGGCCACAAACTCGCCGTCGCCAATTTCCAGCGAAACGTTATCCAAAACCCGGCGCCGGCCCTCGGCGGTATGAAAATCCAGTGTGAGGTTGCGAACTGTAATCATGACGTAAAACGTAATAATAAAACGCAAACGGAGCAACCGTTATTCACAATTGCTCCGTTTATTTTTTCGATTGGTATTTTCAAACCAGAAATTTTATTGGCACGTCTGATCATTTAGTTGGCTGTCCCAACACGATTTCTGGCCGTTGTTGTAATTCGGCGCAATCAGATAGCCCGCATGTGTCACGTCATCCCAAAAGATTTGCAGTGTGCTGCCGGCGGATTGATCAAAATAGGTGACCGAGCGGTTCGCGTTTTCGGCTTTGTACGTTAGCGTATCACCGGTTTCCGGAACCTGCGGTTTAACGACCGTGAATTTTAAAGTCGCATTTGTTGCGCTGGGGCGATCCCAATCGATGTGCACGACTTTGACAGAACTATTCGGCTGGGCGGAATCATAAATGTCCCATTTTCCGGAGTCATTCTTGAGCGCAGCCTGGCCGGTGTACCACAGAAAATTGTTCAATGGCGCGCCGAGGCCGGTAGTGCTGAGGCGCATTTCCCAGCGTGAGACTTGCGCCGCCTCATCCATCCAGCCCGCTAAATCGGCCTGAAATTGCCGGCCGGCATTATCTGCGACCGAATAAACCCAGTGCCATTTGCCATCATCTTTTAACGTCGGCTGTTGTGAGATGGCTGCAGCGAAAGTGGCGACCGGTACACTCATGTGGGTGAATACCGCTAAATTAATTGCCCCCACCGTCAACCGCGCCGCGACAAAATTCAAACCCGCGTTTGTTTGCGCTGGCGACAAATGATTGGCGCTGTTAAAGACGTTCAAGTCAACGGCCATCGAACTTTGCGGCGGCAATTCCGGTTTTGGGCTCTGAGCGTCACTTGGGTTTTTATCGCAGGCGATCATCCCAAGCATGGCCAAGCCGAATCCTACGGATAAAAGTTTTTTAGTAAAACGATTCATGGTAAATCCTCCTGAAGTTTTTGGTGAAAGAATCAACGTTGTAGAAGGCTTCAATCCTTGTGCCGTGGAAATCGCTCTTTCGCAAAACTTCATGATGCTGTTTCTATTGAAGTGCTGCCAATCGCCTCTTGAGAAAAGGCGTGAAATTCGGCAACAGTGTGTTCGCTTTGCCACAACTGCAAAGTTTCGTTGAGCGTCCATATAAAACTAAACCTCAAACTCTTCGCCTTCCTTCGGCGTGTGCACATTGGAAAATCCCAAACCACGAATATCTTGCGCCAACGCCATCATCGGCTCCAGTTCGCCGTGCACGAGGAAGATATGTTTAAGTTGATTCGGATTATGGCGGCGTACGTAATCGAGGAGATCACTGCGGTCCGCATGAGCGCTCATCCCGTCTAATTTTTTTACTTCGCAGCGGCGCTGGTAAACCTCGCCGAAAATTTTCACTTCCGTGGCGCCATCGGCCAAACGGCGGCCAAGCGTGTTCTCGGCCATGTAGCCCATGATCATCACGCAATTATTCGGATTCTCTATATTATTTTTGAGATGATGCAACACCCGTCCGGTTTCCGCCATGCCCGAAGCGGAAATAATCATGCACGAATCTTTGAGGTCGTTGAGGCGTTTGGAATCTTCAACGTCGCGAATGTATTGCAAACGTTTAAAACCAAACGGATCCTGGCCTTCATCCAAAAACAGGCGATACGTGTCGCGATCAAAACATTCTGGATGCAAGCGATAGACCCCTGTGGTTTCAACCGAGAGTGGGCTGTCAACGTAAATCGGAAAATCGGGGATGCGATTTTCATTATACAATTTATGCAGATGATAAACCAGCGACTGGGTGCGGCCAATGGAAAATGCCGGCACAATCATTTTGCCGCCGCGGCGATAAACCGTGTTAACCGTCTGCGCCAATTGCTCGGCGAGGTTGTCATGATCCGGATGCTCGCGATTGCCGTAGGTGCTTTCCATAATCAGCACTTCAAGATTTTCCAAATAAACCGGATCGTTGATCACCGGGGCGTTGCGCCGGCCGATGTCGCCGGAAAAACCGCAGCGCAACTTTCGTCCACTCTCCTCAATTTCCAATAAAACGCCGGCGGAACCGAGAATATGCCCCGCGTCTTGAAACGTGACTTGCACGCCGGGCAGCACGGCGAAAGGCCGTTGATATTGCAGCCCCACAAATTGCCGCATCGCCTTTTCCACGTCTTCGAGTTTGTATAAAGGCTCGATTTTTTCACCGCGTTTTTTATTCAGCCACTCCGCATCTTTTTCTTGAATGTGCGCCGAGTCTCGCAGCATAATATTGCAGAGATCGACGGTCGCGCGCGTCGAGAAAATGTCGCCTTTAAAACCGCGATGCACCAGCGTTGGAATATTGCCGGAATGATCGATATGCGCATGTGAAAGCACCAGCTTGTCCACTTGCGCCGGGGTAAATTCAAATGTTTCGTTTTTCGTACGAGTTTGCGAGCGTTGTCCTTGAAACATCCCGCAGTCCAGGAGAATTTTCTTGCCATTCACCGACAGCAAATGTTGCGAACCGGTAACCTCTTGCGCCGCGCCACAGAAGCGAATTTTCATGACAATCCTCGTGATGGAAAATGAATCGCAATGGAGCTATTTGAAAATAAACTTAAGAAATTTGCCGGCCAATGTCAATAATGGATTGCCGCACCGCGGGCT
>CAYZFF010000161.1:0-9015 GCA_964477305.1 uncultured Cytophagia bacterium
CTAAGTAGAATTAAAGAATGCAAGATCATTTAATCCCCAAGCGTTTGCACATACGATAGTAATTGGGCGGCGCCAGACCCAATAGTCGGGCGGCTTCTGCGTCCGAGTTGGCCTGTTCGCGCACGAAGCGAAAGTATTGTCCCTGCAATTGTTTCTCCATATCATGCCACGGCAAAATGCGATCTTTGCTCCACCACCGCAGATTGCTGGACGCCGGCAAATCGGATTGGAGGCCCAAAGCCATTTTTACTTGCAACAACATGCTCGTCTCGGAACGGCTAAAGAGCAGCCGCTGCACAACATTTTGTAGCTCCCGCACATTGCCGGGCCAGCCATACTCCATCAACACCTGTCGCGCTTCTTCCGGAAGAAGGAGCGGCGTCAGGTTCATTTCTACGCTGAAAGCCTGCATGAAATAATCGATCAGCAGCGGAATATCTTCGCGCCGTTGCGCCAACGGCGGCACTTCCACAGTCACGACATTCAGCCGGTAAAACAGATCTTCGCGAAACCGCCGTTCGCGAACCTCGGTTTGCAAATCTTTGTTGGTGGCGGTGATCACCCGCACGTTGACTTTGATGTTGCTGGTGCGGCCAATTTTGTCAATCTCGCCCTCCTGAATGACGCGCAGCAGCTTCGCCTGCGCCGGCAGCGGCAACTCGGTAATTTCGTCGAGAAAGATCGTGCCCCCATGTGCAACCTCGAAAAGGCCTTTCTTCTCAGCACTGGCGCCGGTAAACGCGCCCTTTTCAAAACCAAAAAGCTCACTTTCAATCAAATGATCGGGCAGGCTGCCGCAGTTTATCGGTAAAAAATTTTCAAATTTTCTTTTGCTGGCATAATGAATGTGCGTCGCCACCAGTTCTTTGCCGGTGCCGGAAGCGCCCTGAATCAAAATGGTGGCATTCGTGTTCGCAAAGCGCTGGATGTGTTCACGCAACCGTTGCATGGCCGGAGAGGCGCCGATAAGGCGTTTGCGATTGAGCAGGTCCTGAATATTGTCTTGCAAACGCTTGGCGGACATTTGCTGCTTGAGCAGCAGCTTTTTTTTGTCATAAGCGTTGATAATGTTCAACACAAAATCGGTGGGTTGGTAAATAAACGCTTCAATGTCGCCGGGATATTTTGTGCAATACCACATGGCGCCGGCTTCGAGCAGATTGTTGGCAAACATGAAATCCGTGACATTGATCGTCATTTTCGTGATGACGATGATCTGCAACGCCGGTTCCAGTTCTTTGATGCGGCGAATGAGATTCTCTCCGATTAGCGCCCCGGGAATTTGAAAATCCATAATCACGACATCATACGCGCCGCGGTTTTTCTCGATGAGTTCGACCGCTTCTCGCCCATCGGAAACGACATCGATGATGCGCAGGCGCTCGGCAAAAGGTTGCAACGTGTTACGTACCCGCCGCACGTCGAAAGCCTCGTCTTCGATCAGCAAAAGGTTGATCGGCTCGGTGGTTTTCATGGTTCTTTCTAAAATGAGATTCTTACAGAATAAACAAAGACAGTAAAAACAAGGAATAAAATCCACACGAAAATAAAAGGTAACTATTCAACCAAGACTTTAGTAAGCGGATTTAGCGGATAAAACGGATTTTAAAAACCTCTTTTATTGGCATTATCTGCTAAATCCGCTCGATCCGCTTACCTAATCTTGAAACATGAATTGAACCGATACAATAAAAGATTTTTATCACGCATTTTCGTAAGCAGCGCTAAATCGCCAAGCGCTTAATTCCTTTTCGCTTGCAAATCGTTGGCATTGGGGATGACCAGCGTAAATTGACAACCGCCGGCTGGCAAATTCTCCGCGTCCAATTCCCAGCCGCAGCGCTGTTTGGCAATTTCATACGCAAGATAACAGCCATAACCCGAATGCTGTTCATTTCCTTTCGTCGAGATATTTTCGAGAAAGAGGCGTTTGATGCCGTGGTCGTTGACTTGCAACAATTCCGGCAAAATCCCTTGACCGTTATCTGCCACCATCACTTTGGAAATACCGCTCGCCGCGTCATAGCGGGTTTGCACGGTCACCGTCACCTCCCCATTGCCGCCGTGATCCATGCTGTTTTGCAGCAGCGGCTCGAGAATTTCCCAAACCACAAATTCATTAATGGGCACGGGCGGAAGCTGCGCTTCGAGATCGAGATGAAACTTGTATTTCCCGGACTGCGTCGCCACGCGCAAGCAAATATGCTCGACAATAAAACGAATGACGTCGTTGAGCGCCGTTTGGAAAATGGGATTGCGAATGGCTTGCAACGGCGGGTCATACCATTTCATATCGTAGATGACGCGCGACATAAAATTCGCGTAACGGATCACGCGATATTTGACGTCTTCGATATTCTGCGCGCCGAGGGAACGCAAATCTTCTTTAATGAAGCCCATCACTTTTTCGGCTTTGTGATGGGTATGATAAATTCGTTTGGTAAACTGCGCCTCTTTTTGGTAATGTATTCGCTCCTTGAGCTGTTCCTCGCGTTCTTGAAATAGCAGCTTTTGTGCGTCGTCGCGCTCTTTGACCGTGTACGAGGAAATATAAAACATCGCGATCATGCCGAAGAAAATCATTCCCATGAATACCAGGCTTGATTCGTTATAACTGGACTTGATTTCCTGAGTCACAAAGCCGAAGTTGGGTGCATTTTTAATGTAAACCGCGCCAGCAAACTCGCCCTTGGGCACAAACGGCACAAACACATGGAAAGTTTGTTTGTCTTCCAGTAAATTGTAAATTTGCTCGCTGGCGATAAGTTGATCGCGAACGTGCTGATACCTTTGGATCGCGCCCTCGTGGGGAATATCGGCGGGCGGCAGTTCGGTCAGATTATCAAAAAAATACCGGTATAACACTTCCCCATTGTCAATCGCCAAAACTTTATTGCCGCTGGACACCAGCACACACGTTTCCACCACCTGTTGTTGCAGCAGTTGTTGGCTGAAAATGATATCGAAAGCCTGCACGATTTTCCGGCGCTCAGCAGCATCTTGGTGCGGCGTTGGCGAAGTTGTTTCCAACAGCAACTCCAATGACGTCGCCGCTAAATTGGCAAAACGTTCCGCGGAATCGCGCTGATACCATTCCTGGGTGCGAACGAGAAAATTTTGCAGCGAGATCTTTTGCACCAGTGAAATCAGCACTTGCGCAGCGACCAAAATAATAAAGACCACCAAAACGTGCCGCAATTCAAAATGATACTTTTGGAGCTTGGCGAAGAAACCGCTGGTTTGGCTTGGCATACTTCAACTCGAAACGGTTTTTAATTTAATAATCCTTCGCCGTCCGGCCGCTTGCTCAGGCGCGAAATATTGAGTTTCGGACAACGTCCGAAGCGTCCAAACGGCGGTTGTGAAATCGTTGCTCTAATTGATCATCACCTTTTGCGAACGAATCATGGCTTCCGCCTGTTGCAAAGCGATCTCCACCGGGATTTCCTGGCGGATGGCCTGGTTTATATAGAAGGAGAGAATATCAGAAATTTTTGTGTATTCCACCAAGGCCGGCCGATGCACACCGGTCTCGAGCAACTGCCGCAAGTATTTCAGGTCAGCGTGGCGATTGAAAAAAGCAGTATCAGCATAGGGTGCTTTGATGGCGGGCAAAAAACCCATTTCTTCATAAATAAGTTGCTGCATCTCCTGACTGGTGGCAAACTTGAGGAATTGGACCGCCGCCGCTTTTTTATCCGAATCTTTGGCAACCATTAGATTCCACCCGCCAAGCACTGCTGCCGGCTTGGCCTCGGCAAAATGCGGCAGCGCCGCCATCGCCACCTGCCGGGTTTTGTCGTGATATTGCGCGCGATAATCGCTCAAATTTCCCGGCCAGCCACGAAAAAAAATGGCATTATGATCCAAAGCATAACGGTAAACATCATTTTCTTTGTACCCCACCACCGTTGCCGGGGTCAACCGGTATTTCACGACCAAATCTACCAGCAATTGGAGCGCGCGCCGGGCTTGTGGCGTGTTTACGCGCAGCGAATCGCCTTGCTGCAACGACGTATTCTGGCTGTAAACATTTTCGATGAAACAACAAACCAGCCCTTCATAGCTTTCAGCCGGAAACAGATAAAAAGCTTGGTCGGCAGTCCGGAGGCGATGGCCGAGTTGGATAAAATCTTCCCACGTCATGGAGCTGTGAAGTTTTTGCGTGAGGGCTTGATAATCGGGAAGTGCGAGAAGCAGATCTTGACGGTAATACATCACTCCGATGTCGACATACAGCGGTATGCCAAACAGTTTCTCGCCAAATACGCATGAAGCCAAGGCCTGCGGTAAAAAGTTTTCCTGTTCAGTTTGCGAAAAATACTTGGCGAGCGGTTCCGCCCATTTGACGAATCGCGGCACCCAAACAACATCCACGGCAAAAATATCAAGTCGCGAACTTTTGCTGCGTAGCGCGCGAGTGAGCAGTTGCTTTCTCTCGTTGGTGCTGAATTTGGTAAAGGGTAAATTGACCGGAACAACCTCGAAACGTCCGCGATACGTGTCGTTGAAGCGAGTGATAACTTTTTGGTGGGCTGCCGAAATGTTGTCGGCAAAATAAATTTGGGTGGCATTTGCGACTGGTGACTCGGCAATGCCAATCGGCATAAAAACAAAAATGAAGAGCGCGACACCAGCAATAACAACCGACACGATCAATAAATTGGTGCCCGTAAAAAGGCGATCAAACATAACAGGGACCTCAGAGATACAGTTACTGTAGCCTAAATCTAATCTTTTGCCTGTGTTTGTCAATAGGAATATAAAAATCGGGCATGTTTGTTTTACGATCTCGCTCCGGGGCGACATCAATTTTAAAACAAAAAACTCAGAGAAATTTCAAGCCCAAAGAGCAACATCCGCGACCTCAACTACACCGCGTCGCGCCCGGACTCGTTCGATTAGTAGACATTAATAAAAATTCAAACTTTGGCGGTGAAAGTAACGCCCCTACCTTGCGGTTATGACTTGGTGGGCAACGCTCGAGTGAAATGGAAAAATGGATGAAAAATAATGCAGGCGTTTATAGACGTAGGACATACCCAAAAAGTACAATACACATAAAATACTTACGGCTCACAGCTTGAACGCTTCAATCGGGACCGGACCATAATCGCGCACGGCCTGCCGAACTTTGCCGTTCTCCACTACGGTGGCGACTTCATACCAACTTGGCGCAACACCTTTCGTTGTGTCGTAAATGAGAAACGTTGAGGCGATGTTCTTTTTTTCTCCTTTGGCTGATGGATTGTAACCCATAATGGCACCGGGGTTGATGATGTCGATCTGGCCCAAGCGCTCGTGCCGGCATTGGTGGTTGTGGCCGTAGAATACAACATCGTATTTACCCGAGGCCGCAATCGGCCGGGCAAGGTAATTAAAATGATTAACCGCAATACGTTGGCCGTGAATGGTCGGGTCAAAAAAACGATCGGCTTTCGTCTCGTGATCAAAAAACTCCTGGCGAGCCCGCAGCCGTTCATTCTCAACCATAAATTCGGCGAACTCGCCATATAACCGCACATGATCGGGCCCGGCCTGTTGTGTAATCCGAAAGAGATCGGCATCATTGTTTCCGAACACGACATGGAGGGGTCTGGAGAAGCCTTCCTTCAACAAGCCGATGACAAAAGGAGAACATAAATCACCACAGCAGATCAAGGCCTCGGGGTTTTGTGCTTGAATGGCAATAAGAGCGGCTTCGAGTTTCCAGACGTGATCATGGATGTCAGAAATAACTGCGATTCTCATGGTTATTCCTCGCTTTTCAATCCATTGAAATAGATCGGCCTCACGAAATAGCTTGCTCAACGTGTGAAGTTCCCTGCTATGCCCACCGCTCTTTGTGCTACGACAACCCCTTCGCCCGCCGAATGAACCACTCGGCTGCGAGCAGCACCGCAATGGCGAGAAAGAAAATCGGTGCGTCCCAAATTTCTTGTTCGGTTAATTTGGAATAGGAACTTTTGGAAACGGTGATGGCATCCGGCAAATTTTCCGCGTCGCTGAGATGAAAGTAGCGGCCACCGGTCACTTCGGCGAGGCGCTGCAGCAACGGTGCTTGCAAATCGGCATGCATCAACTCCGCGTGCGAAGGCTCGACGAAAAAAGCATTTTCGGCTTTGCCAAGAAAATGGCCGGCTTGATCATGCGCCAACACCTCGATTTTATACAAACCTTCTTGCGGCGGTTCAAAGTTCGCGAAGTAGTTGCCGGGCTGCTGCAAGTCAGGGCTGGCGGTGAGTGCCAGCGGTTCACCATTCGGCGTCAGCACACGTAACTCGACATTGGCGCTCTCCTGCGCCGTAAAGCTGCTATCCATCACACTCACCTGCATGGTCATGGATTCCTGCGGCGAATAACTTTCGCGCGCCAAACTGATGCGAATCGGATCGGGTGATTGCAAACTCAACCAGCGCAGGAGTTGCCGCCAGAAACGTTCGTGCGTCATGTCGCTATGTTCGAGTTGCATTTGCCAGCGCCACGTCGTGCTCGTCGCCAGCACACCGGTGCGGCCGTGGCCGAAGCGTTGTGTCGCGAGCAAAATGCGCGGGGCTTGGGTTTGATGCATCGGATGCACGGCCAGAATACTTGCCCCGGGCTTGGCGTGGCCGAGCGGATTGTATCCTTGCAACAATGGCAATTTTTCCCAACGCTGATTATTCGTGACCGGATCGGGATCAAGCTGTAACAGCGGTGAAGTCAATCCTTCCGGCGTCGGCGAGAAACGAAATTCTTCCTGCAATTGCGGCGGAAACGCGCGGCCATCCGCCTCCGGCAATGGTGGTAGCTGCACAGGCAAAAGTTCTTCAATGGCCGTGTTGCTGTAGCCGCCTTGCGAAAGCGCATGCATGCCGCCGAGCATCATAAAACCGCCGCCGCGTTCGGCCACAAAATCGCGAATCAATTCCAACTGGGTTTTGGAGAAAAACGAGGCCGGCATGCTGCCGATCACCACGGCTTGGTAACCGAAAAGTTCCTCGCGCTTGGTGGGAAAGCCGTCCCGCAACTCACTGGCGCTACGCAGGCCCAGCCGCAAAAATTTCTCCGGGCCGGTTTTGAGCAGCGCCGTCAGTTGCAAAGCCGGATCACCGTCAAGCGCGCGAGCCAGAAATTTAAATTCCCACGGATGCAATTCTTCCACATAAAGAATGCGGCCGGCGCGGTCGCGGCTGTCGATCAAAAAACTCGCTTCATTATTCGCCGTCACCGCTTCGTTGCGAACGGCTGGAACTGCCACCGTATACTTTGTGAACCCTTTGCGATCCGGCGCGAATTGAAATGCGGCCCGCGCGCCGCGCTCGTTGAGTGTCACGGTTTGGCGCTGCACAATGCGCTCGCCGTCACGCAATTCCACCGCCACGGTTTCACCGGCATGGCCGCGAGCTTGAATCATCGCCGCGACTTCCACTCTGGTTTTTTCCAGAACAGAGCGCGTGGCTTCAACTTTCGCCACCTGCAGATCATTGGCGATTTTGGCGCCCGCGCCGATGGTAAAAACCGGAACCTGCAAGCCGATGAGATCGCGGCTCACTTGCAGAGGATCAGCGCCTGTCGAAGCGACGCCGTCTGTGATTAAAACCACGCCTGCTAACGCATCCTGTCGCGCCTGTTTGCTCGCAAATTCCAGGGCAGCCGCAAGGTTGGTACTCTGCCCTTTGCCGCGCAGCTCATTAACATGAGCCAGCGGCTCCACCGCAGCACTGAAGCGAAACGATTCGACGCGAAAATTCTTTTGCAAGCGCCTCAGCGCGCTGTTTTCATTCGTGGCCTCGCCGAGCCAACCCGTCACCTGCTGCAAACGCGTTTCGCGTTGATTGCCGGAAGCGCCGTCTGCAATCGACATGCTTTCAGAATCATCCACTAAAACCAGCACACTGCTTTTGCGCGGCACGACCGTGGAAACCGATAATACCGGCTCTAACAGACAGAAAATCACAATAGCGACCGCCAGCACACGTAACAGGATCAGAAAAAAATGCCATACCGGGCGCACCGGCATTGTCGTTCGTCGATAGAAAAACCAAATCGCCGTCGCGACCAACGCCGCGAGTATTACCAACGTGATGAACGCTGGCATCGCGCGGAAAACCCATTGGCCTTGCTCGTAAACGACGGGGCTGTATTTGAAGAAAAAATCGAACATGGAAAAAAGATGTTTGGAGTGACGCCTTCAGGCGTCGTACTTGCAACCGAGCATGAACGCCTGAAGGCGTCACTACGAGCTTTAAATCTTCTTGAGCAACGCCTTCCATCTCACCCAACCTTCATCGCGCGCCTTTTTATTTGCTTCATCCGCGTTCGGTTCTTCACCGGCACGCATGAAACCGTGGCCCGCGCCTTCATAAGTCACCGGCTCGTAGCGTTTGTCCATTTGCTTCATTAGTTCCGCGGTTTTAGGAATGGTGGCATTGACGCGGGCATCGTTACCGCCGTAGAAACCATAAACCGGGCATTTTATTTTCGCGATATCGCTGCTGTCGGCGGCGCTGCCATAAAACACAAATGCCGCTTTCAAATCAGCCCGATAGGTGGCGAAACGAAACGACTGCCGTCCGCCCCAGCAAAATCCGGCCACTGCGACTTTGCCATTGGCGGCGGGCAATTTCGCGACATAATCCGCTACCGCATTTAAATCCGCGTTTGCTTGCTCCGGCGTTACTTTGGAAATTGCTTCGCGGGCGGCGTCGCCACTTGGAAAATCACTTGTCTTGCCGCCGTTCGGGGCCATGCCCGAAAGTAAATCCGGCGCAATCGCAATGTAACCCGCTTCCGCCAGTTGATCGGCCACGCTGCGCACCCAATCTGTCAAGCCGCGATTTTCGTGAATCACCACCACCGCCGTGGCTTTATTTTTGACTTCCGGAAAAACCAAAAAACTATGCACCACACGTTCGCCATTTTTCACCGTCACCCACTCATGATGGCGCGATGATTTTTCCAAACGCTGCAGAGCAAAATCTTGCGCCGATAAAAATGTTGAAGTCAACACCAACGTGGCAACAAAAATAATTT
>CAYZFF010000162.1:0-4091 GCA_964477305.1 uncultured Cytophagia bacterium
TTACCGATCCAATTCTCCAGCGATCATATTCACTGTGCCGAAGGTCGCGATCACGTCGGCGATCATGCCGCCTTCGAGCATTTTATGAAAACCCGACATCAACGTAAAACACGGTGGCCGAACATGCACACGATACGGCTGGCCTTTGCCGTCGCTGATGACATAAAATCCCAACTCTCCATTCGCGCCTTCGACGGCGTGATAGGCGTCGCCAGCAGGCGGTAAAATACCGTAACCTTCCATAATGAGCATGAAGTGATTCATTAAACCTTCGATACTGCCGTAGGTTTTCTCTTTGGCCGGAAGCACCGCCCGCTTGTTATCGGGAAAAATATTATTTCGCAGCCAAGCATTGCCGCCGGAAAGCGTCGGGTCGGTCATCGCCTGAACTTGCAAAAGTCCTTTGGTATAGCCAAACTTGCCGAGATCGGCCATTTTATCAGCGGAAATTTCCTTCCCTTCATAATCCACATTAATCGGCGCACCCGGCAGCTCTTGCAATTTTTTAATACATTGTTCGATGAGATGGGCGCTCTGTTCAATTTCCTCCATGCGCACGAGATAACGATCATAATTATCGCCGTATTGCCCATAAGGTACGTCGAAATCGAGCAGATCATAAACCGAGTACGGCTCGGCTTTGCGCACGTCGTAGTCAATACCGGTGCTGCGGAGAAACGGGCCGGTAAAACCATAATCCAGCGCGGTGGGTTTGTCGATGACGCCGACGCCTTTCATGCGATCGACGAAAATCCGGTTACGCGTAACCAGCGTGTGCATTTCTTTCATGGCAATGCGCAATTCGCCCAGAACTTTTTGCAGGTGCGCCGGAAATTCGGGGGTGAGATCGGCCTTCACCCCGCCGACGCGCACATACGACACGGTGAGACGCGCGCCGGTAATCTCTTCCACCAACTCATAAAACATGTCGCGCACTTTCACAAAATACAAAAACGCCGTCATGGCGCCGACTTCCATGGTGCTGGCGGCGATGCAGGTGAGATGATCTGTGATGCGCGATATTTCCGACATCAGTACGCGAATGTATTGGCAGCGCTCGGTGACGGAAAGGCCCATCACCTTCTCCACCGCCATGGCATAACCGACGTTGTTGATCAGCGGCGAAACATAATTCAAACGGTCAGTGTACGGAAAAACCTGCGTCCAAGTAACATTTTCGGCATCTTTTTCAAAGGCCCGATGCAAATAACCAATGCCGACCTCTTTAACTTTTTGAACCTTTTCACCATCTAACTCAATCAACAAGTGAATGACGCCATGCATGGCCGGATGCGACGGCCCCATGTTGAGCAGCATATCTTGCGTATTGGCGCCATGCTGCGGCCCTTTGATCCGAAATGCCGGGCGGTGGCCGTTTTGATTTTGTGTGGCCATTTTTTGATTATCAACCAGCGGATGGCGGCGCGTGATGGGATAATCTTTCCGCAGCGGATGGCCTTTAAATTCTTCGTACATCAAAATCCGCCGCAAATCCGGATGGCCTTTGAAACGGATGCCGAACATGTCCCACACCTCGCGCTCGAACCAATCCCCGCCGCTCCACAAGTGACTCACGGTCGGCAGCTCCGGCGCGAGTTCCGGAACGGGAACCTGCAAACGTAGGCGCAATTTTTCTGGCCACGCAAAAAGATTATAGACCACTTCATAACGCTCGCGGCGAGTATTCATCACCGGCAGCGCTGGTTTGATCACTGGATCCGCTGCACCAGTGTAGGCTGCCGAATCTGTTGGGGCACCAAACGTTGAATAATCCACGCCGGTCAAATCCATCAGAAAATTAAACCGCGGCGTGTGCTCGTTTTTGAGATAGGCACATACTGCGGGTAAAGCATGGCGCTCTACTTCCAGCACATTCTCGCCGCGCGGATGCGGAACGATTTTAACGTGGTCGGGGAATTTTGCGACGATGTTTTCGAGAAAGGACATATTTTAGTATTCCTGCTTCTGCTTCTGAATTTTATCCTGCAGCAGCATCAAACCTTGCAGCACGGTTTCAGGACGCGGCGGGCAGCCGGGAATATAAACGTCAACCGGCACGATGGTGTCAATGCCTTGCACCGTTGAGTAGTTGTTATAAAAACCGCCAGTGCAGGTGCAAACGCCGAAGGCAACCACCCATTTCGGCTCGCACATTTGATCGTAAATGCGGCGCATAATGGGCGCGATTTTTTGGCTAATCGTGCCGACGACGAAAAGCACGTCGGCTTGTCGCGGCGTAAAGCGCGGCAACGCGGCGCCGAAGCGATCCAAATCATATTGCGGGCCGGCTAACGCCATGTATTCCATGCCGCAACAGGCGGTCACAAAAGGATATTGAAACAGCGAATATTTGCGCGCCCAACCGACTGCGTCGTCGAGCCGTGACGTGATAAAATTATCGCCGCCGAGAGCACTTTTCATTCCCATTCTAAAGCACCTCTTTTCCAAGCATAAACGAGTCCAAGAACCAACACACCGATAAAGGTCAACATGCTAAAAAATCCTGCCGGGCCCAGCTCGCGAAACACCGTGGCCCACGGAAACAGAAAAATCGTTTCAATATCAAACAGCACAAAGAGAATGGCGATGAGATAGAATTTGATGTTCAAGCGCTCGCCGGGCGACGCAATCGGCGCCCAGCCGCATTCAAACGGCGTATCTTTGATCGGATTCTTGCGCTTCGGCCCGAGCCACGAAGACAAACCGAGAATGAGCAAGACGGTAGCGCCGATCAAGGCGAAGGTAACTAAGACGGCAACTAAGCTTTCCATTTTTCACCACTTTTTCATTTCACCATTTTTTCGATTTCCAGCCGGAGCCGACTGGATTACATTAAATCCGCTCCGCAATCGCTTTCGCCATGTCCATCGTCGAGGCGACGCCGCCCATATCATACGTCCGCACTTTGCCATCACGGATGACTTTCGCAATGGCGGCTTCAAGAGCGTTGGCCATATCGCTCTCGTTGAGATAATCAAGCATCATTTTCGCCGCGAGAATGATGCCGATTGGATTGACGCGATGCTGTCCGGCAAATTTCGGCGCGGAGCCGTGAATCGGCTCAAACAACGCGTAACGCTCGCCAATATTGGCGCTGCTGCCGAAGCCCAGCCCGCCGACGAGCTGCGCGCACATTTTCGAGAGAATATCACCGAATAGATTGCTCGTGAGAATCACACCGTAGTGCTGCGGATTTTTCAGCAACCACATGCACATCGCGTCAATGTTGGCTTCATAGAAATCAATATCAGAGAATTGTTTTGCCGCCTTGCGCGCTTCGCGAAATAACATGCCGCTGGTTTCGCGCGTCACATTGGGTTTTTCCACCGCGGTCACCGAACGATAGCCGTAGCGCCGCGCAAACTCGAAGGCGCTGCGGGCGATGCCCTCGCAACGTTGCTTCGTCATGATGCGCGTCGAAATCGCCATGTCATTCGGATTCACATCGTGATACCGTCGCGCTTTGGGATGATATTCCATCAGCGCTTGCAACACCGGCGGCGGCACCGGATGAAACTCAATGCCGACGTATAAACATTCCGTGCTCTCGCGAAAGACCACGATGTTGATGTCATCGCGATAATTCAGCGAATTGCCGGGATACGACTTGCAAGGCCGAATATTGGTGTGCAAATTGAATTCCTGCCGCAACTGCAAAATCGGACTTTGATAAACCAACCCCTTCCCTTGCAAATCACGAATTAAATCTTTTTCCGCTTCTTCTTTGGGTTTACTTGTGATCGCGCCAAAGAGACAGGCATCGGTTTGTTTCAACATCTCGATGGTGCGGGCCGGCAATGCATTGCCTTCCTTGCACCAATATTCCCAACCGATATCGCCATGATAATATTCGGCGTCAAATCCTAACTTGTCGAGCACAATTCGCGCTGCATCCATCACGTCCCTGCCGACCCCGTCCCCGGGGAGCCAGCCGATCTTGTGCTTTGCCATGTCCTAAACTCCTCGTTTAAACCTTCCTTAGTTATTGCCAGCCAACCAGCAAGCTGCGCCCCGCTCAATTTATCTGCAATGTGAAAATTAAGGCAATTTGATAATATAATCAGTTTTTAAGCGAAAACCAAACGGCCTCT
>CAYZFF010000162.1:4191-6586 GCA_964477305.1 uncultured Cytophagia bacterium
GGATGCGCGTGCACGGTTTTGATAATGTCGTGCGCCGTCGCTTCCGCGGTTTTTGCCAGCACCAATTCCGCAATCAAATCCGTGGCTTCATTGCCGAGAATGTGCGCGCCGAGCAACTCGCCATATTTTTTCTCGAAAATCAATTTCACAAAACCTTCGGTCTCGCCAACGGCGATGGATTTACCCAGCGGCCGAAAGGGAAAACGACCAACGGCAATGTCGAAGCCTTTCTCCTTCGCCTTCGCCTCCGTCAAACCAACGCTCGCCACTTGCGGCTGGCAATATGTGCAGCCCGGAATCGCATCATAACGCACCGGCGTTGGATGTTTGCCCGCAATCGCTTCGACGCAAGTGATGCCTTCTGCGGACGCCACATGTGCCAGCAGCGGCGCGCCGATCACATCTCCGACGGCGTAAATGCCCGCGACATTCGTGCGATAGAATTGATCGTATTTAATAAAGGAACGATCCACCGCAACGCCAACTTCCTCAAGGCCCAAGTTATCACTGTTGCCGGAAAAACCAATCGCCATCAACGCCACGTCGCCGGAGATTTCTTTTTTGCCTGCTTTCGTTGAAACGGTAACCGTCACACCCGTCGCCGAAGTTTTTACTGACTCAACTTTTGCATCAGTCTCCAGGCCAATGCCGCTTTTCTTGAAACTTGCAGTCAACGATTTCACCACTTCATCGTCTTCCAGCGGAAGAATTTGCGGCATCATTTCGATGATCGTCACTTTGCAGCCGAAAACGTTGTAGAAATATCCAAACTCCACGCCGATGGGGCCGCCGCCAATGATCACCATTGACTTGGGCATCGGGTCGAGAATCATCGCTTCGGTGCTGGTAATAATTTTTTTGCGATCCAACTCGACGCCTGGAATGCTGCGATGCTTGCCGCCAGTGGCAATAATCGTGTGCTTCCCACGATATTCGCCAACGGCTTTGCCGTCCTTCGCCACTTCGATAGTTTTATCTTTGCGCAATTTTGCATGGCCGTCGATGTGCTCGATTTTATTTTTCTTGAAAAGGAAATGCACGCCTTTATTGATTTGATCAGCAATGCCGCGGCTGCGTTTGATAATTTCGCTCCATTCAAAACTAATTTGCTCGGCGCGCAAGCCGAAATCCTTAGCGCGATGGAGCAAATGATAAACTTCCGCCGAACGCAGTAGTGCCTTGCTCGGAATACAGCCCCAATTCAAACACAAACCGCCGAGTTTGGCTTTTTCAATCACGCCGACGCTCATGCCAAGTTGTGCCGCGCGAATCGCCGCAACATATCCACCCGGGCCGCCGCCGACCACGATGAGATCAAATTCTTTCACTTTTCACTCCTCTTCTTCTCTATGATGTCAATTCCTACTTTTTAGCTTTATCTCAATCCGTTGCAAATTCAAAACGTATCCTTCCGGCCTCTTCGCGCAACGAATTTTTTGACAAAATATCTTTCACCACCAGTTTCACATGTTCGCGGCCATTTTCGATGAAAATATTGTCGCCGCCTTTGCTTGCAGCAACAACGCCAGCAATGTACAAATTCGGCACGTTGGTCTCGAATGTCGCGGGGTTAAAACAAATCTTGCGATTGGCCTCGTCGATCAACACGCCACAGCGTTTCACGAATTCGAAATCTGGATGATAGCCGGTGAGCGCAAACACAAAATCATTCTCCAAGCGTTGCTCGTTCGCCGCGCCGTTTTGAATGAAAATCGCCTCTTCGGTGATGCGCGTGACAACCGTGTTGAAATACGCTTTGATGCTGCCGGCTTTGATGCGATTGATGATATCGGGCCGGAGCCAATATTTAACGCTTTGTCCGATTTCGGCGCCACGATGAATCAGCGTCACTTCGGCGCCGTGCCGGTAAAGATCAAGCGCGGCTTCAACCGCCGAACTCTTGCCACCAATCACCGCAACTTTACGCCGGTAAAACGGGAACGGCTCGGTATAGTAATGAGAAACGTTCGAGAGATTTTCGCCGGCAATATTGAGCAGATTGGGATTACCATAAAATCCCGTCGCGACCACCACATACCGTGCCCGGTAATTTTGTCGCGCACTGCTAACGCGAAAAACTCCCTCGCTCGCCATGATTTGTTCGACGCGCTCATCAAAATGAACGCGCAATTGATGATGCTCGCAAACGCCGCGATAGTAATTCAACAAATCCTGCCGCGACGGCTTGGTCTCGGGGATAATAAAAGGAACCTCGCCGATCTCCAACAACTCCGGCGTCGAAAAAAACCGCACGTTGGTCGGACAGCGAAAAATCGAATACGTCAAACAATTTTTTTCGACAATCAAATGGGACAGTCCGTGCCGTTTGGCTTCAATCGCGCAAGCCAAACCCACTGGCCCGGCGCCAACGACTAACACATCTATTGGCGGCTCG
>CAYZFF010000162.1:6686-9011 GCA_964477305.1 uncultured Cytophagia bacterium
GCATACCGATAACTCTGCACGCATGGAATCAACACCAAAATCACCGGAGCAAAAGTGATCAATAAAGCCAAAGGCGAGTTTTCTTGCAAGGGCAGAAAGAACGCGGTAATGCCGATCAAAACGATGAATACGGCCCACAGAATCATTTGTTTGGCGCCGTAACGATTAATCTTATACCAGTGCGACTCCGAGGCAAACGATTTTGCAAAACGAACGCCGTAAAGCGAGTTCATTTTGATTTTGCCTTTGAGCAACGGAATGCTCAACAAGATAATCAACAGCCCGGCGAAAATATTGGCGAATCCGAGAATGAGATTAGTCTTGTTCATAGCACTCAACCAAGCCAATATTATAATAAAATCTCCGGCCAAATTCAAGCGCTATTTCATTTAAATTTTTTCTCTTACGCCTTCCTTATGCCGCTTGGGCCAACTCATGACGCACATGCGGAATCAGTCCGCCGTTGCCCATAATACCCGTCATGATTGGAGGCAACTGTTCACCATGATAAAGTTTGCCGCGATGTGCGACCGTGCCGTTGACGAAATCGACTTCGAGCGGCTCGCCGTCTTTTGCGGCGGCGTAAAAATTTTCATCGCGCACAATGAGAAATGAAATCGCCTCGTTCACGAGATTGCGTTTGTGAATGTACGCAAAACTCTTCGCGATAATCGCCTGCACACCGCAGCCTTTCAGTGCCCACGCGGCATGCTCGCGCGAACTGCCGCAACCCCACCCTTCGCCGGCGACGATGATGTTCTCGCCCGTTTGCACGCGCTGCACAAAATCCGGACGAAAATGATAAAACGCTTTTGCGCCGATTTCTTGCATATCCGAAAGATGGCAAAACTCGCCCGCAATAATCGCGTCGGTGTCAATGTTATCGCCAAAAGTTTGCGCTTTGCCTTTGAGCAAAACGTGTTGGACCTTACCATTGTCGCTGGCGCGAGGGGCCGCATGGGTCGTGTGATCCGGCTGTGGCTGCGAGATCACAATCGCCGGCAAACCGGATTTCGGCGCAACGAGGCGCTGCCATTTTTCGCGATCAACTTGCGCCAGCAACGGCCGCGGATCAGTGATTTGCATATTAAAAGAAGAAGTTGCCACGGTTGCCGCCGAGGCCAGCCACGCGATGCTGCCCTTGCCCATGCGATTGTGAAAATTGCGATTCTGCGACGAGAGCCAAATTTCATCCGGCAGCGCGCGGTCGCTCGCAATGCCGAGGCACATGCTGCAACCCGGCTCATTAATCCGGTAACCGGCGCGCTGATAAATTTCCAGCAACCCAGCCTGCTGCAAATTTTCGGTAATTTCTAAACTGCCCGGTACGACGATGCGGTGATCATTTGAAATTTCACTCGCCTTTAAGCCGGCGCGAAATCCCGCTTCCAAAACCAGCGCGCCGAGAATAAGCTCTTCTTCCGTCGTTGTACATGCACCAATGAAGCAGCCATCCAATTTTTGCCCAACGGTTTCTTGCACGGCAAAAACATTATCCGGCGAAAACGGCTTCGCCACTTGGGGCGCCAGGCCGTTAAGGTCGACTCGAAAAGTTTCGAGATACGTTGCATCTTCATCTGCCGCAAACCACCATCCTCCCTGCCGAAATTCCGGTGCGCGGCGTTGCTGCATCGTGCGTTGCACGTGACCATCCGCCGGAAAAATTCCGTTTAAGCCGCCGAACTCCGCCGTCATGTTCGCAATCGTAAAACGAAAATCCGTGGAAAAATCTTCGAGATGATCACCGGTAAATTCGACCGTGCGTTCCATTGCCACCGTATTGCGGCCAAGCTGGCCGAGGGTTTTGAGAATCACATCCTTGCCCGTGAGGCCAAACGGCAAGCGCCCGGCGTAATGCACGCGAATCGCTTCCGGCACTTGAATCCACGAGCGGCCGAGAATCATCGCAATCGCAATGTCTGCGCCGCCGAGACCGATCGCAATTGCCGCCATGCCGCCGTGCGAACTCGTATGTGAATCGGCGCCCAGCACGATTTCGCCCGGCCGCACAAGCTGCCGGAAAAACTCTGTGTGCATAATCGTTTGGTTGGCGTCAAAAAAATATTTAATCTTTGCTTCTTTGGCAAAAGTGCGGGAAAGTTGCACGAGCTTTTGGGTGCGGCTGTCATTGGCGAGTGTCGTGCGATCAACGGTGTGATCCAGCGCGAGATAAAAACGATCCTTGTTATAAAGCGGCGGCCGCCCCAGCGCCTCGTAGGTAAGATTCATTCCATTCCATGCCAACTCGCTGGCAATCGTCCAATCCACGCGAACCGTTAGAATGTCGCCGGCTTTGACATGATCTTTCGGCCAATCAATAGCGTG
>CAYZFF010000163.1:0-8987 GCA_964477305.1 uncultured Cytophagia bacterium
TTACATTTTAAAACGAGTAACTCACGCCCAAACGCAAATTTCGCGGATTGCCCGGCGTGAAATGCAATTCGGAAACCGGCTCGGACTCATGGCGCAAACGCGATTCGGTGTCGAACTGGGCTTCGTTCCAATCGGTATCGGTCAAATTTTCCATTATCAAATTGAGTTGATACTTTCCTAAACGATACGACGCCGACAAATCGAACACGGTGTAACCGATAGCGGTGACGCTGTTGTCTTCGTTGGCCGGACGATCACCGATGTGGCGAATGCGCAGACTGCCGTCAATACCGCTCGGATGGCGCACCGTCAAACCGCCGGTCGCGATAAAACGCGGCGCCAAAGGTATTTCATTTGCATCTGCAGGATCGTCGCGCAGTTTTCCAGTCGAGATCGTGGCATCCCCATCGCCGTAAAGCCACGACAGCAGCTTGAGACGCGCTTCCAAATCCACGCCGTAGCGTTTCGTGCGGCCGCTCAACTCGGTGCTGCCTTCGTCGCCAATGTAAACGAATTCTTGCTCGAGATTCAACAGCCACGCCGCGGCGCTGAAATTCAAACGTTCGCCCACACGCGCGCGAAACCCCAACTCACCGCCGACCGCGCGCGGCAAAGTTTGCGTGTTCAAATGCGCCGGATTGAAATTCAACGCCGTGAGCGAATCCGCGATTTGTTGCGCGCTCAGGCCGTTGCGGCGCAGCGCGCGCGAAAGATCGGCAACGCGCTGATCGATGATAACGTCGCGAGCGTCATTCGAATGAAAGCCCGTGCCGAAATTGGCGTACAAATCGAGACGGCGCGAGGGACTGATGACAAGATTGGCTTTGGGGCTTACAATGGCCTCTTGCGCAAAGCCGGAAGCATGGGGCAGGCCATTCGCCGGCAATGTTTCCAAATGATCTTCGAGATCGAAAGTGAAATAATCGCCGCGCACGCCGAGCTGCAAGCGCGCTTGCGGGCTGAACACCAATTCTTCCTGCGCCCATAAAAACAAATTACGTTCGGTGATATTCGCAGCGACGCGCTGGTTCCGGCGCACGCGATTCGGGCTGTGCCACAGCGCTACGTCCATATCATCGGCGCGATAGCCGCCGCCGAACGTTGCTGTGCTCACCCCAAGGCCGAGATCATGATAAAATTTATATTTTGTATTCAATCCCAAAATTTGACGCGAGTCGGTTTGCTCGATCATGTCGCCATTGATCGGATCATTGGCGAAAAAAGTAAAATTGGAAAACAGTTTGAAATTATAACGGCTGGTATACGCGCGAATTTGAAATTCGCTATTGCCGGTGCCGGTGGCTTCGTAAAGAAAATTAAGATTTTGCCGGCCGGTGGTGCCGCCTTCCAGATCGTCCAACGTGCCGAAGCGATTGATCAAACCACTCGCAATCGCGCGCTGCGGAATTTGGCCCGACGCATCCCACGCCGAGCTGAAACCGCTGATGTCGAACGAAAGCTTTGCCGTTTCCGAGATGTGCGTGTGAAATTTGCCGAACAAATTGAATCGGCGAAAACCTTGCGGGCTGTCAACTGGCCCATCGGTGTTATAAAATTGGCCGGCAAAATAAGCATTGTTGTGCATACCGGTGGTCGGAATTTGATACAATGTGGTGAGACGATAGGTGTCGAATGCGCCGCCTTCCGCGCGCAACAGGTTGCCCTCGATATGCTCGCGCGTGCGAAAAGCGACGGCGCCGGCTGTTGCTAAATTTCCAAACTCCGCAAAATAAGGGCCTTTGTAAACATCGACTTCTTCGATAATATCGGGAATCATGAAATGCAAATCCGCGTAACCCTGTCCGTGGCCATGCGACACCATATTCACGGGCATGCCATCCACTGAGATATTTACATCGGTGCCGTGATCCGCGTCGAAGCCGCGCAGAAAAATTTGCTCGGCTTTGCCGCCGCCGGCGTGCTGCGCGATCACCAAACCCGGAGCGAGTTGCAACAAATCTTGCGCGGAACGATTGGGCCGGACCTTCAAATCAAAATCGCGCACCGCGCGCGACGAGGCCGTAGAGTAGGAACGATCCGCTTGCACCAGCAACTCGTCAAGCTCGATGCTCTTCGCGGTAAGTTGCAAATCCACGCTGCTTTCGCGGCCAGCCTCGACGGCAACGCTTATGCTGCCGTCGGCGTAACCTAAAATGCTCGCGATGAGATTGTAGCTGCCGGGGCGAACGCGCATGATGGTGAACTTGCCGTTGCCGTCCGTGGTGGCGCCACGATTGGTCCCATCAATGATGACATTGACGCCGGGAAGCGCCTCGCCGGTTTGGGCGTCTTTCACATTTCCTTTGATCACCCCAAGCGATTGCGCCGCGATTGGAAACGCCGTAAACAAACTTCCCAAAATAAAAAAGCACAACAACATTGTCACTTTACGCATGTCAATCTCCTTCATCGTATGAATGTGTCGGATTTGAATTTTAAAATTATTGACCGGCCGCTTCGAACGACCGGTCAATTTATTACTTATTACTTCAGGGCGTAATTTTTTGTGGCGAGCTGTTCCAGCGTTTTCTGCGCTTCAGCGAGATCAAGGGGATAGATGGAGAGATATTGCGCCAGAGCTTGTTTCAAATACATCTGGGCTTGCTCGAGATGATTGGCGGCAAAATAAATCATCCCGGCATGATACGAGAGCGTCGCGCGTTGCGTTTTCAAACGCAGCGCGGCAGTGATGATCGGCAGGGCTTCGGCGGCGCGCTCATTTTTATAAAGCAACCACGCATAAGTTTCTTGCACCTCGATATTATTGGGCCGCGCCTGATATTCCGCTTCGGCTCGTTTCAGGGCCGCGGACAAATTCAAATTATGTCGAGCGCAAAACATGGCAAACTCGCGATTGATATTCCAGCCGCCTTGTTCGTGCTGGCCGAAAGTTTTCAAAACTTCCTGCGCCGTGGAATCGGCGCGCCGCGCGTCGCCAGCCAAACGATACGTATCAGCCAGTTGCTCGAGGAAAACGTGCTCCGGTGTCGCGGCGTGCGCGAGTTTGAGCAAACGCAGTGCTTCCTTATAATTCTGCCGGGCGGCATTGATCTGCGCCAATCCGCTCAACGCATAAGCGTAATTCGGCCGCTCTTCCAGCGTGCCATTGAAAATATACGCGGCGGTGTCAAGCTTGCCGGCTTGCGCATACAACAGGCCGAGATGATACAAAACCCAGGCGCGGTTTTCTTGAGCGGGCGCGCCCGCGTCAACGGCCATGCGCATTGCGGCAATCGCCCCGGCGTTATCGCCATGCAATTCGCGCAAATAACTCGCGCGCGCGTACGAGCGCAAATCGGGGCGCAGCCCCAGCATTTTGTCGCTGGTTTTCACGGCTTCATCGTATTCTCCCAGTTCAGTGTGCGCATCAACGAGCACGCCATGGGCAAAGGCCGAATACGAATTTTTGGTAATGGCAATTTGCGCCAATCGCTTGGCTTCGGAAAATTGGTGCAGGGTCAACATGATTGAAGCTTTCGCCAGCACGGCCTCGAAATTTTCCGGCTCCAAATGCAACGCCGCGTCAATCATTTCTTGGGCTTGGGGAATGTATTCGTGATGATTTCCGGTGACGCGCGCTTCCTGCAAAAACACATTCGCCAGATCGACATAATTTTTGATCGCCTTCGGCTTCCGGCGAATTTCCGTTTCATAATATTCGACGGATTGTTTTGCATTTAAAAATTCCGACGAGGGTTGTACCTCGCCGCCACGCGGTTTCAATTTCGGCAACGGCCGTTCGGCCCTTTGCACCGCGTAGTAGCGGCCGAGAACGAGCAGTAAAAGCACGGCAAGTGTAACGCCGACGAACCAATTTTTGTTAATTTTATTTTTCATCTGCTATAGCTCCGTTTTACACAAGTTCGCTAAAATGATAGTCGCTTCACCGCTTTATAAGAATAGAAAAAAATATTCAATAAATCAACTTTTCTAATTTCTTACTCTTTCTCGCACTCTTACTCGCATTTAACCTGAAATCAGGCGAGTAAGAGTACGAGTACAAGAAAAAGTAAGAGCCATCCGACTTTGGACATCGGACAAACGCCCTCGGACTTGCTTATTTCACCAGCACCGCTTTTTTCGCGGGAAGAACGTCATTGCCAACTTCAAGACGGTAATAATACGTGCCGCTCGGAACATCTTTGGCATCCCACACGACACTGTAATTACCCGGGGCATGTGGTTTATCAACCAGAGTGGTGACGACTTGGCCAAGTTGATTGAAGACACGCAGCTTCACCACCTCGTTGATGGAAACATGATATTTAATTTCCGTCGACGGATTAAACGGGTTCGGATAATTTTGCTCGATGACGAACGCCTTCGGCACACCGACATTGATCGATCCGCTGTTCACGCTGGTGACCGGCCCCGCCGTCGTGAGTTTTTTCACATAATCATAACCGCGATGCGGCAGCGCCAAATAGGGGAACGTGAACGCCAACGGCACATCATTCGCCGTCGGACCGGCATTGTACGTTAATTCCGCGACCAACTTCGGTGAAGCGAGATCGGAATAATTGGCCGCGACGGCATCATCAAAACCCAAACCAACCGCCGCCAACACCAAACCACCAACCGCTTGCAACTCGATGGTGGTCACATCGTCTTCCAAACGGCGCCCGTTCGGGAAGCCGTCCATGTGCGGAATAAATTCAAGATTTTTTGTGGTGTTAAATGGCGCTGCGGTCAAACCGATCGCTGCCGCGCGAACCAGACCCATGCGGGCATTTACGCGATATTCCGCAGTGTTGCGGGGCGTCACGGGAGTCGCCATGTTCAAACGCAGCATGTCGCCGCCGTAGATTTTGCCCTTGCTGTCAATCGTGATCGGCAGGAAATTATGAATGAAAGGTTTGCCTTCGGCAAGCGGGCCCGCGGTTTTGCCGGTGGCCAATTGATACGGAATCAAATTGGGCACGCCAAAATAGAAAATTGGGTACAGATCAACCAAACGCGGCAGTTTCTCGCCAACCAAACCGACATTCAGATTTGCTGCAAACGCGGTTCCCGCCAGATTGATCGGCGGAGTGATTTTGGTCACCGCAAATGCCCCGTCTTTCCCGTTGCGAAAATCAAAACCGGGCGTCGTGTAAGTCGGCAGTGTGCCAATGGCTGGATACGATTGGCTTTGAACGCGCAGTGCCGAGAGCGCCGGCACCGCACCGCCGAACTGGCTGTCGTCCATATATAGCGCCAGTTCCGGATTGGCAAAATAGGGTAAAATGAAATCCTGTTCTTCTTTGCTATACGGGGTGACCGCATTCCACTTGTCTTTTTGGCCGATGGGAATCACCGCTTCATTTGTTAGCGGCATGCCGAGACGTGAAACTTGCACGTAGTCGCTGCTGTAGGTCGGCTTGGCTCCGAGCGGCGACAGCGTCGTTACACGCGGACGGCTGGCCGAAGCCCACACGCCGATCACAAAATCCGGATCCAAAATGCTTTTCGCGCCTTCCACGGCGTCTTTGCCGTCTTTTTGCAGCTTGTTGATCGGAATATTCATGACGATCGCATGAACGTTAAAACCGGCAACCGCATCGCGCGCAAAATTCGGATTGCTCGGGTCGTTGCCAAAGTCTTTGCGCGTTTGACCAAGATCAAACACGCCGCCGAGATCAACGAAGAATGGATCATCAAATGGACCGACCAGCATCTTTTCGCCGTCTGGCGAGCTGGTGTTGATGGCTTCCTGCATAATCTGCGTGTACGGCTTGCCCAAGCCCGCGGAACTGGCGATTGAACGCGGGCCGATAAAGTTCGGTGGGACGATGCCATTGCTGACGATCGTCGTAAAGGTTGCGCCACCATCCGTGCTTTTTTCGCATTTGTACGTCGTCTTCAAATTTTGCTTGCCGAGGCGAATATTGAAAAACGTCGTGGGGTCTTCATTCATCTGCGAAAACGTGAAGCGATAAGTGATATCATCTCTGGCCGCGCCCAGTTCTGCCTGCGAGGGCTTGTTCTTGATGTGAATCTCGTAACGCACGCCTTCCGCAAACGTCGTCCAATTCGGGCCGCCTTCCGGCAGCTCGAGGCCGATGAAACCCGCCACGACGGTCACCGAACCCGGTGTGTCCGGCGAGCGGAACACCCAAAGATCGGTGTTGTCTGCCAACGGGTCGTTGGCGATCAACGGCGCTTCACGGTGGCTCGAGGCGTCGAGATAGCGGTCGGACGGCACGAACACCAACGTCAGTCCGGCCAGCAACATCGCCGCCAATACCATAAACCTGCGCATAAAACTCTCCTTAAAAATTAGAGTAAGTAAAACGGTTGATTAAAAGCATTGTACCAAGAATACGAACCGCTCCGGCAATCGGATTTACCGGTTTTAACAAAAAGATTGCTTGCTTCTGCGTGCGAGATTTTTTAACTTGGTTTACGCGCCAAAGCCGGCGCTGATCAAGGATTGAATTGAATTGGAGCCTGTGCATGCTGAAAAAAAAAGGTGTTTCGCTGTTTGTTCTTTTGGTACTAACGCAATCCGCCCTCGCGCAATTTAAAATCGAACGGATTCCCAATAATTTTGGTTATGACCTGCCCAAAAAATTCACGCTTTCCACCAACACGCATTTTAACCGCGTCGAGGGTTTTTCACCTAATCTCGGCGTCAAGTATCAGCCTCAACCGGAAGCCAAAGACGGTTTTGCCGCCGGACTGTCGCTGTACGGCGATCTCGGTTACGGCTTTAGAAATGAAAAGAAAAAACGCCCGCGCTGGAATCTCGGCGTGCAGAAAAATTTTGCCACGCCCAATCGCTTAACCTTCGGCGCCGAATATTTTAACAAAGTGGAAACCAACGACCGGTGGATCGTCAGCGAGTTTGAAAATTCCCTCGCCGGCATTTTTCAGCATGAAGATTTCATGGATTTCTACGGCCGCAAAGGCGGACGTGGTTTTCTCGATTATGGACTCGCCGAAGTGCATACACTGCGCTTAGAAGTCAGCCAGCATCGCTACGAAAGCTTGCGGCGCAACACGAATTGGAGTTTGTTCGGCCGCGATAAGACGTACCCCCTCAATCCCCGGGCAAATCGCAACACCGTGTATGGCATCGGCGAGGGCGACGAGCTTGCCGTCAAACTCATCGGCGCCTTTGACTGGCGTGACAATCCGGTGTTTCCCAATCTTGGCTGGCTGATTGAAAGCTACTTCGAGCGCACCAGCAATGATTTTTCCACCAATGGCTTATTCCTCAATGTCAAACGCTATCAGCCGACACTTAACGATCAAAAACTCGTTGCCAGATTTATGTACGGCAGCCGCAGCGGTAGTTTTGCGTACCAACATTTGCTCTCACTGGGCGGCCTCAGCAGTCTGCGCGGCTATCACGAAAAGGAGTTTATCGGCAATCGATTGTTGTTTGCCAATGTCAATTACGTCATCGGCCAGCGCGCGTTCGGCGGGCTGCTGCAAAAACTTCCGTTGATCAACAAATTGCCGTTTTGGCAACTCATTTCGCTCGGCGCTTTTACCGAGACCGGCTACGCTTGGTTTGCCGATCCGCTTGATCCCGACCGCGGGCTGCTCGACTTCGGGCAATTCGATCTCAAAGATCTCCGCAGCGATGTCGGTTTTTCGCTGCTCGTCACCGAAGGCATTCTGCGCGTCGACTTCGCCAAACGCACCGACCGCGGCCGCGACGATTGGCGTGTCACGTTTCGGATTCTGGACAAATTCTAAAAACTCCACCCGCTCAATCGGCTTACGGGTTTTCGTATATCAACTGAGCAGATTTTTGAAAAATTTCGGCTGTTGGGGCGCAAAGGATTAATCATGCGTTTACGTTTTTTCTTTTTACTCTTTTTATTTTTTGCTATGCAGGTATCGGCGTGGGGACAATCCGACACCTTGACAGCCCAAAATTCAACTTTCCCTCCAATTATCCCAACCCCGGCGATTGCCAAAATTCTGATTTCCGGCAACCGCCACACCAAGCCGCAGATTATTCAACGCGAGATGGAAACACAGATCGGCGATACGATTGCCGTTGCGACGTTGCAGGCCGATCAGAAACGCATTCTCAATCTCGGCCTGTTCAATCGCGTCGAATTGGACACGCTGCACAGCCCGGAAGGCGTGCATCTGCTCATCGGCGTCACCGAGCGTCTGTATCTCTTTCCGTTTCCGATTTTTTTTATCAATGAAAAAGATTGGGATAAAGCTTCATACGGCGCAGGGGTCGTGCATACAAATTTTCGTGGCCGCAACGAAATCGCCGCGCTCTCCGGTTGGGCTGGCTATAATCCCGCTTTCGCCGTCGATTACTCCAATCCGTGGATTTTCGGTTCGGCGCAAATGCTCACGCGCTTTCGCTTCGCCGTGCAGCGCAATCGTAATCGCAGCTTTGAAAAACTCGGCCAGGAAGTCGACGAGAATCGTATTGGCGCGAGTTGGAGCATCGGCAAGCGCTTCGGCTTGTTCACTTATCTCAATCTCAGTCTCGGTTACACGCAACTCAAGTTCGATCCCGCCGTGCCTGGCGAAACGCTCGATCCCTCCGGCCGCGACCGGCTGCCGAGCGCCGGATTGTCCTTTGCCTATGATCGCCGCGATTTGTTTGAGTATCCGCGTTCAGGGATGTTCATGCGGGTGTGGGGCCAGCGCACCGGCTTCAACAGCGAGTTTGTGCACTTCTGGCGTTACGGCGCGGATCTACGCGGCTATAAAAAACTTTATCGCAATATTTCTATCGGCGCGCGCGCCATGACGGATCTGGCGCAAAATAAAATCCCCATTTACGAGCGCGTGTTTCTGGGTTACTCGAATCGCGTGCGCGGCCATTTTACCCGCGCGGAAGACAAGGATGAAGGCGAAAATCTCGCGCTGGCCAGCGCCGAATTGCGTTTTCCGCTGATGCCGTGGCGTTATTTCAGCATCAGCGACGTGCCGATGTTTGGCTCGTACATGCAAAACATGAAATTCGGCCTCAGCGCCGGCATCTTTGCCGATTACGGCCGTGTTTGGTTTCAAGATCCGCCGTT
>CAYZFF010000164.1:0-8877 GCA_964477305.1 uncultured Cytophagia bacterium
AGTCGAAATCAATAAGAGTGGCCCTCATTTTATTCGAGGGTTGGTTTAGGAACATCTATTTGTAGTGAGTTAGGGTTATGGCATCCGAAGACTTCGGCAGCCTCGAATCATTGCAGGTTTTGCTGCAACAAAATCCCAATTCGTTGACCTTTGGCCGCGTCGCCGACTCCCTGTTGAAATTGGGCCGCGTCGATGAAGCCATTCAGCTTTGTGAGGACGGCCTGCGCCGGCATCCCTCCTATGTTACCGGCCACATGGTGCTGGGCAAATGTTATTTAAAAAAGAAACTCTTCGATCAAGCCGAGAAGGAATTTAAACGCGTGCTGCTGTTTGATCCGCGTTATCTCGCCGCGCACAAATATTACGGCGATCTCATGCGCGAGATCGGCTGGGACAACACTTGCGAGATGAGTTATCGCAAAATCTTGCAGATCGATCCGCTCGACAAAGGCGTGCGCGCCGTCATCGAAGAGTTGGCGCAAAAAGCGAAAATGGAAAAATTGGAACCAGCCGCGCCAATCCGCCGGGACGTGCGCCCGGCGATGGAACCGCCCCCTTCGCCATCGCCGTTCAGCATGAAGCCTGCTGCCCCCGCCACTATACCGCCTTTGCCCGACGATGATTTTTATGCACCGCCCCCCAGCGCGCTGGAAGATGAATTTTTACCGGCGGCATCCGACATTGAATCCGAGGGCATGCTGCAAGCCGACTTTGCACCGCCAGCAGAAATTTATACGTCCGCCGACACCGACTCTGAAATAACAGCAGCGCCGCCGAATGACGAGGAGCGCTTCTCGTATATTCTCGACGACATCTTTCAAGATGAAATTCTCGATGATAAACCGGCGCCCCCCGCCGGCAAAAATCCCTTGCCGCCGGTGAATAACCGCGTCGATGAGCACCGGGATGATTTCGAGACTGGAAACAACAATGGCTTCGGCGAAAATACCGTCAGTGTTACACCACCGGCGCGCACGCCCCCTGCGCGCATTCCCACGCGCCCGGTTGATTTGGATCTCGATTTTGACGGCGATCCCACCACCATTGCGCCGTCGAAATCTGCGGGAATGGATTTGAATGACGCTGCCCGCGACGAAAGCAATTCCTCGTCGCGCGCGAGTTTACGCGCGGCCGCGAATCGTTTGCCGGCACGGCGCCCCAAAATCTTGGAAAATCCCGGCGACGATCTGACGTCTACCATTTCCGCCAGTGAGCGCGAAAAAATCGTGACCCCAACGCTCGGCGAAATTTATGCCGCGCAGGGCCAATACACCAAGGCCATCGGTGTCTTTGAATTGCTCAGCCGTAAAGAACCCAACAATAAACAGTACCGCGACAAAATTGACTATTTAAAGAAACGCTTATTAGAGTCTCAGAATGCTGGATAGAATCGAGCGCGTGCGGGCGGAGATGCGCCGGGCGGAGGTGGCGTCGTTTCTGGTCAGCGCCGCGCCGCATTTGCGCTATCTCTTCGGTTTCACCGGTTCCAACGGTCTGGGGCTAATCACTTCAGACCTTTGCTTTTTTATCACCGACTGGCGCTATCGCGAGCAGGCGCAGGCGGAGGTTCGCCACGCCGAAATTTTCATCGTGCGCCGCGATTTATTTGCCCCGTTAAAAGAGCAAAAAATTTTAGCAGCCGGCAGCCGGTTGGGCTTCGAAGCCTCGCATTTGAGCTTTCGCTATTTTTCACAATTGCAAAAAAGTTTTGCGCAACTGCGCTTTGTCGCCACCGAACATTTTGTCGAAAAAATCGCCATCCCCAAATCGCCCGCGGAAATCGAGAGTTTACGCCGGGCCGGGGCTATGGCCGGCGCCGTGTGGGATCAGGTTTTGCCGTCCATTCGGCGCGGCGTGAAAGAATCCGATATTGCCGCCGAGCTTATTTATCACAGCCGAAAATTAGGTTCCGAAACCGAGCCGTTTGATCCCATCGTCGCCAGCGGGCCGCGCGCCGCATTGCCGCATGGGCGCAGCACCGAGCGCCGTTTACAATCCGGTGATTTAGTTGTGATTGATTACGGCTGCACGGTCGAGGGCTACGCCTCGGACGTCACCCGCACCGTTGCCGTTGGCGAGCCGCCGGCCAAGCTGCGGCAAGCTTATTTTGCCGTCAAAGAGGCCTGCCATCTGGCTTGCGAAGCGGCGCGGCCGGGCATGGAAGGCATTCAGCTTGATGAAGTCGCACGCAAATATTTGGCGTCCTGCGGGTTCGCCGAGGAATTTAATCACTCGCTCGGCCACGGCCTCGGGCTTGATGTGCATTCCCTGCCGCGTATCGGGCCGGAGAGCAAAGACGTGATCACCGAAAACGCCGTCATTACCATCGAGCCGGGCGTTTATTTTCCCAATCTCGGTGGCGTTCGCATTGAAGACGATGTGCTCGTCACCGCCGCCGGCAATGAAGTGTTAACGCCGATGTCGAGAGAGTTGTTCGTGGTGGAATAATCAGTCGCGCTAATTTTTAAATGCCCGCTCCTCCTCCAACACCGGCTGCAATCATCCCCAATACGATTGCTATTATTATTATCACCTTCCAAAATGTCAGTGAAATTAGTGAATGTCTTCAATCTTTGCACCACGCGGACCCCGAGCGGCGCATGGAACTAATTTTAATTGACAACGCTTCAACCGATGGCACGCGCGAGATGATACAAGCCACGATAAAAACCCTGCCGCCTTCGCGCTTTAGTATTGAGTTGATTTTAAATAAAATCAATCTCGGCTTTACTCGTGCAGTGAATCAGGGACTGGCGCATTATTTCGCGCAACTTGATCATAAAAATACGCCCGTATTATTTTTAAACCCCGATACCATTTTGCCGCCAGTCAGCCTGGCAGCGTTGTTAAAAAAACTTTATACGTTTCCTGAGGCCGGCGTTATCGCGCCGCAGCTCATTCATCATAATGGAGAAATTCAGCTTTCCTGCCGGCGTTTTCCGACGCATTGGGATTTATTTTGCGAATTGTCCGGCCTGTCGCGGCTGTTTCCGCATTCGGCAATCCTGAACCGCTGGAAAATGGGCGGTTTTGATCATCGCCACGCAACGGAAGTTGAGCAGCCGCAAGGCGCTTGTTTGCTGGCAAAGGCCGAGGTGATGCAACAAGTTAGTTGGTGGGATGAACAGTTCCCGATTTTTTTCAGCGATGTGGATTGGTGCCGGCGCGTTTGGAGCAGCGGCTGGAAAATTCGTTTCGAGCCATCCGTACAGATTATTCATGCGCAAGGCGTTAGCGTGCGGCAGGCACAGGTCGCGGCGATCTGGAGTTCGCATGTATCTTTTTGGCGCTATTTTCGTAAACACGAAACCGGCTGGCGGGGAAAATTTTTAAATTTGCTTTTCGGGCCGTTGCTGGTGATCGCGGCGATGTTGCGCATGATGCCACATTTTATCAGGCACCCTTCGGCGCCCGCTCGCAAATAGTTTTTAAAATTTCATTGTCAAAAAATTCCGCGTCATTCTTTGCGATTAACTTTTCACCAACCATTTTTGGAGAATGCATTATGAAAAGAAATGTGATGAATCTCTTGGCCGTTGTGTTGATGAGCCTAACGCTCCCACTCTTGGCGCAGGCCCCTCCCCCCGCAGCTTTGCAGGAAGATCTTTATGACTGGATGATCGGCGAATGGGAAGGAACAACCGAAAGCTCCATGGGCAAAACCGCAGATGAGATGAAAGTCGATTGGGACCTGGAGCATCAATTCGTTGATGTGCACTACAAACAAAAGATCGGCGAGGGCGCTGCGGCGATGGTATACAAAGGCCGCGGAATGATGACGGTAAATGCCCAATCCAAAGAATATCTCGGCTATTGGTTCGGCTCGTTCCGTGATATTTCCACGGGTAAAGGCACCCGCACGGGCAACAAAATCACCATGGCGTGGGAAGGCGGCACGGGGCCGGAAACCCGCACCATTGAAAAAGTGGCCGACGATAAAATAGTGATGACGTTCAAAGGCGCTGGCCCGGATGGCAAAGAAGTGAGCGGCACGACGACGCTGCTGCGCAAAACGAAGAAAGAGAAAAGCGGCAAAAAAGGTTGACGGTAATCTTTATAAAATTTAAAAACCCCATGATTCATCTTTGTTTCATGGGGTTTTTCGTTTTAAAACAAATTTGAAAAACGGAGGCCGTTTTTTTTGCCGTTTGCCGCTAAGAATCACCGAATAAATAACTTGCTCATTTTATAGGTTTGTCATTCCCGCGCGCTTTTGGCGGGAATCCAGTTTTTAAAAGCGTGGATGCCCGATTAAAGCGTTCGGGCATGACGATCATTTAGATAATTTTAAAATCGGGATTCCTAAACAATGATTCCTGATTTATCCAACTGGGCCCGCAAGGCTTGCATTTCAGAATTGGTGTTTTTGAGGCGTTCGCCGACAATTGAAGCGAGTTGAAAAAGAAATTTATTGCCCAGCCGCGGCTTGCGTTCGAGCAGCTCAAACAGATCGGGCCGGAACAAGCCAATAATATCCGCCGGCTCCTTGGCCACGGCGGTGGCAGAGCGCGGCGTCTCATCGAGCAGCGCCAGCTCGCCAAAAAATTCACCGTTGCGCAAAGTCGCCAACTCTTCGCGGCCTTCGCCCGGTGCATGTTTAAAAATGGCCACCACCCCGCGTTGAATAACATACATTCCCACGCCGGGCTCGCCCTCCCAAAAAATCGTTTCATTGGCTTTAAAGGTGCGGCGATGAATAAGCTTTTCAAATTCACGCAGTTCCCCGTCACTCATATCGGCAAAGAGCGGCACCAAACGCAAGGTTTTGATAATGCCTTCATCGTCGCCGTTTTTCTTTTTAAAAATGTTGCCCCACAGCGGACTGCTGGATTTCGTCGGGCGATTGCTATTCGTGCTCATAAGTTGGTGCTGGCTGGTTAGCGGGCTTGAAATTTATCTTTTAGTTTCTTGCGTGACGTATCGGCAAAGCGACCGGCGACTGGCGTAACTGACCACTACGCCAGTTCGCAAGCGCTTTTTAATATATGAAACGCGGCCTCACGATGCAAGGCGAATTTTTCATTGCTTTTCTCTGCCAAATCTGTTACTTTTTGTTATGTTACGCGCTGGCCTTTTGGCACTGTTTATTTTTATTCCCCCGTTGGTTTTGGCTCAAAACCAGCAAGGACAATTGGATGAATTGCGGCAGAAGATTGCCCGCTTACAGGAACAGATCGGCGCCCAGGAGAAAAGTGAAACTTCGGCGCTGGAATTTCTGCGTGCCCTCGACGAGCAGGTCGATTTGACGCACCGTCTGGTTGGACAAATCCGCAAGCAAGAGCGCGAGAAGCGCACGAAAATCAGTGAGACCGAGCAGGTGCAAAAACGCACGCAAGATCAGCTTGCGCGTTTGAAAGCGCTGGCCGCCCAGCGCGCGGTGGTGTTTTATAAATATGGCCGCTTGCAGGACGCGGAAATTCTGCTCACCACCCGTTCGTTGAATCAGATGTTGCTCTGGTCGAAGTATCATCAACAGCTTAGCGATAACGACCGCCGGATTATGGCCGGCATCAACAAAAAGCACGAACAAATCGATCAGCAGAAAACGGTTCTCACCGCGGAATTGCAAACGCAACAGCGGCTGTTGAGCGAAAAACAACAAGAAGAAGAAGCGCTGAAAAAACGCCGCGAGCAGCGGCAAGCGGTTTTAAAAAAAGTTCGCAACGATAAGAACTTTTACCAAATGCAGCTCGCGGAAACGCAGAAAGCCATTACGCGCATCCGGCAATTGATTTCGTCTGCCGAAGCAAAGGCGCCGCGCCGTGAAGCCGCACCCGTGCTCAACAGCGGCGCGTTTATGAATCTGCGCCGTGCCATGCCGTGGCCGGCCACTGGACGCATCGTTTCGCATTACGGCACATATCGCCACCCGGTGCTCAACACCGTGACCAACAATTTGGGCATCGACATTGCCACGCCGTTGGGTGCACCGGTGCGCAGCGTGGCCACCGGCCGCGTCACTGCCATCACGTGGCAACGCGGCTATGGCAATCTCATGATCATCAGCCACGCTGATGGTTATTACACCGTTTATACGCATCTTGCGGATATAAATGTCGCTTTGAATGAAGAAGTCGCTGCCGAGCAAGTCATCGGCGCGGTTGGTGAAACCGGTTCACTGCAAGGCGTCACACTCCATTTTCAATTGTGGAATCGTGAAGAGGCTTTGAATCCTGAAGATTGGCTCCATCCGTGATTGAAATGATCGCCCAGGAAAACGCGCAGGAATTTTTGCGCCGCGCCCGGCAAAACGAGCGGGTGGCGCATGCGTATTTATTTCACGGTCCCGAGGGCAGCGGCAAAGAAGCGCTGGCGGTGCTGGCAGCGCAAACTTTTTTTTGCACTGCTGGCCGTGTGCAAGCTGCACCGCCGCCAGCCACCATTTCATTATTTGATGAGCCGGCGGCACCGGCGGCCACGCCGACGCGTGAACTGGCGGCGTTGGCGTGCGGCCATTGTTCGTCTTGCAAACGCGTGGCGGAGATGACGCATCCGGATGTGCGGGTGATTTTTCCGCGCGCGGCCTCTGCCGGCGAAGACGAGCGCACCGAAGTTCTACACAGCCTCGCCACCAATCCGTATCGCCGTTTGCGGCCGTGGGAAAACCCGACCATGTTGATCGACGACATTCGCACGCTCAAACGCGATTTCGGCATGACGAGTTATGAAGGCCACGGTTTCGTCGCTTTGATTTTAGAAGCCGACCGCATGAAGGCCGAGGCGGCGAATGCGTTGCTCAAAATTTTAGAAGAGCCGCCCGCGCACACCTTGATGATTCTCACGGCGGCGTCGCTGGATAATATTTTGCCGACCATCATCTCGCGTTGCCAACCGGTGCGTTTGCTGATTTTGACACGTGAACAAATTAGCGCGGCGTTGCAGGAGAAACACGGCGTTCCTGCCGAGCGTGCCGGGTTCGTCGCCAAACTGGCTAACGGGAATTTTCGGCGCGCGCTGGATCTGCTGGAAGATGATGTTGACACGCGCCGGCAGCAAGCTGTTGCTTTTCTGCGCATGGCGTTTCGATTCAACAAACCGGTCGAGCAAATGGATTTTCTCAATGCGCTGGTGCGCGAACATGATCGCCGCGACCTGCGCCAGCTTCTGGAGTTTTGCACTCTCTGGATTCGCGATGGTTATGTGCTGAAAGTGATGGCGCCGTCGCCGCAAGCCAGCGCCGCGATCATTAACACCGATCAAGAACGCCAATTGACCGACCTGATCAAGAACCTGCCGGAGTTTGATTTTCCCGGCGTCGTTACCGAGTTGGAATTTGCGATGGAATGTCTGGATCGCTACGTGCAGCCGTGGTTGGTGTTGATGGTGCTGTTGTATCGCATTCAAAAATTATCAGGCAGTCGAAAGTAATAGCGTGCCAAAACTAAAATTTGGCGCTCTTTATGATATACAGGAGGCCCCGTGCCCGATTTTATCGAAGTAAAATTCAAAGGCGAACGTAAAGGCTGGTATGCCAATACACAACAATTTCCTTTCCGCCTCGGCGACTTGATTATTGTTGAAGCTGAGAAAGGCGAAGATCTCGGGCGCGTCAATCAGGCCGAATTGCCGGGGCGCACGAGTATGCCGCCCAACGAGGGCGTAAAAAAAACGCTGCGCAAAGCCAGCGAAAGTGACGTCATTCGCTTGCAGAGCAATAAAGTCGCCGAGCAAAAAGCGCTGGAAACCTGTCGCCAGAAAGTGGTGACCCACAACCTGCAAATGAAAGTGGCGGATTGCGAATATCAGCTCGATGGCAATAAAATTACGTTTTATTTTACTGCCGACAAACGTGTCGATTTCCGCGAGTTGGTCAAAGATTTGGCCGGGGTTTATCACACGCGGATCGAGTTGCGCCAGATCGGCGTGCGCGATGAAGCGAAACGCTTGGACGGTTACGGCGTTTGCGGCCGCCGCCTCTGCTGCTCGTCGTGGATTTCCGAGTTTGGCCCGATCACCACGCAGGCGGCGAAAGAGCAAAACTTACCGCTGAATCCGAACAAACTGGCCGGCGTCTGCGGCCGTTTGAAATGCTGTTTGATGTACGAACGTGATTTCTACAACGAAGCCATTGCGCAATTTCCCGATCTCGCCAAGCCGATCAAAACCGAAAAAGGCGAAGGCTTGATTTTGAAAATCGATATTTTCAAAGATACGTTCACCGTGAAATATCAAAGTGGCGAAATTGAAGTGCTGCCGCTGGCCGTTTCCAAAGAAAAAGTCTACAAATGCGAAAATGATTGCGGGCACGAGCATGGGAATTTGGAGGAGTTGGGGAATGGGGAAATGCACTAACACTTTTTAAATAAGCACAAAATGAATTACAAGAACATTATCACCATTGAGCCGGGCAAGCGCGGAGGTAAGCCTTGTATTCGAGGCATGAGAATCACTGTCTACGATGTCCTTGAATATTTGGCTTCGGGTATGACCCAGCAGGAAATTCTTGAAGATTTTCCTTATCTGACCTCGGATGATATCCGCGCTTGCTTGAGTTATGCGGCGGATCGGGAGCGCCAGTTAATGGCGGTTCAGGTGTGAAACTTCTATTTGACCAAAATTTATCTCCGCGTCTTGTTGCAAAGCTGGCGGACGCCTATCCTGATTCTACTCATGTTCAAATCCTCGGGCTTGACCGTGCTTTAGATGAAGTGGTTTGAGATTACGCCCGCCAGGAAGGTTATTTTATTGTAACGAAAGACGCTGATTTCCATGAACGCAGTCTGTTGTTTGGTTTTCCTCCGAAAGTGGTTTGGATTTGTCGGGGCAATTGTTCAATGCGGCAAATTGAAATTCTGCTTAGACAAAACCAAGCGCTGATCCAATCATTTGAAAATGACACCGATCTTGGAGTTTTAATTTTGCTTTAAGGATAAATTT
>CAYZFF010000165.1:0-8864 GCA_964477305.1 uncultured Cytophagia bacterium
CGGCACAACTCCGCATATTTCAACCCCGATCCGGTATTAAAAATCACGACGCGATCTTGCGGTTTGAGCCAGCCGGCATCGATGAGCATTTTTGCCGCAAAGACAGCCGCCGCGCCTTCAGGACAAAAGAAGATGCCGGTAAGTTGGCAACATTCATACATCTCGTCCGCAATTTGTTCTTCCGGCACGGCGACGGCAGTGCCGTGACTCTCGCGAATCGCGCGCAGCATCAAAAAATCGCCGACGGCACGAGGGACACGCAAGCCCGCGGCGATGGTCGCAGCATTTTCCCATTCGGGCGCGTGATCGAGGCCTTGATCAAACGCGCGAATAATCGGGGCGCAGCCGGTGGATTGTATCGAGACCATGCGCGGACGCTTTGGGCCGATCCAACCGAGTTGTTCCATTTCGTCGAACGCTTTCCACATGCCGATGAGGCCGGTGCCGCCGCCGGTGGGATAAATGATGACGTCCGGCAACTCCCAATCAAATTGCTCGGCAAGTTCATAGCCCATCGTTTTTTTGCCTTCGACGCGGTACGGCTCTTTCAACGTGGAAACATCAAACCAGCCGTGCTTTTCTTTGCCGGCCAAAACTTTTTTGGCGCAATCGGTGATGAGACCGTCGACCAGCTCGAGCTTCGCGCCGTAAAATTCGCATTCGTCAATAAATGGCTCCGGCACGTCTTCCGGCATGAAAATGAAAGCGGGAATTCCGGCGGCAGCGGCATACGCGGCGGTCGCGCTGCCGGCATTGCCGGCGGAAGGAATCGCCAGTTTTTTCACGCCCAGTTCTTTGGCGCGCGAAACGGCCAAGCACAAGCCGCGCGCCTTGAATGAAGCGGTGACATTCGGCGATTCATCTTTGATCCACAAATTTGGCAAACCGAGATGTTGGCGCAAACGCGGCGTTTCCAATAACGGCGTCCACCCTTCGCTGAGGGTGAGACGATTTTCTTTTTGCTGTACGGGCAAAATCGGCGCGTAACGCCAGAGATTAGAAGGCGCATTTTTTAATGAATCGCGCGACCAACTTTGCCGAATTGCCGGCAAGTCGTAGCGCGCGAAATAAGGGCCGCCGCAACTGCATAAATTCAGCAGCTTGTTCGTCGGTTCGGTTTTACCGCAGCGAGTGCATTCGAGATGGGTGAAATGGGAGGACATATGATTCCGTTTGCATTTTTGAAGACAGCCAATTTGCTGGACAGGCGTAGTTTCATAGCCGCTCTTGCTGTGTCGTTAATTTTACTGGCGCTCCGTCTTCAGTGGAGAACACACATCCGAATAAATATTGATAATGTCCTGCCACGAATAAAGTTTAAAGCCGCGCGCCGGCGAATCATGCTTAATCAGAAGGCCGTGCGGAAATTCCGGCGTGGTGAGCCGGCTGCTAATATCCAGGCCGTCACTTTTACGCGAGCCAATGGTGTTAAGCGTGAATAAAAGATCGTGATCATGCGGGTTGCCGTCGTTGCCTTCGCGGCGATAAGCTTTAATATTGTCCTTTTTTTGGTTGGAAACCAACAAATAACCCGTGGTACTGTCACAGTAATAGATGGCGAGACCCTCGCGATCGCCGATAAAACCGTCTTCATCAAGGGCAAACTGAGCGATTTGCCCATTTTCGCCTTTGTCCGGATCCGCATGATATTTACGGATTGCCGCTTCTTCGTCGGCAGCATAAACATAGCCCAATTCATCGTCGGCAACTAATCCCTCCACTTTATCAAAAATGGTGCCCTGTCCAAAAGCACGCACATAAACGGCTTTGACTTTCCCGTTGCCGTCATCAAGCAAGCGATATTGATGCAGGCCATTGTCAGCCTCTTCTTCTTTGCTGCTTTCAATAACAAAAACAGCGCCATCGGCGGGCCGGCGATAAAGGCAAAGCCCGTTGTCTTCAATAATCTCGGGCGTCGGGATGCCGCCGTCGGTGGTGATGTCCGACAGGGTTCCTTCAACGGGATCGATCTCAAAGACTTTGATTTCTTTTGAAACGACCAGACTATCGCCGATCGTTTGATTTTTGCGAAAATTGGTGACGGCAATGTCAATCGTTCGATGGTTCAACTTCATGCCGTGACGCACATCGACATTGTTCGGACGCATAAGCTTGATATATTGAATTTGCTTTCCGTTTAAATTCCACACATACAGCCCGCCTTCGGCTTTAGTTTTATCCGTTCCAATCACGACGCTTTTCGTTGGATCGGTGGGATGAACCCAGATGGCGGGATCATCGGCGTCGATTTTAACAGAATCGGTGGCGACCTTTGGAAATATTTCGACGGAAAGTGAAGAAGGCGTCTGGCTGTGCGATGGGGCGATAAAACTTGCCAACAGAATCAGGAAAATTCGCGTCAATATGCTGGATTGGTGGAACATGGCTTTTCTCCATAGTTGCAATTCAAAGGGTGATGCCGTAATTTGCGATTTCGGTTATAATCTAAAAAAGTCGGTGAAAAATCAAAAGAGGTTTTTAAAACATTTTTAAAAATACATCAGCGCCGCAATCGTCAACGCGGCAATAACCAAGGGCCAGATATAGACGATCATGCGTTTGAGAATATCGACCGCGTCCGTTCGGGTGAAATTGGCAATCCAAACGTTGGCAGTGTTAGTGGGGTCGCAAACGCCCTGCATGGCGCCGACGGAAATCAGCATCGCCATAATCGCTTCCGCAGTCATGGCGCCAGTCGCAAGCAGAATAGCAGCGATGCCGGTGCCCATGCCCCAAAGGTTGAGCGGGCCCCGATAAAGCGCCAGCGGCGCGAGCAAGGTAAAAATCACCACGAACAATAAACCGTTGGGGGGCGACATGGCTTTGAGAAATGGTTGGAGCGCGTCTTTGATATTCGGGTGATTGACTGAATTCAGCAGCATGCCGATACCGATGATGAGCATAACGGCGGGGGCGATGCTTTCAAAACTTTCTAACACGGATTTGGTAAATGTTTGCACGGTGTCGCGCCGCGCGGTCACCACCAGCGCCAGCAGGGCGCCGATAAAGAAACCGGACATCGGCTGCCAGTGCAAAATGTGATGCACCAACAACGCGGCTAATGGTGTGAGCAACGCCAATCGCCAACGGCGCGAGCGGTTTTTGCGAAGCGCATCAATCCAGGCCACAATTTCCCACACCACAAACAGGATGATGGCGGCCATGCCGCCAACGATTGCATTCAGCACTGGCGTCTCCGGCCCCGTGTGGAGCTGCAAACTTGTGGGCGCCAGTTTTGCGTAAATCCAAATATTAAAAAATAAAACCATCAAGGAGATGAGCGCGATCTCACCTTCAGCATTGGCGGTGAGCAATGCAAACAGCAAACCGGCAATAAAGGCCGGCACAATCGGCCAACGCGGTAAATCCAATTGCGTGGGCCAATTAAATTCTGCTTGCGCAATGTCCAGCAGGCTGGGAACCAAAACCAGAACGAGTGGAACCACGGGCGTTAATAGAGCCAGCCGCCGAACTGGCGGGGCGCCGCTCGCGGAAGAAATTTCTCCCGGCGCCGGCCAGAAGCGCCGCAATTGGCTGCGCCGCAACGACCAAACGCAAAAAATCAGCCCGACGAAAAGATGCAACGCTGCCATCACCAGCGCAAATTGCTGCACCTGCACCATCGGCACTTTCAACAAGCTGATATAAAGTTGCCAATTGCCGATGTTCAAGCAGCCGCCCATCGAAATGCCGATGAGCATCACGCCGGCGGCGGTTTGCGGCGCAATCCCGAGGCTCAGCATAATCGGCAAAATAATGGTGCCCACCATGATGACCGCGCCGAGTCCACCCAACGTCATGAACAAAATACTGGTGGCGAACATGATGCTGATGGCAACCGCGACCGGCCGGTCGCCACCCAACTCCGCGGCGTAGCGCACGAAAACGGTGGCAATACCCTGGTTTTTTATAAACAGCGCAAGAATGCCGCCGAAAATCGTCGCCATCAACGCATGAATCACCGGGTCGGCGCCATCTTCGATGATGTTTTGTAAAATATATTGATTTGGTACCTGCGCAATCATGGCCAGCAACAACGCCATAATCGGCAGGGCGAGCATGGCCGAGATGCGTTTTAAATACATCAACGCCGTGAACAAGAGAAAAACTGCAATCAGCGCGACGCCGACAGCGGACACGTTTCCTCCTCGCGGTATGAGTTTATGAGGGTTTCACTAAAAACTTGCGCGGCGATTTCTTCTTCGCAATGATTTAAGCGGGGTATGCTTTCCGGCGGTAACTGGAGCATGCGATAATCAACGGCAGCCAGGCCATGAAACACTTCGTGGGCACAAGCGCGATGAAGCACGTTGGCGGAGTTCGTGAGACGGCGCAGCATGCACAAGAATAGGCTGATCCGGCGTTCACGGCCGTCCCATTCAGCATAACGGGCCGGAATGAAAGCACCGGGCGCCTCGGCATTTTCCAACACCACGCGCCAACCAAATTTCGTCGCGAGCAAAAACGGATTGTTTTTTCCCTGTGAGGAAAAGTAGGCCGCTAGCCACTTACCCCAGTTTACCGCAAGCGCAGAGTTCATAAAAAAATTAAGAGTGTCGTTGAATGATAACGCCGATGTTATTGTAGGAAAGAAAAAGCAGTGTGTCAAGGATTTTCTTGCGCGAGGCAACGGGGGAGAAGAATCGTAGGGATACAAGGTTGCGCGCCCCTACAAAATTATTTCAACATCAACATCTTGAAAGATTTCACAAAACTCCCTGCCATCATTTTGCAAACATAAAGTCCGTTCGGCAACGGTTGGCCGCCGGCATTTTGGCCGTTCCAGGTCACGCGGTAATGTCCAGCCGGTTTGGTTTCATCAATCAAACGCTTGACTTCCTGTCCGAGCATATTATAAATGCTGATGGTCACTGGCGTCGTTTGTTGCAAGGAATATTCGATGGTCGTTGCAGCACTTCCGGCAAAACGCGAAGTTGCCCCGCTCCAAAATGGATTCGGGTAATTGCCGTAAAGCTGTGTTGAAGTTGGCGGGGAGCTATGATTATCCTCAACCGTCGTCGTCGCAGAGAGTTTAACAAACACCCACGCCGTGTCGGAGAAAACGCCATCGGTGGCGATATATTGAAAACGATCCGTACCGGCAAAAGTGGCGTTCGCTTTATAAACGATGTTTTTTTTGTTCGTGGCAATAGTTGCCTGGCCCCGTTGCGGTTTAGTTACAGCGGCAATTCGCAAATCGCGCGCTCGCGGCCAAAGATCGTTTTGCAGAACACGCAAGGTGTCGGTTTTGCCGGTTTTCATTTGCGGGTAATCGTGATTGATCGAAAGCTGCTGTTGATAATTCGGATCCGGCGCCAAGAGTTGTTGAAACGTCATAAACGTAAAACCGAGTGAGTCGGCATATTCAATCACCGCCTGCGCGTCGCTCAACAAGGTGATTTCTTCGTCGCGAAAAAGGGGAGAGGGAGAGGCAACGATCGTTCCGAAATCAAAAATCAACAATCCTTTTCTGGCAAAAAACGCGTCGACACTTTGCCGCATTTCGGCCAGCGTTTCCGGCTGGCCGCGCAAATTGGGGCCGGCGGCGGCGGAAGTCAAACGATTGAAACGCAGCTTCAACGGATTGTCAATCGGCAGCTCGTTCGGCGAGTTGTCAAACTGTTTGCGCACCGTATAAAAACGATTGAGCGCTTGAATCTCCGCAAGAATGTCGGGCGTTACCACGTCGCCCGGAATCGAGAAGCACCAATTCGCCGCCAAGCCTTCGCGTTCAAACGGCGTCAGCGCATAAAGCTGGGCGCGAACTTCCGGCAATAGATTCGGCAGAAATTCATAGAACACCCCGTGATGCGTCGTGCTCCAGCCGTTACGATTGACCAACTCGGCAATGCGCTGCAGGCCGATGTAGCGCGTCCATAAACCGCCGTTGGCCCGATAATGCGCAAATTCATTTTTCGCGTATTCATAAGTGAAATCGATATTCGCCGGATATTTTTTTTCAAGCAGCCACGGCGTCAACAGGCTGTCGGCGGAATCGCGATAGTGGTTGAAATTAATGATGCACACTGGCCCGCGAGGGCGGGTGTATTTAATTTCGTCGATCCACAAGATTTGCTCGTCAAACTCGGCGTTTTCGGCGCGAAACAACAGCTTGCTGATATGGCGAAGCTCGGAAATCGTGGCGCCGCCAAACGGATTGAGCCATGCGCTTTGCCCCTGCTCATGCCAGAGTTCGACCGGCAGGTTCCGGCCTTCGGTATTGTAAAGCACCGGTTCCGCCAGGCGAAAACCTTTGCCGGAAGTGACGATCAGCCGGGTTTCAATTTTGGCCGCATACTTGTTGCGCCGGCACTTCGTGTAAACCACACGCTCGGAGAAATCGAGATCAACAAGATTCAGCTCCAACGTCACGACCCCGCTGTTGGGCGGAATCGTCCACTTGATCGAGCGCCGCGAGGAAGCAAATAATATTGTATCTAGCTCAACCGTCGTGCCGGCGGAAGCCAACCACTGGCTCAAATTAGCGTTGCGGCTTAAATAATTATAGCCGGTGGAATCAGGCTGCCAGCGGGTTTGACTTTGCAGCAGAGGGCTTGGAAGAAGAATTAAAACGCAAAACGTTAATGGTGCAACGTTAAACGTAAAATGTAAAAAGCGAAAACGGCAATTAAGATTTGCTTTGGACATAGGATGAATTACGGTAAGATCACCATGCGTTTCGTCATTACCATATTGCCGATTTGTAAACGATAAAAGTAAATTCCGCTGGCAATATCGCGGGGCTGCCAGCGCACGGTATGCTCGCCAGCAAGTAAAGTTGTTTGCAGCAGCGTGGCGATTTCACGCCCGAGCAAATCAAAAATTTTTAAGGTGACGGCTGCCGCCGCGAGCAAACGAAAATTTATGTTCGTGCCGGCGCCGCCTGCATTCCCGCGCACCGAAAACGGATTGGGATAATTTTGTGACAATAAATAATAGATCGGAACCGGATCAACATGTTGAAAAACTGCCAGGCCGTCGCGCGTGCCAATCCAGCGATGGCCGTAATGGTCAATTGCGAGGGCGGTCACATCATTCGTCGGCAAACTTGAATTGCGAATATCGAAAAGTTTCCAGCCCGTGGTGTCGAGGCGCGCGAGGCCGCGAGAGGTGCCAATCCATTTTTTGCGATTGTGCCCCACCGCCAGCGCATACACAGAATTGGCCGGCATACCCGAGTTGGTGCGATTATACACATTCCAGTTGACGCCATCGAAATCCGCTAATCCGGCGGAGGTGCCAATCCACACGAGGCTATCTTCGAGCACAACGGCGCGCACATAATCGCTCGGCAATTTGGAATTGGCCGTGTGAAAAATCGTCCAATTCGCGCCGTCAAATTTAACCAAACCGCCGCCCCAAGTGCCAAGCCACTTGTTACCCGTGCTGTCGATCGCAATCGTTAACACCGCATTCGAGGGTAGTCCGGAGTTTGTTCGGTTATAAACCGTCCAAGTGACGCCGTTAAAATGCGCCAGCCCACCCGACCAGGTGCCGATCCATTTATCGCCGTGCGGATCGACCGCGACCGATAACACAAAATCATCCGGCAACCCGGAGTTTTTCGTATGATAAATTTTCCAATTGGTGCTATCAAAACAAGCCAGACCGCCGCCCCACGTTCCAATCCATTTGTTGAGGCTGTCATCCACGGCAATCGCGGACACCGCGTTATCCGGCAACGCCGAATTGAAGGCGTCATAAACTGTCCAATTCGTATCATCAAACTTCGCCACCCCGCCGCCCCAAACCCCAAGCCACTTTTGATTATTTTTATCGACAGCAATCGTCGCGATATAATCACCCTCCGGCAATCCGGAATTCGAAGTCGTTGTGGTTTGCCAATTCACGCCATCAAATTGGGCCAGCCCATGCCCGGTGCCGATATATTTTGTTCCCGTTTGATCGATGAGAACGGCGGTCACAACATTTTCCGGCAGGCCGGAATTGGCCGTATGGTAAATCGTCCATTGCGCCTCATCAAATTTCACCAAGCCGTTATTGGTGCCAATCCATTTGTTCTGGCTATGATCGATGGCAATGGCGTTAATATTATCATCCGGCAAACCGGAATTGCCGGTGGTGTAAATGGTCCAACCCGATTCGTTAAATTTTACCAAGCCGGCTGTGGTTGCAATCCACTTGGTATTGTCGCGGTCGATTGCAATCGCGTGAACATTCCCATTCGGCAACGGCGAGTTTTTTGAATCATACATGATCCAGGTGTTGCCGTCAAAGCGCGCCACGCCGCCGCCCCATGCACCGATCCATTTGTTGCCGTTGTGATCTACCGCTATCGCGCTGATCTGGCTGCCGGTGAGGCCGGAAGCGGCATATTTATAAGTCGTCCAGTTGACGCCGTCGAATTGCACCAACCCGCTGCCCCAAGTGCCGAGCCACATGTTGCGCATTTGGTCAAAAGCGATGGCGCGCACGTCCAGCCGCGGCAGCCCGGAATTGGAGGTGTCGTACACCGTCCACGTCGTGCCGTTGAATTTAACCAGGCCGTTGATCGTCGCAATCAGCTTGTTCGCGCTGTCATCAAGGGCAATGACATATACTCGGTTGCTCGGTAAACCGGAATTGGTTTTATTGTAGAAAATTTTTTCGCGAGTAATTTTGTTGTATTGCAGGAGACCGCCATTGGTGCCGACCCATAAAAAAGCGCCGTCATCGGCCAACGCATTGACGGCGTCGCCGTTGGTGTAATTCAGCCACGGAGAATCTTGCGCTGAAACTCCGGTGGTGAGAAAGCAGCCGCAGAGAAGAATTAAACAAAAAAATTTTAAGGCCAAATCCATTTTGCCATTCATCGGGTTGACGTTGTATCAAAAACTCCACAGACATTACCCTTTGTTTTAAAA
>CAYZFF010000166.1:0-4965 GCA_964477305.1 uncultured Cytophagia bacterium
CGTGTCGAGGCGCAGCGGCGTCAAATCCGGCTCGGGGAAATAGCGGTAATCATGCGCCTGCTCTTTCGAGCGCATCGGCAGCACTTTGCCGTTGTTCGCGTCCCACAGCATCGTTTGCTGCACGACTTGGCCGCCGGACTCGAGAAGCTGCGTTTGCCGGTTGATTTCAAACTCAATCGCTTTTTCGACGTTGCGAAAGGAGTTCATGTTTTTCAATTCGGTTTTGACGCCGAATTTTTCTTCGCCAACCGGACGAATTGAAATGTTCGCGTCGCAGCGCAAGCTGCCCTCTTCCATATTGCCGTCGCAAATGCCGAGATAGCGCACGAGCTGGCGCAGGCGGGTGAGATACAAATACGCCTCGCGCGGCGAGCGCATGTCCGGCTCGCTCACGATTTCGATGAGCGGCGTGCCGCAGCGATTCACGTCGATCAACGTTTCGTGGTCGGAAACATAGCCTTCGGCATGAACGGATTTGCCGGCGTCTTCTTCGAGATGAATCCGCGTCAAGCCGATGCGCTTCAATGATCCGTTTTCCATTTCAATTTCCACCCAGCCGTTTTCACACAGCGGCTCTTCGTATTGGGAAATTTGATAACCCTTCGGCAGGTCGGGATAAAAATAATTTTTGCGCGCAAAGATGGAATGCGCGGCAATGCGGCAGTTGGTGGCGAGGCCCATTTTAATCGCGAACTCGACGGCTTTCCGATTCAGCACCGGCAACACGCCGGGCATGCCGAGACAGATCGGGCACACCTGCGAATTTTGTGGCGCGCCGAAAACCGTTCCACAACGGCAGAAAATTTTTGAATCGACCAACAGTTGCGCGTGAACTTCGAGGCCGATCACCGGTTCATAGGGCATTCAAATTTTCCTTGCCATTCTTACTGTGCAATAAAATATTTTGCGAAGCGTCAACCGCCGGCGCAGCGGAAAAATTCATTTCGCTGATTGGCAGTTCGCGGGCGGTCCACCATAAACCGAAAGCCGCCAACAGCAAGCCGAAGCCATCCAACCATAAAGGTTGAAAGACAACCGGGCCGGTGCCATCGGAGACAAAACCCCAATCCTTCAATTGTGGAATTCCCAGCGCCAATAAAGGCAGACCGTTATTTAGCGCATGGCCGAAAAGGCACGGGAGCAACGAGCGCGTCCGCACAAACCACCAGGCAAAGACGCCGCCCAACACCACAGCTCCGGTGAATTGCCACGGGTTCAAATGAAACGCACCAAACAGCAGCGCCGAAACCACAATCGCCGTACGCGCGGAATAGTTTTGTAAAAAACCGCGTAAAATCAGGCCTCGAAACAATAATTCTTCCGTCACGGCGGCAACGATCACAAGTGTGAAAAATGAACTCCAGAGATTTTGTGATTCACCAAAGAAGCTCTGCAGCATTTTCTCCAGCCATTCCGGAATGGGCCAAAAGCTCCGTAACAGATTGTCGGCTTCCGACAACAAAATGCCCATGCCCACGACAGTAAAAGTCATGGGGATGAGCAAAACCAAGCGTATCGGTTTAAACGGAAACACTTCACGGAAAGAGGCTTTCGCCAATTTGAGGCCAATCCATAAAACGCAACCAATTGAAATCGTATTAAAAAAGGCCACGGTTAACGGATTCTCAAATACTTTCATCGACGAGGCTAACGCCACAAACGCGAGGGGAATGGCCAAAGCGAGTTGGACGGCAAACACCAACGCCAGCAAACCAATGGCGCGGGAAATATTCGGAAAACCGTTCATCGTTTCGTTTTCTGATTTATCGGGAATTGGATTCAAGAAAATGCGCCACCTGGAAAATATTTTTTTCATCAAAAGCCTTGCCGATGATTTGCAGGCCGATGGGCAGGCCGTTCGCATCGACGCCGGCAGGAAGCGACAGCGCCGGAATGCCCGCGAGATTGCTGGAGACCGTGAAAATATCGGCCAGATACATTTCAAGCGGATCGGCAGTTTTCGCGCCCAATTTGAACGCGGTGGTTGGCGTCGTTGGGGCAAGCAGAACGTCGCATTCGGTGAAAGCCTGTTCGAAATCCCGGCGGATGAGCGTGCGGACTTTTTGCGCGCGGCGATAGTACGCATCGTAATAACCGGCGGAGAGCACATAGGTGCCGAGCATGATGCGGCGTTTCACTTCCGGGCCAAAACCTTCACTGCGACTTTTCACATACATTTCTTCAAGTGACTTCGCTTCATTCGTGCGATGTCCGTAACGCGCGCCATCATATCGCGCGAGATTTGAGGAGGCTTCGGCGGTGCAAATGATGTAATATGCTGCAATCGCATATTGGGTGTGCGGCAGAGAAACTTCTTTAATTACGGCGCCGGCGCTTTGTAGACGATCTTTCGCCACGGCAATCGCGGCGCGAATTTCATTTTGTACGCCGTCGGAGAGATATTCTTTCGGCAGGCCAATGATTTTTCCTTTAATATCGCCATCGAGAAATTTTGAAAATTCTGCAACCGGCACGGCAGCGGAAGTTGAGTCGTGCTCATCGTGGCCGCTGATCACTTCGAGAAGGCGCGCAGCATCTTCGACCGAGTTGGTGAGCGGGCCAACTTGATCGAGCGAGGAGGCAAATGCGACCAGACCAAAACGCGAGACCCGGCCATACGTGGGCTTTATGCCGACGACGCCGCACAACGCCGCGGGTTGGCGAATCGAGCCGCCGGTGTCGGTGCCAAGCGCGGCCATTGCAAGATTCGCTGCTACCGCGACCGCCGAGCCTCCCGAAGAGCCGCCGGGAACATATTCAGGATTCACCGGATTTTTCACCGGACCGTACGCCGAGTTCTCGTTTGAGCTGCCCATCGCGAACTCGTCCATGTTGGTTTTGCCGATAATAATCGCGTCGGCAGCCTCCAATTTTTGAATGACGGTCGCATCGTACGGCGAGACAAAATTTTCCAGCAGGCGCGAGCCGCAGGTAAGGCGCTCGCCTTTCATCGCCAGAATATCTTTAACGGCAATGACGACACCCGCGAGCTTGCCGGCGGTGCCATCTTGAATTTTAGCGTCGATTTCTTTTGCCCGCGCCCGGGCGCGGTCGGGGAAAACCGCAAGATAAGCATTAAATTGTTTCGCAGCCGCAATGCGCGCGAGGTAATCATCGACTAATTTTATACAGGAGATTTCACCGCGGCGTAATGCTTCCTGGATTTGGTAAATTTTTGGTCGGGCAGATTTCATTTAAAAATTATGAACTATATAAAGGCGGGACGCATCGAATTGCAGTTGTATGCAAATAACCAAAGATCAATTCAGCGCAACTGGACTCCATCATTTAATGACCATTGCCGCCAATTGCAAATCAAACAATAAAACATAGTGCACCATAAAATAAACAGCCTATCGGGTACGACGAGTAAATACTCATACCATGAAACAAATGATTTAGGCCGGCAATCGGCGCTCCATTTGCTTGCTATGCTTGTGATTTTACAAATTAATCCCCAAAGTCAAAGCAACGCTCAACCATTCACCGGCGACTTAGGTTGCTCGATTTTGCCGGCCGGTTCGTGATCTTCATCTTTCACGGATTTCTTAAATTCGCGAATGCCTTGTCCTAAGCCGCGCGCCAATTCCGGCAATTTTTTCGCGCCAAACAAAATAACAAAGGCGACAATGGCGACAATGACCCATTCATTCATGACGAATCTCCATATCTTTAGAAAAACGTGATGCTCTTTTGCCGGTTCAACAACCGTCGCGTTTTCAAAAGAGTGCAACTACAGTTTTTTAAAATCATCGACAACATTCAATTCTTTTTTCACATCATCAGCAGCTTTCTTGAATTCGTTAATGCTGCGTCCCAAGCCGCGCGCCAACTCCGGCAGTTTTTTGGGTCCGAAGAGCAGCAGCACGACGATCAGGACGATCATCAACTCGCTCATACCGATATTGCCAAACATATTGGACTCCTTGCTTGTTACTTGCTGCTCGTTGCTTTTCACCAGCTACAAGCCACCAGCAACGAGATTAGTTCAACACCCAACGCAACAGATAAACCGCTACCCCAATGCCCAGCGCGCTCAACGCATTAAGTTTGAGCTTGATGCCGAAAGTAATGCTAAACATCAGCAGATCCAACGTCACCGGTTCAAAACCGGGTTTAATGCCCAAAAAGAAAAATTGTTTCGCCACGCCATCCGGCAGTAAAAAACCAATCAACTCACCCGCCAATGTTCCCAACATCGCCCCCAGAAACAAAACCATGGTGATAAACCATAATGAGCGCTTTGATCGCACAAATTCTCCTTGCGGTTAAGCCGCGACAATCGATTGAAAAATCTGCAAGCCCTGATTGGACGCCAACACCGCTTCGGCGGCGCGTTCGGGATGCGGCATCAGCCCCATGACATTGCCCGCTGCATTCATGATGCCGGCAATATTATCCAGCGCGCCATTGGGATTGGCTTCCGGCGTGATGGCGCCGGCGCGCGTACAATACCGGAACAGAATGCGGTTTTGCGCATGCAACTGCTCCAGGGTTTCGGCATCAGCATAGTAATTGCCATCGCCGTGGGCCAGCGGCATTTTTAAAACCGGCGCGGTGCAACTTTGCGTGAAACGCGTTTGCGCATTTTCAATTCTCAAATAAACCGATTTGGCGACAAACCGCACACCGGCGTTACGCACCAAGGCGCCGGGCAACAAACCGGCTTCGCAGAGAATTTGAAAGCCATTACAAATTCCCACCACGATGCCGCCGCGTTGGGCAAATTTTACGACTTCTTCCATCACCGGCGAGAAGCGGGCGATGGCGCCCGTGCGCAAATAATCACCGTACGAAAAACCGCCGGGAAGAATGACGGCGTCGAATGAATTCAAATCACGCTCGCGATGCCAGACGAAACGCACCGATTGGTGGGCGAGATATTTGAGCATATAATAACAATCATGCTCGCAATTTGAACCTGGAAAAACGACGACGCCGAAACGCATCTCTTTAACTGTTAAG
>CAYZFF010000166.1:5065-8858 GCA_964477305.1 uncultured Cytophagia bacterium
GAGTGTGAGTAAGAGCATCAGTTACTGCCTTCAACGATCACGAATTCATAATTCTCAATCACCGGATTTGCCAGCAGTTTTTTGCAGGCATTATCGGTGGCCTGTTGCGCCTGTTCGCGGGTCATGCCAGTGAAGACAATTTCAATCAATTTACCGGCACGAACGCTATTGATGCCGGAGAAACCCAACATCTCGAGGCCATGGTGAATCGTTTGGCCTTGCGGGTCAAGAATGCCGTTTTTGAGCGTGATCTGAATTTTTGCGATCATTGCTTGCTCACCGAAACATCCGGCAATGGTTCTTCATCCTCCTCGCGCACGTGGTTAATGACGGCGCGGCCCAATTGCAAAAAAACAAAAAGTATCATCAACGGGAAAAATACCCGGCCCCGATAAAAAATAATGGCGGCAATTCCGGCGAGTGTCAACAGCATCTGGATGGTGTTGCGCCGGCCATGCCGAAAAGAAAATTGTGGTAGGGCGTCAAACTCAACTGTAGACACCATAAGGATTGAAACCAACAGAACCAGCAAGACGGTAATGCCGGGCAAGCGCACAACGTCCCAATATTGATAACTGAACAAAACATAAGAGGAAACCAGAATCGCGCCGGAAGGAATCGGCATGCCTTCAAAAAAATGGCTTTTGGTAAAACCGGAGGTGCGCGTGTTGAAGCGGGCCAAGCGAATGGCGCCGGCCGCAAGCTGTGTGAAGCTGATAACCAGGCCGAAGGCGCCGAGGTGATGGAGCTGCGCCAAATACAACATGACCGCGGGCGCAACCCCGAAAGAGACGACGTCGGCCAGTGAATCCAGTTCAACGCCAAATTCGGAGTAGCCGCGCATGGCGCGGGCAATTTTGCCGTCGAGCACGTCGCAGATGGCGGCGACAATAATCAACCACGCGGCGGTAACGAAGCGGCCCTGGGTGGCAGAGACGATCGCAAAAAAACCGAGGAAAAGATTAAAAACGGTGACCAGGTTCGGCGCGACCTGGCGTTTATTACGTAGCATGTTGAATTTCTCCTAATATACTTTCACCTGCCCGCACTTTTTCTCGCAAACGAACTTTGATTTCCGTCTGCAACGGCATAAACACTTCCATCCGCGATCCGAATTTGATCACCCCAAAACGTTCGCCGCGGCGCACGCGATGGCCTTCGCGGATCTCACAAACAATCCGGCGCGCTAAAATTCCGGCGATCTGCTTGAACACGATTTTACCTTCCGGTGTTTGCAAACCGATGATGGATTGTTCGTTTTCCGTCGAAGCGGCCGGCGCCGAGGCCACTAAAAAGCGGCCTTTTTGATAACGGAAATATTGCACTTCTCCATCTTCCGGCACGCGATTGACATGCACGTTGAAGGGCGACAAAAAAATAATAACGCGTTTCGTTCGCGCGTGAATAAAATCCGGCTCGTCGATTTCATCGATGCCGATCACCGTCCCATCTGCCGGCGAAACCAGCAACCCGAGCCCCTTGGGCGCTTCGCGCTCGGGATCGCGAAAAAAGAAAATAACAAATATCGCCAACAACCACAACAAAATACTGGTTATTCGCAAGAGCAAGGTTATAACGCCGCCCGGCGTTTGCAAAACCATATAGCCCAGCGTGGACAACAGCGCCAACCCCGCCAGCAAGCGCAGCAGCCCGTAACCCTCACGATGCACAGGAATCAGGAACGTTCTCCTTCCTTTTCAAACACGCGCCGCCGCACTTCTTCGTAGATGCGCTCGAGTGTTGCAGCGTCATTACGGTTGCGTTCGACTTCAAACTTCTCGCCGGTGGCGGCATCCCACAACCGGCAATTTTCCACGGTCAATTCGTCCCCGATAATGAGATGGCTTTTATACCGTCCGAACTCCAGCTTGAAATCCACCAACTTAATGCCGCGGCGAATAAAAAACGCTTTCAGCACCGCATTGGCTTTCGTGATGTACCGGTCAATGATCTTGAGCTCGTCTGCCGTCGCCATCCCAAACGCGACAATGTGATGTTGATTCACCATCTGATCGTCTTTCGCATTATTTTTCAAATAATATTCGACGATCGGTTTGTCTAAAATTTCGCCTTCTTTCAAGCTGTACCGTTTGGCAAAACTGCCGGTGGCGATATTCCGTACCATCACTTCAATGGGCAGAATTTGCAGGCGGCGAACCAGCATGCCCGCCTCGCCGACCACCGACATAAAGTGCGTCGGCACATTAAAGCTTTCCAGATAACGCAGCAGATGAGCGGAAACCTGATTATTCGCAACACTGCGTTTGATGGGACGAGACTTCTTCGACCCATTCAACGAAATGATGTCGTCTTTAAACTCCAGCACCACTTGTTCCGGATTCTCTGTTTCATAGAGAACTTTGGTCTTGCCTTCGTACAGCTTTTTTTTCTTCTTAATCGCCATCCTCTCTCCTCAAATCTAAACGGGATTGCAAGGCATCATCATTTATCGCGTTCACGCCGCGGCGGGCAAAATATAGTTTTACGATAAACCGAGGCGTTGATAAATTGTATCAACGTGCCGCAGATTTTTTTGTAAATCAAAACACTGCTGAATTTCGTCCGGGTTTAAATATTGCCGGATCATTTTATCGCCGAGCAGGCGTTCCAAAAAACTCGTCCCGCGCGGGAGACTCAAATCCGCCCAGACCGCCATTGCATGTTCCTGCACCTGCCGATAAGCGTCTTCGCGCGTCATGCCTTTTTGCGCCAGCGCCAGCAAAACCTGTTGCGAGAAAATCAGGCCGCCGGTGCGCTCCAAATTGCGCCGCATGTTTTCCGGATAAACTTGCAAATCAGCGACAACACGGGTGAATTGGTGCAGCATGTAATCGAGCAGAATCGTGCTGTCCGGCAGAATCACGCGCTCGGCCGAACTGTGGCTGATATCGCGTTCGTGCCACAGCGCGACATTTTCCAGCGCCGCCATTGCATTTGCCCGCAGCAAACGCGCCAATCCGGCGATGCGCTCGCAGATAATCGGATTGCGTTTGTGCGGCATGGCCGACGAGCCTTTCTGGCCCTTGCCAAACGGTTCTTCGGCTTCGAGGACTTCCGTACGCTGCAAATGGCGAATTTCCACGGCAAACTTCTCGAGCGAGGCGCCGATGAGCGCAATCGTATTTAGAAACTCCGCGTGGCGATCGCGCTGCACAATTTGCGTCGACACCGGTGCCGGCTTTAAATCGAGCTTGACGCAAACATATTCCTCGACGCGCGGATCGATATGCGCAAAGGTGCCGACCGCACCGGAAATTTTGCCGACGGCAATGGAAGCAATCGCATGTTGCAAGCGTTCGAGCTGGCGGCTGACTTCGGTAAACCAGATCGCCATTTTCAATCCGAACGTGGTCGGCTCGGCATGAACGCCGTGCGAACGGCCGATACAAACCGTGTTCTTATGTTTGCGCGCTTGCTGACGAATCGCCTCGTGCAAAACGTTGAGCTTTTCAATGAGCAACAACCCGGCCTGCCGCATCTGCACGGCGAGCGCGGTGTCGAGCAAATCCGACGAGGTCATGCCGAGATGAATGTAGCGACTTTCCGGGCCGACGTATTCAGCGACATTAGTTAAAAACGCGATGACATCGTGTTTCGTCGTTTCTTCGATTTCTAAAACGCGCGCGCAATCAAACTGCGCTTTTTGTTTGATCACCGCAACGGCGGCATTGGGCACCACTCCCAACTCGGCCTGCGCTTCGCAGGCCAGAATTTCAATCTGGAGCCAGATGGCGAATTTGTTCTCCTCGCTCCAGATGCGGCCCATCTCTGGGAGGGTGTAGCGCGGAATCAT
>CAYZFF010000167.1:0-8820 GCA_964477305.1 uncultured Cytophagia bacterium
CTAAGAGCCTGTTAAAGCGCCTCAAGTGAAACGCTAGCTCAAATCAATTTCTCCTGAAAAGCCTTGGCCACCGCTTCGGTCATGGAGCTGACTTCGAGTTTTTTGTAGATTTTTTTGAGGTGAGAATGCACCGTGCCTTTGCTGACGTGCAGCGCGTCCGCGATCATTTTGTAGCTTTTGCCCCGGCAGAGTTGTGAGAGAATCTCGAGTTCGCGCGAGGTGAGCGCGTTGTCCGCGACGCTGCGTTGAAACGACTGAATCACCAAACGCGCAATGTTGGCGCTCATCGGGGCGCCGCCGTTGCGCACTTCTTTGATGCTCTCCAAAATTTTTGCCGGCGGCGTGGTTTTCACGAGATAGCCGCACGCCCCGGCGCAGAGCGAATCGAATACACGTTTATCATCGTCGTGAATCGTGAGCATGATGATATCGAGCTCGGGCAGAAGCTTTTTGAGGCGCCGCACGCCTTCGATGCCGGACATGCCCGGCAGTTGAATGTCCATCAGCAACACGTCCGGCGGATCGTCAACGATCTCGCGCAAGGCCGACTCGCAATCGCCGTAAGCCGCGACGCAGGAAAATCCTGGTGTGCCTTTTAATAAAAGCTTCAAACCCTGCCGGATATCGGCGTCATCTTCAATGAGAGAAACATCGATCGGGGTCATGTTGATGATATACGATATTTGCCGCAAAATTTCAATACCCATTGCTGGGTAATTTGCTGGAAAATTCAATCTTCGTCCCGCCGTTCTCCAGCGAACGGACGTCCAAATTGCCGCTTAAAATCTGCGCGCGGCGTTTCATGTTCTCCAAACCCGAGCCGTTGCGCGCCTGCCCGTTGACGTGAGCAAGCCCGACGCCGTCATCAAAAAGCGCTATGTGCAAAATGTCGTTCTGAACGCGAATCTCCAACAAGACGTTTTGGCAGCGGGCGTGTTTGAGCGCGTTGTTCATGCCTTCTTTGAAGAGCAACGTCAAATGGCGCTTCCATTCCATATCGAGCTTGAGGCGCGACAATTCTTCGGACAAGCCCTGTGCTTGAAAATTCACCTCCGTCTCTTCAAAAAGCGTATTGCCAAATTCCTGCAAGTGCAAACACGTTTCATACAATGAATCTTTTTCCGGATTCAGCGCCCAAATGAAATCGCGCGCATCGAGCGCGAGGCTTTGCGAGGCTTCGACGACTTTGCCGAGATGCTCCTTCAGCTCGGCCGCGATGCCGTTCACGTTTCGCGTAATCAATTCGGTAAAGAGCGCCACTTTGGTGATTTTGTGGCCCATCTCATCGTGATAATCGCGGGCGATTTGCTCGCGCACTTTTTCGCGCTCGAAGAGTTTGATGCGCTCCATTTGCAAAGACGTTTTCACCGCCGCGCGCACGCGATAGGCGTGCAGGAGGTAAGCCGCGAGCAAGACGGCCCCGAGACTGGCAGCAAAGAACCACCACGTGCGCCAAAACGGCGGCGCAATGGAAATGCGAATGGCGGCTTCATGCTCGCCCCAAACCCCGTCGCCGTTGGTGGCTTTCACGCGAAAGCGATACTCGCCCGGATCGAGATTGGTAAAGCTCGCAAAACGCCGTGAGCCGCAAGCAATCCAATCTTCATTCAAGCCCTCCAGCCTGTACGCATATTGAATGCCCGCGGCGTTGGCATAATCCAGCGCCACGAACTCAAACGAAAAAAAATTCTGCTCATGGGTTAGCGCAATTCGATCTAAATCCGCCAGCAGCTTGGCGAAGCGCGTTGATTGATCGAGAATTTTGAACTGGGTCAAAAGCACGGGCGGAGAATATTCCCGGTCGATGATCTCGCGTGGAAAGAAGCTGGTGTAGCCATTGCTGCCGCCTAAAAATATCTCTTCCGGCTCGGTGGAACTGATGCTGATGGCATTGCGATTGAGCAATTGAATTTGTCGGTCGCCGGCAACGGAGTAGTTTCTGAATTGCCGGCCGCGAGGCTGTCTGGCCTCAAAGCGCGACAACCCGTGATTTGTGCTAATCCAATAGATGCCGTCAGCATCCTGCACGAGACCGAGAATCATGTTGCTCGGCAACCCGTCCTCGACGGTGTAATGCGCGAAGGTAACGCGGCCGGCGGAATCGCGTTGCATCTTGCAGAGGCCGCCGCTGTACGTGCCGAACCAAAGCTGGCCCTCGCGATCTTCAAAAATGTGATTCACGGTTTTGTTTGAAATTCCCGCGGTATCTTTGGGATCATAAGTGAACTTAGTGAAGCGTTGCGTCGCGACATCAAATTGCGCCAAGCCGCCCAACACCGTTCCGATCCATAACGTGCCGGCACGATCGACAAAAATATGATTAAGCTCATTAATCGGCAGACTGTGAGGATCGGCGGGATTGTGTCCATAGCGTTTCACGCGGCCGGTAGTGGGATTGAAGTGATTCAGCCCGCCGCCCGCAGTCGCAATCCACAGCCCGCCGCGATGATCTCCGGTGATGGCTCGCAACGCGTTCGTGCTCAAGCTGGTAGAGTCGTCCGGCGCGTGCTGGTAAGTCGTGAAGGTTTGGCTGGAGCGATCAAATCGATTCAACCCGGCGTCCCACGTAGCGATCCAGAGTACGCCGGCTTCATCCTCATAAAGCGAGGTCACGAATTTTCCGCGCAAGCTCTTTGGATTCTTCGAATCCGGTTTGAAATGCGAGTAACGCGAATGGGCGCGATCATAGGCCCAAAGGCCGTCCGCCGTTCCCAACCAGATGATCCCGTCACGACTTTCGTAAAGCGCCAGAATGTTGTTACTGGCTGTACTGTTTTGCGTCGTGAGCCGATGCTGGCGAAAATTTTTGCTGGCGCTTTTGAATAATCCGGCATCTTCAGTGCCGGCCCATATCGTGCCGGCGTTATCTTTCAGCAGGGCAAAAACGCGGTGCCCATTGAGGCTGGGCGCATCATGTTTTTCTTCAGCCAGACGGCTAAAGGACAAGTGTTGTTGATCAAACTGATCGACGCCGCCCTCGGCAGTGCCCACGAGAATCTTTCCGGAATCACCGGCGCCGAGCGCAATGATGGTGTTGGCGTGGAGGCTCTGCGAATCCGCCGGAGTATGAAAATAATTGGTGAAGATTTCGCGCGCCGTCTCGAAGCGATTCAAGCCGTTGGCGGTGCCGACCCACAGGACGGTGTTGGGTTGTTGAGGATCGGGCAATATTCTCGTGACAAACGGATTGGAAAGCGCCGTGGGCAAAAAAGATTGCCGCAATTGTTCGCGCAACCGGTCTGCGGCCGGCGCGTCGAGGCGAAAAACTTGGATGCCCCAATCCTGCGGGCGATCGGGCAGCCGCGCATTCCACTGGGCAAACGCATGGCTGTCATCAGAAAGAAAATTCAGCTCGTATGAACCAGCCGGTAAAACCAGGGTCTCAATGAGCACGCGATTTTTGAGGGCGCCGCCGGCGTGCCGCGTTTGCTCCAGGCGCATTTGCCAAACCGGCGCCGCGACATGGCCGCGATTCAACCAGCCTCGATCTGCCAGCGGCTCGAGCAGACCTTCGCCGGTTGCAACGAGCAAAACGTGCGAACGCGTGTCGAGGGTGAAGGTGGTTTTTCGATGCGCAGAATTTTCAACCCGCAACAACGCCGCTAACGGCAGTTGCTTTTTTTGCAGGCTGTCGATGCAAGCAAAAATCGCCGGCAGGTAACGTGAAAACTTTTGCTTGAACTCCGGAGGTTGCCAGGTGTAAGTAAAAAATTTTTCTGTCGCAACCTCAAACTTTTTTAACCCGCCTATTCGCGTTCCCACCCAAAGCGTGCCCGTGCTGTCAATCGCCAGCGCCACGATGTTGTCATCATTCAAGCCAAAAGGATTGCCCGGTTGCCGGCGATAGCGCTTGAACTGATCCGCCGCGACGTCAAGTTGATTCAAGCCTTGCACCGTTCCCACCCAGATCGTGCCGGCGCCATCCGCGGTGATCGCGGTGATCAGATCAGAACTCAAACTGCTCGAATCCGCGGCATTGTGGCGATACTGCTGAAAGCGCCCAGCCGCCCGTTCTTCCGCGTTCATGCGGCAAAGCCCGGCAACGGTGCCGATCCATAGCGTGCCGCCTTTGTCTTCAAACAACGCGGTGATGGCATTGGCGGTGAGTGACGCCGCATCGAACGGCTTATGTTTATAATGCGTGAAACTATAGCCATCGTACATCTCCAAGCCGTCAACGGTGCCGATCCAGATGAGGCCGTAGCGGTCTTGCAACAGCGCGCGGATGCCGTCGTCGGCGAGGCCGTCGGCAAAGGTGAGGCGGTCGAACTGCAACGGTGAGGTTTGCGAATGTGTGAGTGACGAAAAACCGGGCAGGAGTAAGGCAAGCAGCCAGCAAAATGGCCCACGGCGGTTTTGTCCGGGAAATATTAGCCGAAGAATGTTAGAAAAAAGCATTGGGCGCAGCATACGGTCTGGCGGCGATGAAAACGATCCGAAGACGGAAAAATGTTTTTGAAATTGTTTTTTAAGAAAAATTGCTGTACTTTAATAAATAATTCGAGGCTGAAATTCCGTTTTGCCGGCAAAGTTTGACGAGTTAAATTATACGAAGCAGCCACGGGAAAGTTCGAACCAACTCGAATTGAGAAAATAAGTTACGTTACGCTATGTTGACGGATGCCCCAAACAATTTAAACGCCAAAGCCGGCGCGACCGGAGGGGGGAAAGCCGACGAGGGTTTGCAAGAAAGCCAAGCCCGATTGAGCGGTATTTTAGAGAATGCGGTGGATAGCATCATCACCATTAATGAGCGGGGAGTTATTGAATCTTGCAATCCCGCGACCGAACAGGTTTTCGGTTATGCGACGGCTGAAATGATCGGGCAAAACATCAAAATGCTGATGCCGCCGCTTTATCGCGAGGCGCATGACAGCTATATCGCCAATTATTTGAATACGGGCGCCAAGAGAATTATCGGGATTGGCCGGGAGGTGACGGGACAGCGCAAAGACGGCAGTCATTTTCCGATGCATTTGGCGGTGAGCGAAGTGCGTCTTGACCAACGCCGGCTGTTCACCGGCATCGTGCGCGATCTCACGGAACAGAAACGGCTCGAAAAACAAGTGCTCCAGGCCGAGCGCTTGGCGACCATCGGCAAGATGGCGGCCAAGGTGGCCCACGAGATTAGAAACCCGCTTTCTTCCATTAGTTTGAATGCCGAGCTTTTAGAAGATGAAATCAGCGGTTACGATGCCGTCAATACGGGTGAAGCCAAATCTTTATTGAAATCCATGATTGCGGAAATTGATCGGGTTACCGCGCTGACGGAAGAGTATTTGCAGTTTTCGCGCCTGCCGCAAGTCAATCCGACCCCCGGCAGCATCCAGCAGGTTCTCGAAGAAGTCCTGGAATTTGTGCGCCACGATCTCAGCCAGAAAAAAATTGACGTCCACTTTCGGGCCGGTAAAAAAATAGGTGAAACGCGTTTTGATCGCGCCCAACTCCGCCGCGTGTTTCTGAATATTATTCGCAATGCCATGGAAGCGATGCCGAAAGGCGGGCGGTTGAAAATCCATCTGGAAGAAAAAAAGCCTTACGCGCTCGTGAATATCGCTGACACCGGCACGGGTATTCCCGAAGCGATCGTCGCGAAAATCTTCGAGCCATTTTTTACCACGAAAGACTTTGGCACCGGTCTCGGTTTAGCGATTGTTCAGCAAATTATTGATGAGCATCATGGTGAAATTTCCTGTCAGAGTAAGGTCGGGGAAGGAACGACATTTTCCATCGCCCTGCCCTTAGGCAAAACGGAGTAAAAATATGCCAGCCAAATCCATCTTAATCGTTGACGACGAAACCAGCGTTCGTGAATCTCTGGATAAAGTTTTAAGCAAGGCCGGGTATGCGACCTGGACGGCAAATTCAGGACACGAAGCTCTGGCGCTTTTGGCCCATCACCAGGTGGATATTGTTTTGAGCGACCTCAAAATGCCGGATGGCGATGGCGTCGAATTGTTGAAGAGCATCAAAAAGGATTATCCGGATATCGAGGTCATTCTGCTTACCGGTTATGGCACGATTGAGACGGCGGTGGATGCGATGCGGGAAGGCGCCTACGATTTTATCAGCAAACCGCCGAAAAAAGCGATCATTCTCAGCGCCGTGGAAAGAGCAATTGAGCGGCAAAATTTGGCGCAGGAAAATAAATACCTGCGCACGCAATTAAGCAAAGGCGTGACGCTGGAAGAGCTGGTCGGCGCCAGCCCGGCTTTTACCAAAGTGCTGGAAATCATCGAGCGGGTGGCGCCTTTGATTTCGACGGTTCTAATTACCGGCGAAAGCGGCACCGGCAAAGAGTTGGTGGCCCGCGCGATTCATCGCAAAAGCCCGCGCACCAATAATAAATTTATTCCGGTGAATTGCGGCGCGATTCCCGAGAATTTGGTGGAGAGTGAGTTGTTTGGCTACATGAAGGGCGCTTTTACGGGAGCGGCCCGCGACAAAACCGGTTTGTTTAAAGCGGCCGAAGGGGGGACGATTTTTCTCGATGAAGTTGTGAGTATTCCGCTAAATTTACAAGTCAAGCTGTTGCGAGCCATCGAGCAAAAAGAAATTTTGCCGGTCGGCGGCACCCAGCCCGAAATTGTCGACGTTCGCATCGTGGCGGCCACCAATAAAAATCTTGCCGAAGAAGTTCAGAAGGGCTATTTCCGCGAGGATCTTTATTATCGCTTAAATGTGATTGACATTCTCATTCCGCCGCTGCGCGAAAGGGTGGACGACATTCCGGAACTGGTCAATCATTTTTTGCGCATCTACAATGCCCAATTGAGCAAGAAAATTCACGGCGTTGACGAGGCGGTCTTGCAGTCATTTGTCAGCTATGCCTGGAAAGGCAATGTGCGCGAATTGGAGAATGTGATTGAACGCGCGATGATTATGTGCGACGGCAACATGCTGCGGCCGGAACACTTTCCGCCGACGCTGACACAAAAGGTCTTTCCGGAAGAAATGCAAAGTGGCCTCAAAGGCTCGGTGCGCAAATTCGAGCGCGACACGATCCTGAAAGCATTGGAGGTGGCGGGCCACGACAAAAACAAAGCCGCGGGCCTGCTGGGCATGAGCCTTTCTTCGCTCTATCGCAAGATGACCGAGTTGGATATTGCCGGTTAGGTTGGCTGCTGAAAAGGCGCTTCTGCCGAGCGCTGCTTAACCCGGTTTTATCACGCATTGCGGTTCGGCTTTCAAGACATTGTGCCAAGCAGCCTTTCTTAAAAACAGGAAATCTGGAAGCGATTTTATTGACCCTGAGAAAATACAACAATTAAGCCGTTAAATCCTGGCCATTCTTGCCAGGGCCTATTTATCTTTTTTACAGCCGTTTGTGCTTGCACAAATGGCTTTTTTGTTTTATTGCAATCGGGGTATGCTTTTTGAAATAGCATAAGATGAAAATAGGAGATGCATGCATGACTGCTTTGGGCGCGCCGCGAATTTTGGTGGTTGACGATGACCGCGAATTTCGGCGGTCACTGGCCAAAATTTTTCGCAAAGCCGGCTTTGATATCCAAGTCGCCGCCAATGGCAACCAGGGGGCAGCGTTGCTCAACAAAGCGTATTATGATTTGCTGGTGCTGGATTTGGAAATTCCCGGCAAATCCGGCTTGGAGTTGCTGCGGGAAGTGAAACTGAAGGCGCGCGATACCGCCGTGATTGTTGTCACCGCGCATGGTGAAGCTAACCGGCGGGATGAAACGCTGGCTGCCGGCGCGTGTGAATATCTCAACAAGCCGGTGAAGCGGCACACGATTCTGGAAGCGGCGCAACGCGCTTTGGCGCAACGCCATTGATTTAAGGCCATTTCTATCGCCGTGGGAAATCTCACGCGGGATAAAATTCAATTGAATTTCTCCGGTGTTCGAATAAAGCAGTCTCAAAGTTGTTACCTCTGGTAAAGGAGGCCGAGTATGTTAAAAATTAAGCGTATCTTATGGCCGACGGATTTTTCCCGTTGTGCCACACAAGCGTTGGGCCATGCGGTGCATTGGGCAAGAGCATACGGCGCCGAGCTGCATACCCTGCATGCAAACGTTTTGCTGCAAAATGATTCGCAGCATTTTCCGAACGAAGAAATATTCAACCAGCAATTGCAAGACCTGAGCAAGCACCGAATGACCTCGACCATTCAAACCCTGCAGACGGATGATTTGAAGATTAAGCCAGCGCAAATACGTGCTATTTCTACAGCGCCGGCGATTTTGGGATATGCGAAAGAGCATGATATTGATCTGATTGTGATGGGCACGCATGGGCGGCGGGGATTGGGACATCTGTTCCTGGGCAGTGTTGCCGAAGAAGTCGTACGTCTGGCGTCCTGTGCCGTGTTTACCATTCGCGAACGGGAAGCGGCGGCGCCGGTCGAAAATATGAAACGCATTTTAGTGCCGGTGGATTTTTCCGAGCATGCGCAACAGGCGCTGGTGTATGCGAAAGCGCTTGCCGCTTTTTATCAGGCGCGTTTGCAGCTTATCCATATTATTGAAGAATTTATTCCGCCGACTTTTTATATGACCACCGGCGTCTCGGCCATCACGTTTAGCGCCGAACTGCAAGCCAAAACCCGGGAAGCCATGATTGCGTTTCTGCAAAAGACCAAAGGGCCGAAAGTCGAAGCGGATTTTCATGTTATCGAAGGTAATGCTGCGCATGATATCGCCGATTTTGCCAAAGAGAAGAACAGCGATCTCATCGTGATTTCTACGCACGGCCGCACTGGGCTTGAGCACTTGTTGATGGGCAGTGTGACCGAGAAAGTCGTGCGCCGCGCCCCCTGCCCGGTGTTTACGGTACGAACCTTCGGCAAATCTTTGATATAGG
>CAYZFF010000168.1:0-8755 GCA_964477305.1 uncultured Cytophagia bacterium
CCGGAAATGTGCGCCTTTTGCATTCGGCACCAATTCAACGCGGCCGCGGTTTTGCTCGGCGAGGCGTTGGACGAGCGCGAGGCCGAGGCCGCTGCCCTGCGCCTTGGTGGTGTAAAACGGCTCGAAAATTTTCTGAGCCAAGTCCGGCGGAATGCCGGGGCCGGTGTCGTAAATTGAAATCGCCACCAATTGATTTTGTTCCTCGGTCACGAGGCGAATTTCACCTTGGCCGCGCATCGCTTCGATCGCGTTACGCAACAAGTTCAGCAACATGCGGCGGGTTTGGCTGTAATCGGCTTCAACCGTGGCGTCCGGCGAAATTTCTATTTTCCATAATATTTCTTTCGCATTCTCCCCTAACGCCTCACGAACTTCGTCCAGCAACGGGGACAAAGAAATTTTTTGCCGGTGGCTGGCGGTGGGTCGGGCATATTCCAAAAAATCCTGCACGATGGCATTGAGTTGGCGAACCTCGTGTTGAATTTTTTTTACCGGCGGCCGCAGTGTGGCCGGCACGTCTTTTTCCAACAACCCGGCGAACAGCTCGATGCCGCCAAGCGGGTTGCGGATTTCATGGGCGACGCCGGCCAGCATCAGACGCAGGTTTTGTTCGCGGTGCGCAATGGCCTGGCGCATTTCTTCCATCGTCCGCGCCAGAAATATTACCTCTTCGTTGCCGGAAATTTTGAGCAAATTGGGCGTCTCGCCGGCGCCAATGGCGGTTGCGGCCTGTCGCAAACGTTCGAGCGGTTGCGTCAGTTGTCGCGCAAACAAAACGCCGGTCACTGCGGCGATGCCTAAGCCCAAAATGCCAATCGTCCACAACACCCGGCGCGTTTCGGCAACAGCCTGCAAGCTGGCGGCGCTGCCTTCAACGCCAACGACGGCGCGAATTTCATTTTCTTCTCTTAATGGCGCGTACGCGGCTTTGAACGGTTGCTGATTGGCGTCGGTAAACAATTTGGCGCTGCCGGCTTCGCCGCTGGCGGCCCGAATAATCTCGGCGGCGTCGAAACGCAGCCGCACATATTCCTGCCCAACCCCGAGTTCATTGCGGCTATCAAAATAAATTTCATGCTGCAAATTAAAAATAACCAGCCGCGACAATTCGGCGCTGGTTAAGAGGGGCAAAAGCTCGCGGCGTAATTCCGCCATGCGGCGGGATTCCTCATCACCGGGCAGCAAACTGGTCACCGGCCAAACCGCAGCGGTCTTTTCGGTTATTTGTGCCGCCACCCGCGCCACGGCAATGAGCCGCGCGCCCAGCTCTTTTTCCACGAGCCGCTGCATCTGCCATTGCAAATAGAATCCCGCCAAGGCCAGGAGCACGCCGACCTGGGCGATAACAAAAAAGATAAGTTGCGTGCGAATACGGCGAGGCCACATGCGACCACCTATTGGGCTGGTGGAACAGTAAATTTATGGAATGTTGGGGTTTTCACCATTCAGAAACCCTGGATTGTTGAGTTCGAAGAGTATTAAAACTTCATCGTTCTATCACCAGGCTCCAGCTATCCGTCATCTATGAATTTAACGATCTAACAATTCAAACTCCATGAGTTTAGCGAAAAATCGGTCAAAATGTCAAGGCTATTTTATTATAAAATTTTACTTGACAAATTCGGTAGGTTTTTATATTTTCTAAAGGTCTAAAGTGTACTTAGCGCGATAGACCTGCAGAGCTGAGGTATATGGACGAAGTCTTGCAAAGGAAGTGACAGGGCATGGTCGAAATTCGGCTGTGCTTTTTTTTTGCTACCAGAATTAATTTATTTATGAGAAGCGGGTGCGCCCTGGTCAGCTCGGAAAGCGCCACCCCCCAATAACCCTTAAGGAGGTTCTTTTATGAGAGGTAAGACGTTCTTGACTGTTGTGGCATTGCTATTCACCCTCGCTTTGATGGCTGGCTGCGCGAAAGCGCCGCAGGAGGTCGTGGATTCGGCGAAGGCGGCAGTTGACGCAGCGCGCACCGAAGGTGCAGACCGTTATCTGCCCGAGTTGTTCAATGCCGCGCAAGATTCATTGAACGCGGCGATGGCTGAAATTGAGGCGCAAAACTCCAAATTTGCCCTGACGCGCAACTATGACCGCGCGACCGCATTGTTGAATGCGGCATTAGCCTCGGCCAATTCCGCCAAAGAAGGCGTGGCCGCGAAGAAAGAAGAAGTGAAAGCCGAAGCGGAAGGCCTGATGACGGCGGCGCAGGCGGCTGTTGAGGAAGTGAAGAAATTGTTTGCGAAAGCCCCAAAAGGCAAAGAAGGCAAAGAAGTTTTGGAGCAAATGCAAGCCGAATTGGCCACCGCGGAAACCGCCATTGCCGATGCCGGCAACGCGATGACTTCCGGCGATTTTCTTGGCGCCCGCGACAAAGTCAAAGCCGCCTCGGAAAAAATTAACAGCCTGAAGCAAGAGTTGGAAGATGCCATCAGCAAGAAGATGAAGCTGACAAGATAAGCCCGGCATTTTCTTTCAGGTAAGAAAGCCTCGGTCTGCGATGAAACTCTGGACTCCACCTCAACTCGATCTTCGTCGCGGGTCGAGGTTTTCTATTTATTTCATAACCGAAACGATTCGATCACGAAGTATGGACATGGTGCAACTCGGGGAGCGCGAGGAGAACAAGCGGTGGGGCCGGAGAGGAATACTTTTGGGCGCCGGCATGGCGTTTTGGCTGGTAACGTTTGTGTTGTTGGTCATTTTTTCCGCGTCGCCGCCGGTGGCGATTTTTGAGCGGGCCTGGAAAGCCTTGAGTACGGCGCGCCGCGCTCAAGCCGGGATTTACGCGCCGAAACTTTTGCACACCGCCGAACAAAGCTGGGAGCAGGCCCGGAAGCTGTGGAGCCGCGAAAACAAAAGATGGTTTTTTCAACGCGATTTTCAAAAAGCGTTTGATTTAGCCCGGACCGCCAAAATGCAAGCGCAGCACGCAGAATCCACGGCGATTGCGATCCGCGATTCATTAGAATTTTTCACCATTGCGAACCTGGCTTTCGTCAAGCAGAAAGTTGACGAGTTCAAAACGCACTTTAACCACGTGCCCGTCGGCGCGCCCTTGCGCAAAAAGTTTGTCGCCGGCGAATTATTGATGCTGGAAAGCCAATTCGCGTTTCAGCGCGAGGACTTTTGTCTCTCAGCCAGAAAAGTGCAACAGGCCGAGACTCTGGTGGGCAGCGCCGGCAACGACGCCACAAAATTTTTACGCGCTTACCTCGCCAAAGTGCCGGAATGGCAGCAATGGGCCGCGGAAACAATTACCTGGTCTGCCGCCAACAAGGCGACGGCCATCATCGTCGATAAAATGGCGCATACCTGCCAGGTCTATGTTGACGGCAAAAAACGTCTCGAATTTTCCGCGGAGTTAGGGCCGCGTTGGCTGGGACATAAAAAGCAAAGAGGCGATAACGCCACGCCCGAAGGGCATTATTACGTGACCAAAAGAAAAAGTCAACGCCAAACCAAATATTATAAAGCGCTGGAAATTAATTATCCCAACGACGATGATCGCACGCAATTTCTGGCGGCCAAAGCGCGCGGCGAGCTTCCCCGCCACGCCCAAATCGGCGGGCTTATTGAAATTCACGGTGACGGCGGCAAGGGGGTAAATTGGACTTCCGGTTGCGTCGCGTTGCGCAACGCTGAGATTGATAAAATTTTTGAGTTGGCGCCAATTGGCACCCGCGTCACCATCGTCGGTTCGCTGAAAGCACAGGCCGCCAGACCGCCAAACTTAGCGCTCCTTCCAGAAAAAAAACTGAACGGTGCAAACCATCATCCGGCAGCCTCGCCATGACAACTAATCTGAACGAAGAAACGAATAAGAGCAACCGCGTCTCCACGCCTTCCGAAGATTCTCCCACCGCTGCGAAAAAACCGGAACCGGTTCGCCCGTTGGTGCGGCCACCACTGGTTACGCCGCCAACGCCCGCGCCCACTTCTGCGGCCAAAGCGCTGTTGCTTGGAATCAGTCTCGGATTTTTTACGGCGCTGCTCACGCTGTGGTTTGCGCCGGTGTGGCGTGAATGGCTCTTTGCGATTTTACCGGAATCAAAATTTGCGCTGCAACTGCGGACGACGGATATTAAGAAATTGCAACAGGAAGCTGCGCTCCTCCAAAAACGTGTTGCGGCGTTACAAAAAAAACATGCGCAAATTACGCCACGCCTGCCGTATTTGATCGTCGATACCTCCGAGAATCGCATTCAAATCATGAAAGGCGACGAGCAACTGCATGAAGGGGTTTGCTCGACCGGAAGCTACGTCTTGCTGCGGTCGGCGGCGCAACAACGGCAATGGATGTTTACCACGCCGCGCGGCATGTTTCAAATTCGCGGCAAGCGCGAATCGCCGGTTTGGAAAAAACCGGATTGGGCCTTTGTAGAAGAGGGACTGCCGATACCCTCGGCGAATTCGCCGCTGCGTTTTGAATATGGCGTGCTCGGCGAATATGCGCTGGAGTTGGGTGACGGCTATCTGATTCACGGCACGTTGTACAAACGCATGCTCGGCATGCCGGTAACGCACGGTTGCGTGCGTCTCGGCGACGAGGATTTGCGCCTGGTTTACAAAAATCTCCAAATCGGCTCAAAAGTTTTTATTTACTAAAAAAATATGACGCAAAAGAATTACGGCAAGGCATTTCAGCAGTGGCTCGCAGCACCGGTTGTTTGGTTCTTGCGGCAAAAACGCAGCGTGCAAGCCGTTTTTCTTTTCGCATTTATTCTGCTTCCGCTTTTTATTTTCATTGTCGCCGTCGCGCTTCCCGTTGCTCGCAATCCTTTTGAAACTGCAACCGCTGGTGAAATTTTGGAAAACACCGAAGCCCTTCCCGATTCGACGCCGGCGGAAATTATCACCGGCCGCCGCGAGTTGGCGAAAAAAATGGCGGAATTGGAAATCGATAAAGCTTTTCTGCTCACACGATTGGAACTGGTTAAAAAGGATTCTATCGGTCTCGTGATCGATTTAACCGACAGCACGGCAAAATTAGAAGTAAAAGGCGTGCCGATACGGCACTGCAAAATTTTACGTTACCGGCACAGCGACCTCGCCCGCCGGTTACGCAGCCAGGGCCGTTTGCATCAATGGCTCGCCACGCCGTTTATTTTACAGGAAGAACTGGCGACGCTGCCGAAAGCGCCGATTCGCATCAAAGAAGCGCCGAAAGACACCATCGAAGCCGCCGAGTCCAAAGGCGAGGATTTACCGATCGAGCAAAAAGACGCCGAGTTTACGCTGCAGTTTGACCGCAACTTAACCCTTTCCGTCGAGCAAGCCCAACCGCCTTCATTCGCGGGCCGTATGCGCAAACTTTGGTACGACCTGCGCCGTAATTTTGATGAGGCTCATGAAGCGGTGGCAGCCCTGGTGCATTTGCAATTACCGCAGCATCGCCTATGGATTGAAATCGAACTTTCCCGTGAAGACGCCAAAGCCATTTATCGCGCTTTGCCCACCCGCGCGGCCCTTGCGCTACGCTTGTAACCACTCGCCGCCAACAAAACGCAAGTTTTTTGCAAAATCGCTGTGGTAAAATTATTAGGAATGCCGATTAAATAACTTACGCAGATGATCGTCATGCCCGAACGCTTTAATCGGGCATTCACGCTTATAAAAATTGGATTCCCGCCAAGAGTGCGCGGGAATGACAAGTCGATGAAATGAGCAAGTGATTTATTCAGTGATTCTTAACTTCTGTGGCCTGCAGGGGTAGACATCTTGCCAGCAGTATTTAGCGCATGTCATTTCAATTTGCTTTTGAACTCCGCCGGTGGTAAATTAGTCATTATTTCAAATATTTGTTGCCTCATGCCCATAAATTCCGAGTTATTCCGCAAAGTCTTGAGCCAGTTCGCCACCGGCGTGACGATTGTTACCACGCGCCACGGCGACACGATTCACGGTTTGACGGCAAATGCATTTTGCTCGGTCTCGCTGGAGCCGCCGCTGGTGTTGGTGTGTGTAGATAAAAGCGCACAGAGCCATGATCTCATCAAGCAGAGCGGCCATTTTGTAGTGAATATTTTAACCACTGCACAGGAAGAACTCTCACGGCGTTTTTCTACGAACCATTCCTCCGCCGCCGAACGTTTTGCCGGAATTGATTTTCGCACCGAAATGACCGGCGCGCCCGTTTTGGAAGAATCCCTCGGTTGGCTGGATTGCAAACTCGTCGCGGCGCATCCGGGTGGCGATCATACGATTTTTGTCGGCGAGGTGCTGGCGTTGGGCCCGTCCGGAAACGATAATCCCTTGCTTTACTATCAAAGCCAATATCAAAAGCTGGCGTCCCCCAATTTAACCAGATAAAAAATTATGCGTGTCAAGGTTCTCATTTCTTTTAGCCTCCTTGCCATTTTCGTTCTTTTAATTGTTGCCTTTAAAGGTGGCGGGAGTCAGCATGCCCAGCAAACCAACCCGCGCGCCAACTGGCCGACACGCAGCCAACTGTGGGAAGCCTCGTTTTCGCGGCGCGGTGCACTCACGATTTATTCTGCCGGTGATACGGCCATCGCCGCCGGATACCGCAACTATTTTCAAAACTTGCCACAGCAGCGCGGGCCGGAGTGGTTCAAGCGCGAATATCTCAGCGATACGGATTTTCCGCTTGACAGCCTCGGCCAACGCGCGGTAACGTTGGTTGGCGCGCTCAACTCCAATCAACCGTTGCAACGATTATTGCCGCAGTTGCCCATCGAACGGCTGCCAGACGGTTTTCGTTTTCGCGGCCAGACTTATCGCGCTGCCGATGATATTTTCAATTTAACTTATCCCAACCCGCTGAATCCCCGGCAAGCACTTACCATCATCACCGGCAACAGCGATCAGGCCATTTTAGAATCGTTACGCCGGAATTCCCGGCGGCGCATGCGGTCGATGGGTGATTACAATCTTCAACAAAACGGCCAAACGACGCTTTACGGCTATTTTCAAGACAGCGGCGCCGGCGCGTGGGCTCCCGATTCGGTGCGTGAATACAACTTGCGGCGCGACGAGCAGCCGGCACAAACCTCGACGCATTTCAATTTTATCACTCATGGCAAAAAATTTTCGCCGGACGTCATTGAAAAATTAGCGGCGCGCTACGAAGCGAATTTAAATCGGTTCATCAAACTTTTTGCCGTGCCGGAAAACAAACTGGCGGCGCTGCCGCGACTCACCGTGCATCTTTGGGACAGCGCCGAAGAGAAAGGCATGTTTACCTTCAACACCGACGTGCGGCATCTCGACACCACGCGCCACGCCGTGCATCTGCTCTATTTGCCCAAATTGCGCGGCGACGATTTTTTTGCCGAGGCGAGCTGGTTCATTCCGCGACTGTTGGGCGAAAGCAAATCCGCGGCCTTGCAGGAAGGTTTGGCGATGGCATGCTCCGAAAATTGGCGCGGCGCCGGTTATGCCGGCTGGGCCGCCCGTTTCGTGCAAACGCAAAACGCGCCGCCGCTGGCGGAGTTATTTGACGCGCAGATTCGCTTGCAGGAATCCGAATTTGTTCGCCAGCCGTTGCTTGGCAGCTTTGTCGCTTTTTTGTTGGAGAAATTTGGCCCGGAAGAATTTATCCGGCTTTATCGGCAATGGCCTGAAACCGGCGCGCCCCAACTATTTGCCAACAAGGCCGCTTGGGAAAATTTAGTTGCGGAATGGCAAGGCCATTTGCAAAAAACGCCGGCAATTCCGTTGCGTCATGCGCAACCGCCGAAAATCTCCGCGCAAAATTTTCAGCGCGGCTTTTGTTATGCGCATGAAGGCTACGACATTCACAACGGTTATATCGGCGAAGGCTCGCGCCAATCGCTGGAGAAACTCGCGGCGCTCAGCGTGAATGCGATCTCGATCACGCCGTTCGGGTTTATGCGCGATCCGAACGCGCCAACCTTTCCGGGACGCAGCGGCGGGCCGGGCGGCGAAAGCGATGAGAGCGTGATTGTGGCGAAAGATTTCGCGCGTGAATATCGCATAAGCTCCATGCTGAAGCCGCACATCTGGCTGGGCCGCGGCTGGCCGGGTGACATTAAAATGCCAACGCCTGAAACGTGGAAAGCTTTTTTTAATCATTACGACCGCTGGATGCGCGGCTATGCGATGCTGGCGGAGATATATGATTTTGACCTGCTCTGCGTCGGCGTGGAAATGGCGCAGGCAACGGTCGGCCACGAGCCGGAGTGGCGACAGATGATCAAGCGCTGGCGCGGGCTATATTCCGGGCCGATGGTTTATGCCGCCAATTGGGGGCAAGAATTTGAGCAGGTGAAATTTTGGGAAGCGCTGGATGCCATCGGCATCGATTGTTACTATCCGCTTTCGATAAAAGACAACCCCAGCGATGCGGAGTTGCTCGCCGGCGCCCAAAGTATCGCCGAAAAAATTCGCGCCGTCGCGACGGCGTACAACAAACCCGTGCTCATCACCGAGATTGGTTTTACCTCCAGCGCGCAGCCGTGGAAAAATCCGCACCAGGAAGATCGGCAGGCCGCCGTTGATCTCGAGGCGCAACGGCGTTGTTACGAGGCCATGTATCAGGCATTTTTTAATTCAGGGGACAATCGCAACTGGCTGGCTGGAATGTACTGGTGGAAATGGCCGAGCACGCTTGAAGAAGGCGGGGCGCGCGACCGGCAATTCACGCCCAACGGCAAACCCGCAGCGCAAGTGGCGGCGAAATGGTACAAACAACTCGCGCGGGAGTTTCCGTTGAGCGGGCAATAATGCCGAACGTCTATTTCGCCTCTTATTTATCATCGTACTCATACTCATACTC
>CAYZFF010000169.1:0-2944 GCA_964477305.1 uncultured Cytophagia bacterium
AAAAATTCGCGCACGCTTGCAGAGTCGGGCAAAAATACCTCCGGCCTATTAACTATAGAGATGAAACAGAGCGAGGGCTTAAAATGTTCCAGTACGAACTTCGATTGTGAGTGGCAAAGCTAAATTTGCCGCCGGGATGTTTCAGTCACTGAAGGGAAATCCTACGAACGCAGTCGGGGTTTACTTGTGTCCGCGATAGTTAAGAAAAACTTAAAAGCACATTCTCCGCCGATTGAAGAATCCCGCCGATAAAATCGCTTCATCGGTGGGTTTCTTCAATGCTGTGCATGAAACTGCCTGGTCTTACAAACTTACTCTGGCTTGCTGCCAATTAAAATGATATTGCCGCCGACCTGATACCGTTCGTTGGAATCGGGATTTTCGACTTTGCCATTGGCATAAAATCCCACGGAGCCGGAGGAAAATAATTTGGCGGCAGCGGTAATGGTGCCCCAAACGCGGCCATTGCCATCTTTGATTTCAAGAATTAAACTCGGTGGAGCTTGTGGATCGCGCTTCTTGGGTTCTGGCATAGGTTCTCCTTAAATGTTTGGTCCTGACTGCAGGGTGAAGAGATTATTCCTGCCTCCTTGCGGGGCAATTTTAAAAATTTTGATCTTTGGATACAACCTTTAAAATATAAGGTATCGACGGGATTTGTACAACTGGTATTTCCGGTTAATCGGTGTAAAAAACTCTTGTGGAAGAAATTTAACAACCTCGCGGTCATGTTTGCATTGCTCCCACGTCCACTTTAATAGTTCGCCATTTCTCTTGCCGGAAACGTAAAAAAGAGAACAGCGCGCGGGTGGCGTGTCCTAAAACAATCGCCAGCCAAACGTCGCTGGGCTGTAATGGGCGTAGATTTTGGATGAGGCTGCAAAGCCCAATCGGAAGCGCAAATTGTGAAAATAGTGTGATAAAAAGTGGGCTGCGGGTATCGCCCGTGCCTTGTAAAGCGCCATTGTAAACCAAAGCCACCGTGACGAACAATCCGGAGAGACTCAAGTAACGCAGTAATCCGACGCCGAGAGCAACGGCAATTGAATCCTTCATGCCAAAGATGGCTAACAACTGTTGCGGAATAAACATAAACAATAAACTCACCACGGTTGCTAAAGTCAGGCCGAGGCGCGAGGCCGTGTGCGCGGCGAGCACTGAACGTTCGGGTTTTCCCGCGCCGAGATTTTGGCCGACCATCGCGGCGGTGGCGCCCATCAAACCGACCGAGGTCCACGTGATCAGCGAAAACAATTGTGTGTAGCCGACGGCATACGCGGCGTGCGCCGCCGCGCTCTGCTGCAATGAACCGATGAAACGGAGCATAATGACACCGCCAATATTCATCGCAATACCTTGAAAGCCGGTGGGTAAGCCGTATTTAAAAAGCGAGCTGATAATTTGCCAATCCGGTTTCCAACTCATGTTCCGGGAAAATTGTACCACCAATTTTTTAGCGAACAATAAATATAGTCCGGTCAACGCCGCGATCCCCGAAGCAATGGCAGTGCCCATTGCGGAGCCGCGCGTGCCAAAGCTTGGAATCGGCCCGAGGCCGGAGATCAGCACGAAATTTAATGTCAAATTGAGCACGGTCATAATGACGCCGAGCCGTAGTGGTGTTTTGGCATCGCCTGCTGCGCGTAACGCGCCGCCGAGCATAAAAAAGATCAACATGCCGAAACTAAACACGAACATGATTCTAATATATGGCAGCGCCTCGGTTTTCACTTCCGGCGCCGCATGTACCAAATCCAATAATTTCGGCGCGAGAAAATAACCAATGGGCGCGAGAATAAAACAGGCAAGAATAATCGCCGTGATAAAAGCTTGATAAACCACGCGATTGACTTTTTCGGTGTCACCCGCGCCAGCGAAGCGTGCAACCAGCACGCCCATCCCTGAAAACAGCGAGCTGATGAAAACAATGACGACTAAAAATATTTGCCAGCTTACGCCAATCGCGGCGTTGGCATTGCGCCCGACGAGATGGCCGACCAACGTATGGTCGATGATGCCCTGCAAGCCAGCAATAATATTTTGCAACATTGTCGGCCACGCCAACTTCCACAACGCGTTGCGAATCGGACCTTCGGTGAGGGCGCGATCAAAGGTTTTTGTTTTTTCGTTCGGCTTTGCCATGAATTTCAATATTGACTTTTATCGTGAATGCCGGCTCTGTTCATTGCAATTGGTTTTAAATTCAGAGAAATAAAATGGAACAGGCGGCGCGCGATCCACTTTTTCTTGCCGATTTGCAGGAAGTGATGGATGATTTCAAACACGTTAATGCGGAATAGTGAGCACGAAGGAAAGGATTTATTACATCGTGGAAAAGGTGCAATTTATTTCGCTTCCAGAAAATCTTCAAGCGGAATGTTAGCCTGCCGAAGGATGTTGGCCAGAGTGCCTTTCTTAACCGTTTTATGATTGGGTACACTGAGCGTCATGGCGGGCGGAATTTGGCGACGTAACATCATATGGCTTCCAACCTGCCGGTCAAATTCAAAGTCAAATTGTTTTAAGCGTTTGACAATTTCACGACCTGAAAGCACCGGCAGCTTTTTGCTCATACCGCGACCTCGACCATTTCCTCAATCATATCACTTGGTGGAATATAATCTCCGTAGGCGCGTGAAACTGCAATCCAGCCTTGAATGGCTTCTTGAATGTTTGATAACGCTGCTTTCTTGGTATCACCTTCACTGATACATCCCGGCAGGGCTGGTACAAAAACCGTGTAGCCGCCTTCTTCTGCCGGTTGTAAAATGACACGGTAGTGTAATTTTTTTTTCATACGATTAGCTCCATTAAGTCGAGCCCAATTTACAATTTCTTTTTGAAATTTTCAAATAAAATATTCATCCTACCACAATCACCGCCAACCGCTTCGGGCCGTGCGCGCCGAGGACGAGAATTTTTTCAATATCGGAAGTTCGGCTGG
>CAYZFF010000169.1:3044-8737 GCA_964477305.1 uncultured Cytophagia bacterium
TTCGGGCCGTGCGCGCCGAGGACGAGAATTTTTTCAATATCGGAAGTTCGGCTGGGGCCGGTGATAATGGTCGCGTAGCTGGAGCGCTTCGACTCGTTACGCTCGTGAAAGGCCTGGAGCGCCTCGTCGAGAGAAAAAACTAACTGCGCCGTTGTTGCCACGGCAATATGCAGCGGCGGCAACACCGAAAGCCGTCGGCCGCCCGCGGTTGCGGTGCTTAAAACGATGCTTCCGGTGCGGGCCACGAGAAAATCAACCGCCGTAATGCCAGCCGTAAATTCGGCAAAAGTTGGTGAGGAGATTTTTTGTCCATCGATAATCTGTACATTTTCCGCAAGCCAGGGATCACCGGCGCAAACACGATCTAACAATTCGTGATGATGGCGCGCGATAGATTTTTTCTCTTTAGTGACCGGGATATTGCTTAACAGCTCGCGCAAAACCGTTGCCGCCTGAAACTCATCGTCAACAGGATAGAATTCACCTTTGAGCGCGGCGAGTTTTTGCGCAAAAGTTTGCAGCGGATTTTGGCGCGCCGGCGTATAATTTTTGTAAATCGATGCGTCAAGATGCTGTGGTAATGGGGCCATAGCAGAAGCGGCGTTTGAACTTTGCCGCAAGGTTTGCAAAATTTTTTCCCGGGCGTCTTTCAATTCTTCTCCCTCCACAATTCGGCAAATGTTTTGGGGGCTAACTTCGGGGCCTGCTTTTTTCCGAGCAAAAATAAAAACGGTTGGCCCCAGCGCATTAGCGGTCGCAACAAATTCAAGCGTGAACGCGAACGCATCGTCCAGGCGTACATTCGCATGGCCGCACGCCAGAATAGACTTTGCCGTACCTGTTTGATCGCCGTGACACGATTCTCCAAAATTAAATGATGCACATCGATATGCACGGGACAAACATCGCTGCACGCACCGCACAACGACGAGGCAAAGGCGAGATGTTGGAATTGCGGCAGCCCATTGTAATGGGGTGAAATCACCGCGCCGATCGGGCCTTGATAGGTGACATCGTAAGTATGCCCGCCGATCGTGCGAAACACCGGACATGCATTCAAACACGCGCCGCAGCGAATGCAGCGCAGCGCTTCGCGAAAATGTGGGCGATTATAAAGCTGCGAGCGGCCGTTGTCGAGCAAAATCACGTGCATCTCCTCGGGGCCGTCGTCTTCGTCATTGCGGCGTGGGCCAAAAACGAGGGAATTGTAGCAGGTAATTTCCTGTCCGGTGCCGCTGGTGGCGAGCAACGGCAGAAATAAGCTCAAATCGGTGAGCCGCGGAATGATTTTTTCGATGCCGGCAATAACGATATGAACCGGCGGACACGACATGGTAAGGCGGCCGTTGCCTTCATTCTCCGTCATGGAGATGGCGCCGGCGTCGGCAATAATAAAATTGGCGCCGGTGATGCCGATATCCGCCGTCACATAATCCTGCCGTAAATGCCGGCGCGCGATCATGGTCAATTCTTCGGCGCTCTCCGTCGGCGGCGCGTCCAGTTTTTCCTGAAATAGCGCGCTGATTTCCGCTTTGCTCTTGTGCATTGCCGGCGTGACGATGTGATACGGCTTCTCGCCGGCCAACTGCACGATCAACTCACCGAGATCGCTCTCGCGTACCGCAATGCCCGCGTGTTCAAGTTTTTCGTTGAGGTTGATTTCCTCCGTCGTCATGGATTTCGATTTGACGACTTTTTGCGCGCGCCGCTCTTGGGCCAATTGCAAAATATAATCCGTCGCGTCCGCCGCCGTTGCCGCCCAAAAAACTTTGCCGCCGCGAGCGCTAATATTGGCTTCAAATTGTTCGAGCAAGTCCGCGAAGTGCGCGAGTGTATAATTTTTTATCGCCGCCGCTAAATTCCGCGCCTGTTGCCAATCGCTGAATTGATTGGCCTTCGTGCTGGTCGCCGCTGCGTCGTAGGTCGCAATGGCTTTGGCGATTTTCAAACGATGTACTTCATCGCTCGCTTTGAGCGCAGATCGCGAAATAAAATTTGTGGCTTCCGACATTGGGGATGCGTAATGAAAGTTTTTGATATTTAACCGGAGAAAACAAAATATATTGCGAACGGCAGAATGTCAAATACTTTTAGCAAAGCTTAAAAAGAAAAATCATTGCCCGCGAAAAATTATTGCCGTGGTAGCTCCAATTCCGATGGTGATATTTTTTTGTTGCAACTTGCCAAGGTTGACATAAAACAAAAAACCCCGCACAACAAAATCATTGCGCAGGGTTAAATTAAAAATGCTGACTGGCAGCCGGCGTCACGTTCTCAATAGCCGAAATTATATGTTTGCCGAAACGTCACGTCGCCTTGTGAATCATCGACCTGGCCAAAGTCGCGCCATTTGCGGATTTTTCCTGAAATACATTCTTCCAGTTGCGGTAACTGCACGGGAATACCGTCGGCCATCATTTCGGATTTGACGATTTCTACTTCGCTGACGTAACCCAACGAATTAACCGTGAAGCGCACCGAAACTTTGCCTTTGAGCATCGGATTGCCCTTGAGCTGGCGGCGATAACAGTCTTGAATGGCCGGACTGTGCGCCAGAACAATTTCACGGATACGCTCGCGATCGCGTGTGGCTGGACCTTTAACCGGTCGGCCGCGCAAACCGCTGATTCCGGCCAACGGCGCCGCACCCGAATGAGTTGGGGGTACGGGCAATAAGCTGGGCGCTGAAGCCACCGTTTCGAATTGTTGATTGCGTTCAATGGTTTTCTGCGAAGCCGTGGCCAGGCCGGTCACAATATCTTCCGCCATAATGCCGGAAGAAGTGGCCCGCATACCGCGCAATTCTTTGTCGGCAATGTAAACCTCGCCGCGTACCAACTCGTGGTTTAAACCGTTGCGTCCACCACCGCTAATACTCGTGCCAAAATAATCGACGCCGGCGCGGGGCACACGCAGCTTTTGGACTTGAGCAAGGGCGTTGTCGATATCACCAATGGTGCTGTCGGCATATTGCAAAATATCCGTCACCGGTGAGGGCGAGACCAAGCCGCTGCTCCCCGAGGTAATCACGCCCAACAAGCCGATGCGTTCAACTTCTTCGCTGATTGCCTGCATGCCGCGTTGCCGCGACGCCACATTCAAACGCCGCTGGGCCTCACGATTTTCCCCGGACAACGCGCGGGTTTCCGGATTGGCATTGCCGCGGCGGCTTTTCAAACCGGGCAACTTAATATTGGTTTCCGGCCCCGTCACATTTTTCGGCAGCGCGCCCTCAACCCGTTCCAGGGCCTGTGGAATAGCTTCGCTGGCCCGGGCTAAAATATCGGTTGCCGGCGGCGCCGTTGCCGGCGGCGTCTCTTCAATTTTAAATTCCGACAGGAACAACTCGGCGTACTTGTTTTGCAATTTGGCAACCTCGTGGTCGCTGAAGTCCAGCGGCCGGGTGCGCAGTAAATACCAAATCACTAATGGTTCGAGGAGCAACGTTATGATGAAAATGAGCAGGTAACGTCGATCCAACGCTTCGAAATAATTTTTATTAAATTCTTTGGGAAAGGTTTTTACGGTTACAGCGTGTGGTGCCGGCAATTCTTCCGGTGTGAGATCTGCCAGCGAGGTCTCCGGTTCTGGGGGCAATAACGAAACCTCGGATGAAACCGCATCATCCACCAGCGCTTCCGGTTCAGCGTCGGTTGGGGGAGAAGCTACCTTTTGCAAATCCTTTGTATCACTCCACTGATCCACAACAAAAGCTCCGCTATAAATTCAACTGTTGCAACAAGACAAAATCTCAAAAAGCCGGCGTCTCTAAATCAACCAACCGTACGTTCTTGTAACCGGCAAATACAAAAATGAAATCCCGACTTTCCTGAAAGAAGTTTTAAGAAAATCGGGATCTTTAACTCTTACCTCATGTTTGGCGCGAATGCGGACACCCGTGAAAACTATTGTCGTTGACTGCGCTCCAGCATCACCGTGAGGGTGAGGGTTTGCGAGTCGCGTTTTATAACGACCGGCACCTGTTGGCCCGGCGAAAATTCTCCCAGCGCGTAGGTGTAATCATAGACGTTTTTAATCGTAAACTTCCCGAACTTAATGATGATATCACCGCTTTGCAAACCCGCCTTATCCGCCGGGCTGCCTTGCCGCACGCCGCTCAATTTCATGCCTTCGACGTCGGCGGCATAATCCGGGACTGTGCCGACGGAAACGCGAAAACCACGCATCGCCGGTTGCTGACTTTCCGCCTTGGTAAATTGCAGAGCCGAATCCTGGTTGGCAATTTCCGTCGCCAATCCCGCGATAAAACGCAAAATCCGTGCCTCATCCACGACATTGATTTTTTCGGCGTCATCTGTTACACGGTGGTAATCTTCGTGTTGATTGGTGAAGAAAAACAGCACCGGAATATTTTTTTGATAAAAGCTCGAATGATCGCTCGGCCCGGGACCTTCCGGCTTCAACGCCAATTTGAATTGCGGCGGTTGATGCAAGCGTGCGATGAGCGGCTGCCATTGCGGCGCGGTGCCGACGCCTTGCACCACCAAAGCGCTGTCTTTCATGCGGCCGATCATGTCCATGTTGAACATCGCCAATGTTTGCGCCAACGGAAACGTCGGTTGGTTCACATAATGCGCGGAGCCGAGCAAGCCCAACTCTTCGCCGCTGTACGCCATAAAAATAATCGAGCGCCGCGGGCGTGGTGATTGCGAGCTAAAGTATTGCGCCAGTTCCAACATGCCGGCAGTTCCGGAAGCATTGTCATCGGCGCCGTTATGAATTTGTCCATCTTTATCCGGGTCCATCGCGCCTTCGCCGCTGCGCCCGAGGTGATCATAATGCGCGCCGATCACCACCGCTTGTTCCTTTAAAATGGGATCGCTACCGGCCAGTTTGCCGATCACATTCGCGGTCACGCGCCGATCTTGATTGAGATCCGTCACGACCGCCGCGCGACTGCTGGTAACAGCATACGAATTCGGTTTCTTGGTTTGATTAATTTGCGCTGCGAGGTCACGGCATGAGGCGCCGAGCAGCCAATCCGCCGTGGCCGCCGTGATATAAACCACCGGCAGGCCGGCATCAGTGGCAGAACGATCAAAACGCAACTTGGGTAACGCCGGCGCGGCAGAATCGGCGTCGGCGATAACAAGCAACGCTTTGGCGCCATGTTGCCGCGCCTGCAGAGCTTTGTAACGGATCGGTTCGTATTCACCAAAACTGGAATGCGGATCATTTGCCCCCGGCGAATAGCGCAGCGCCAAAGCAATTTTTCCATTGACGTCAACCTTGGCGTAATCATCGTAATTCAGTTTTTCTGCGCTGATGCCGTAGCCGACGAAAACCACATCACCGCTCACGCTATCCGAGGCCGATGACGCCACCGGAATAAAATCCATTTGCAATGTCAAGGCCGTATCGCGCCCGTTGCGTTGGAAGGTCAAGAAATTATTGGCGCCGAGATTGATGCCGCCGACAAAATCAAATTTTTGCGTGAACGCGCCGCTGTCGCCCAGCGGTTGCAAGCCGAAACGTTTGAATTCTGCGGCGATATAACCGGCGGCTTTCTCATTTCCCGGCGTTCCGGAAAGCCGGCCCTCCAGCGAATCAGAGGCCAGATAATTGACGTGATATTGAATATCATTCGCCGTTAATTCGGGCGAGCTGGCGCGGTTGATGGGAAAATGTGATGGTTCTTCGCACGCGCTCAATAACGCGACAAGACAACAAAA
>CAYZFF010000170.1:0-8735 GCA_964477305.1 uncultured Cytophagia bacterium
GTGGTGTTTAGCGCTGCTTCCGGCGAAACGAGGCGAAACATTTCCGTGAGGCCCTGCAAAAAATCGATGGAAACATACGCGTCGCGCTGGAAGATGCGCATCTTGCGCATTTTGTTTTGCGAGATGCGGCTGGCGGTGACATTGGCGACACAACCGTTGGCAAATTGCAAGCGGGCGTTGGCAATATCCGGCTCGTCGGAGACGACGGCAACGCCGTTGGCATCGATGCGCGTCAGCGGGCTTTTGACCAGCGTCAAAATAATGTCGATATCGTGAATCATCAAATCGAGCACGACGGCCACATCGGTGCCGCGCGGATCGAACGAGGCGAGACGATGAGATTCAATAAAATGCGGCGTCAGATTGAAATGATCCAACGCGCGCAACGCGGCATTAAAACGCTCGATGTGACCGACTTGCAGCACGCGCTGTTTTTGCGCGGCCATAGCAATCAATGCACGCGCTTCCGCAACCGTCGTGGTAATGGGCTTTTCAATAAAAATATGTTTATCGGCGGCGAGCGCTTTTTGGCTCAATTCGAAATGCAAAATGGTGGGAACAACAATATTGACCGCGTCAGTCGCGTCCAAAAGTTCATCAAATGATTCAAAGCGCCGGACACCCAATTCGTTGGCGAGTGTTTGCGCGCGCGCCATATCGGTGTCATAGACACCGGCTAAGTTGGCGTCGTCCACCTCGCGATACAATCGCGCGTGCAACTGGCCGAGCCGCCCAATGCCGGCCACACCGACGGAAATAGATTTCACGTGATTCTCGTAAAAGTTAATAGGAATTCAAGCCAAAGTAAAAGTTGTTAAAACTTTTTTGAAAATGATAAAATTGAAACATAGCCAATATACAAAATCCCTCGCCCGAATGCAACGTTTCTGCTTGACTTCCCGAAGGGCGGCAGCTATATTAACCACATGAAAATTGAAAGAACAACGATGCAAGCGGCGCGATTTTATTGGCTGCTGGCGATGCTTTTTTTTAGCCTCGGCTGCAGCGAGAATCACGAGACGATTCACGAAATCATTCGATTGGAAGATCGCCGCGTGCCGGCGGCGGCATTGGCAAAATTTGTGACGGCGACCAATAGCACCGTGCAGCGGCGCGCCATAGTGGCACTCGGCAGATTGCAAGATTCATCTGCCGTCTCATTGCTCATGCCGCTCTTGAAAACCTCGAACGCCGGCCTCCGCGCCGAAGCGGCTTTTGCGTTGGGGCAATTAGCGCAACCGCGCGCAACCCCAGAATTGTTGCGGCAGGCCGCCGAAGAAAAAGATCTCGACGTGCGGCTGGCGCTGATCGAGGCCGTCAGCAAAACGGCCAATGATTCAACAATCGGATTGGTTAACGCGGCGCTGGTGAATTGGCTCAGCGCACCGGTTCCGATTGTGCGCGCGGAGGCTGCCTTGGCCGCGGCGCGTTTGGCACAGCGCGGTTTCAAGAAGAATGACTGGGTTGCGCCGCTGGCCAATTTACTGATTGACAAAGATGAAGAAGCCCGCTGGCGGGCCGCGTACGCATTGCTGCGATTGTATGCCGGCGGTCAAATTCCGCCGGATTCGCTGGCGACGAAAAATTTACTCGTGGCGTTCAGTGACCGCAGTGCGCGCGTTCGCATGCAAGCCGCTCGTGCGCTCGGTGCGATGAAAGTTTCGTCGACATTGGCCGCCCTCGCCGAAACCGGAAAAAATGATGCCGACTGGCGTGTGCGCGTGAACGCCACTGCGGCGCTCGGCAGTTTCGACTTTCCGGATTTACTGGCCCGGCTGGCTTTACGTGACACCAGCGAACATGTGCGGCTCACAGCGCTGCGTTCGCTGGCAACTGCAGTCGAGAGAATGCGACGCAACGGCGTTTTGCCGGATATAACGCCGGCGAAAAATTTGTTAATGGAATGTTTGCAAAACAATAAATCCACCTGGCGGGAACAAGCGGCGGCGGCGTTGGCTTTGGCGCAATTATTTAAGAAGGAAATTATTCCCGAGTTGATGCAACACGCGACCCATCGCCATCCCTACTTTCGCAGCCGTTTGGCGGAGGCCTTTGGTGTTACGGCTGCGGAGGAAGCTTTTCCTTATTTAGAAAAGATGGCGCGTGACGCCGCGACCAGCGTGAAAATTGCGGCGCTGGAGGCCTTGCCCAAATTACCGGCCAGTGTTCAAGCGCAGGCAACGCCAATTTATCTTGAAGCATTGCAAAGCGGCGACGCCGTGATTACGGCCATCGCGGCGCAGAATCTTGCCGCGGATAGTTTGCGGCGGCAACAGCATGTGGCCGCAATGATGACGGCTTATCAAAAACTCAAGCCGCCGATTGATGCCGAGGCCGCGCAAATGATTTTTTCGGCTTTGGCGCAATGCGGCGATCGCAGTGCCAAACCGGTGTTGGAAGCCGCCTTGCAAATTTCCGATAAACCGACGGCGCGCGCGGCTGCCGAGGCGCTCAAAAAATTGACGGGTGAAGATTATTCCAATCGGCTCACCAAAGAAATTAAGCCTACACAGGATTTTACTGAGCAAGATATTCAAAACTTAACTAAAGCGCGCGCGACGATTCAAACCAACCAAGGCAATATCGAAATCGCGTTTTATCCTGATGAGGCGCCATTGACGGTGTTGAATTTTGTCCGGCTCGCCCAAAAGGGGTATTTTGATGGGGTGTTTTTTCATCGGGTGGTGCCGAATTTTGTGATTCAAACCGGCGATCCGCGCGGCGACGGTTGGGGCGGGCCGGGATATGCGATGCGCTCGGAGTTTAGCCGCTTGCGTTACACGCGTGGCATGGTTGGGATGGCAAGTTCCGGCCCGGATACCGAGGGCAGCCAGTTTTTTATCACGCACTCCGATCAACCGCATCTGGATGGCAAATATACAATTTTTGCGCACGTCAAAAGTGGAATGGAAGTTGTTGACGCGCTGCAAGTCGGTGATCGCATTGAAAAGGTGATGATTCAATTTTAGAATTATTTAACCACCGAGAAGATTAATTGGCTTGATGTCTTCTCGTCGTGGTGGGGTTTAATTAATTTAGGGTTTTGATGGTTTTTAGCGCAAAGTCATTCAATTAAGAAGAGCGGGCATGAAAATTCGAAATATGTTTTTACTGGCTCTAATAACAACCGTTTTGATGAGCTGCCAAACGACTTCGGACAAACCCGCCTCGCGCCTCGGGCATAAGCAATTCGACGCGACGAAATCGGAGCCGAAAGCGATACGAATCGCTGAGGAAGTGATGGTGGCGCTGGGCGGGTATGAAAATTTTGCGGCGATCAATTATCTCGCATTTCATTTTGTGGTTGAAGTCGATTCCCACAAAACTTCGGATTGGCGGCATGACTGGGATCGGCGTAAAAATAATTATCGGGTGGAAGGGGTGACCCGCGATGGCGATCATTTGTTGGCCGTCTTTAATTTGGATTCCCGTGACGGCGTTGCCTTCAAGAATGGACAAAAACTGGAGGGCGAAGAAAAAATTCTCCTGCTCCAACGCGCGTATGGGCGTTATATCAACGACACCTTTTGGCTGTTGATGCCGTTTAAATTGAAAGACGCCGGCGCCGTGTTGCACTATGACGGCGCGCAAGAAATTAATGAAGTCAATTATGATGTATTGCGGCTCAGTTATGCCGATAGCGTCGGTTTGACGCCGCAGAATGTTTATCGCGTATTTGTCGATCAAGCCACGCGGGTGGTGCATCGCTGGGAGTATTTCGAAAATGCGAACGCGGCGCCGGCGCCCGCCTGGTGGGAACAATGGAATTCATACGGCAAGATCAAATTAGCCAGACAACGCAGCTTTGAAGGAGCTGATCGTAAAATTTTGTTCACCGATATTGTCGTCGCCGCCGAAGTGGATGAGAAAATTTTCGAGGTGGCGGGAATTTCACAAGCGCAACTGTTTTGACTTGCAGGCCCAATCGAAATTGCTATAGCGTCACGCGTTTTTGAACCTCCGCAATCACGCCCTCCAGCCAATCTTTGTCGCGATCGACGTCATACGCATCGGTCTCGACAATCATCACATTGTAGTTTTCAAAAATGCGCTTGATCCAGCGCTCGTAATTGAGGTTGAGCTGAGCCAGATACTCTTTATCAATGTTTTGCTCATACCCGCGGCCGCGGCGGCGGATGCGGCTGATCAGCGTCCACGTCGAAGCGCGCAGATAGACAAACAAGTCCGGCGGGCGCAACGATGACGAAATGGCTGCGTATAAATCAACGTAACAAGCGTAATCGCGTGCATGCATCAAGCCGCGCTCGAACAGATTGTGCGCAAAAATTTCGGCGTCTTCGTAAATCGTGCGGTCTTGCACGCTCGGCGTGGAGGCAGCTTGAATTTGCAAATGATCTTTGAGCCGTTCTTTCAGAAAAAAGATTTGCGAGTGAAACGCCCAGGCCGGCATGTCCTGGTAAAAATCGGCAAGATAGGGATTGGCCACTTCTTTCTCAAAAAAAGCCGTCCAGCCCAAACGTTCGACTAACTTTTTGGTGAGAGTGGTTTTGCCGACCCCAATGTTACCGGCAATCGCGATGAACGGGCTGGGCCCGGAGGAATTTTGCGGCATGTTGCAGTTTCCTGGTTTCTGGTTGCTGGCTACGCCCGTTGGGTTGCCGGTTTTTCTCCATACTGAACGACCAACATCCCGTCGCCAGTTTAATGGAAAAAAATTGAAAAAGCAAGGGCTTTGTGCGCTCTGCACCTGCAAACCTTTTTAAAACTTGGCTGTCTATACAGGTGATTATGGACGAGAGGGAAATACGACTCATCAAGCGCGCGCAGGAAGGTGACGGCGCAGCGTTTGAAGCTCTGGTACAGATGCACGACCGGCAGGTGTTGAAGCTGGCGCGGCAGATGTTGAACAATCTCGAAGACGCGCAGGATGTGTATCAGGAAATCTTCCTGAAAGTTTTTCGCAGCTTGCCGGCGTTTCGTTTTGAAAGCGAGTTTGCCACCTGGTTGTATCGCATTGTGATTAACCAATGCCTCAATTACCGGCAATGGCGCAGCCGCCGGCGATTTCTGTCCTTTGATACGCATCCCGGCGACGATGAAAATCAAACGAGTTATTTGCCGCCGGACAAAAATCCCGATCCCGAAAGGGAAGCCTTGAGCCGGGAATTGAGCCGCGAGATTGCGCTGGCCATGGAATCGCTGTCGGACAAACAGCGCGCGGTGTTTGTGTTGCGGCATTTTCACGAGCAGAAATTGCAAGAGATTGCCAAAACTCTCGGCTGCGCCGAAGGCACGGTCAAAAATTATCTGTTCCGCGCCACGCAACACATGCAAGAAAAACTGCGGGAGTATCGGCACACGTGACGGCTTTTATGAAATGTCATCCCGCAGGGAATTTTTTGGTATCGAGCCCTGTGCTCGCCTTAAAAAGGATTCCTCCGGAATGACAGGATTGTTTAGGCCGAAAATAGTTTACACTGAGATCAAATATGAAAAACTGCGATTACACGAAAACCCTGTTGCCGCTGTTCGATAGCGCCGAATTGACCGCGATCGAGAAGCGCCAAATCGACGACCATCTCGCGACCTGCCAAAACTGCCGCGCGGAATTGACGGCGATTCGCGCGCTGCAAGCGGATTTAAAACGCGCCGATACTTTCGAGCCGAGTGCGGCGATGCTGGCAGATTTGCGGCACGGCCTGCGCCGGCGCTTGCGGCAGGAGTCGCTCCGTCCGAACTGGCAGGAAAAATTGGGCAACCTTTTGTTTGGCAATTTCCGGCCGGTGGCGCAACTGGGTTTTGCCGCGGCGCTGTTGCTGATCGGCATCATCGCTGGCCGCCAATTTTTTTCAACCACGGCGCCAACCGCGCCAGTTGATATGCTCAGCTATTTGACGCCGGGCAAGCCGATCACGATTCCCAGCGGGTATCTCGCGCCGTCGATTGCCAATGTGCAGACCATCACCTTCGACCCCAACACCAAAGAGGTGCAGGTGCAATACAGCATCGTGAACGACCTGCAGGTGCGCGGCGATGTGAAAGATCCGCTGATCCGGCAGGCGCTGGCGTTTGCGCTGCACGCGGAAGATCAGCCGAGCCTGCGGTTGCGGGCGGTGAAAGCCATCGGTGAAAATTTTGACTCGACTGAATCGTTGCGGGACGATGAAATCACCGAGGCGCTGGCGCATGCGCTGGAGCATGACGACAACGCCGGCGTGCGCCTCAAAGCCGCGCAAGTGCTGAAGCAACTGCCGCTGAACAGTCTGGTAAAAAACACGCTCATTCGCGTGCTGATGCGCGATGAAAATTCTGCGGTGCGCATCGAAGCCATCGAAGCGCTCGGCAAAGGCAATCTGACGGAGGACGAGCAGGCCATTTTTCATACCGCCGTTTCCGATACCAACGAATACGTGCGCTTGCAAGCCCAGCGCTTGTTGAGCGAACCGGCCGAAAAGCAAAATCAAAACAAACTATAATCTAAACTGGAGAATCACCATGAGAACCCTGATAAACCGAAGCATGCGGCTCGCTCTGGGCGCGGTGGCGCTGTTCACGTTGGGCCTGTCTTGGGCAAGCTTCGCCCAAGAGCTGCGCAAAGAAGGCCGCTACTATCTTTCCGAAATCAAAAAGAATTTTAACGTCGCGGCGACGGGAAGTTTGGAAATGGCGGAGATTACCGGCGACGTTGACATCACCGTGTGGCCGAAGAATGAAGTGCAGATTCTCGAGCGGTTGCGCATGGACGTCTACACCGAAGAAGAAGCCAAGCGCGCGTTGGAAGACCGGAAAGCGTCGTACACGCAAAGCGGCGATCGCATCATCGTGCGCGGCGAGGGCCGGCGGTCGCGTGAATCGTTGGAATCGAGTTTTCAAATTTCTTTGCCCGCCACATTTAATCTCGATATTGCAACCAGCGGCGGCAATATTTCCGCGCGGCAGATTAAAGGCACTTCGCGTTTGCGCACCTCCGGCGGCGATGTGACGCTGACCGAAATCGGCGGCACCGTTCGCGCCACGACTTCCGGCGGCAACGTTACCGTTCGCGATGCCGATGGTGATATTGACGTTAAAACCTCCGGCGGCGATCTGGAACTGGAACGCATCAAAGGTTTGCTCGTCGGCGCCACCTCCGGCGGCAACATCATGTTGCGCGGCGCCACCAAAGACGTGCGGTTGCGGACTTCTGGTGGTGACGTGGAAATCATCGACACCGATGGCGCCGTCAGCGCCAGCACCTCCGGCGGCAATGTGCGTGTTGAAAATGTGCGCGGCCGCGTCGATGCCGCGACTTCCGGCGGCGATGTGGTTTTGCGCAATATCAAACAGGAGGTGGAAGCCTCCACTTCCGGCGGCGACATCGATGCGATCGGCCTGTTTGGCGCCTCGCGCTTGCGCACCTCCGGCGGTGACGTGACGTTGCGCGACGTGCAGGCGAGTGTGTCGGCAGCCACTTCCGGCGGCGATGTTGAGGTGGAATTCACGCTGAAAGATTTTACGAAACCGCATGCCATCGATCTTAAAAGCAGCGGCGGCGCCATCACGCTGTCGATTCCCGAGAAGTTGCCGGCGACGATCAACGCGGAAATTCGCCTCGGCGATGGCCGCTGGATGAGCCGCGAACGTTACGATATTTCTTCGGATTTTCCACTAAAAATTTCACGCGAAGAAGAGAGCCGTGAAGGCCGCTACATTCGCGGCGAAGGCCAGATCAACGGCGGCGGCGATTTGATTACGCTGATCACGAGCGCGGGCAATATCACCATTCGGAAGTCGGCACGATAAGAAGAATTTAGAAACGTGAGGCAATTAAACCACAAAGACACCAAGGCACAAATAGCAAATTGTGTTTTTGGTGTCTTCGTGTCTTGGTGGTGAAAACCTTTACAGGCGAAGAATTTTCGGAAAGGAGTCCATTAAACATGTATCATAAAAATTTTCGTTTTATCCTTTTTCTTCTTTGTATTCCTTTGGCGCTTCTGGCCCAAGAGGAGCGCAGCGAGAAATCCTTCACGGTGAAACCGGGCGGCTGGTTGGATTTGCAGGCGGATTTTGGTTCGGTGGACGTTCACTCGTGGCCGCAGAATGAAATCAAAGTGGAAGTGCGCAAATGGGTGGAAGGCCGGCACCGGCGCAGCGCGCAAGAATTGTTCGAGGATTATGAAATTCGCTACAGCCAAACCACGCGCGGCGTGGCCATTACTGCGGAAATGCGCGGCCAAAAACTTTGGCGCGGCAACGACGGCCTGCAGGTGGAGTTTCGCATCAACGTGCCGAAGCAATACAATCTCGATCTCAACACTTCCGGCGGCAGCATTGGCGTGGATGATTTGCAGGGCGAAGTGCGCGTGAATACCAGCGGCGGTTCGCTCACGCTCGGACGCATCGAAGGGCCGGTGAATGCGGAGACCAGCGGCGGCAGCATTGATTTGCGGCAGGCGAAAGGCAAACTGTTCGCGCGCACCAGCGGCGGCGGCATTACCGTCGGCGAGGTGAGCGGCGACGTGGACGTGGAAACCTCCGGCGGCTCGATTGAAGTGGATGGCGCGGCCGGCAATTTGCGCGCGCACACCTCCGGCGGCGGCGTGTCGTTGCGCGGCTTGCAGGGTAATGTCGACGCCAGCACGTCGGGCGGCTCGATGGAAGCGGAAATTCTGAAGCAACTCGATGCACCGTGCGAGCTTTCCACCTCCGGCGGCGGCATCACGATTTATGTGAGCCGCGATCTCAAAGCTGACATCGACGCGTACACTTCCGGCGGCGAAGTCGATTGCGAT
>CAYZFF010000171.1:0-8716 GCA_964477305.1 uncultured Cytophagia bacterium
TCGGCAGATTTCGGCTCGGCTGGTTTTTCTTCGACTTTGACTTTTTTGAAAACGAAACTGCGCCCGCCTTGCTTGAGGGTGAAGTCGGTAACTTGATTGCCGGTCGAATTAAACGTGATGTCGATGCCGGTAAATTCCACCGCTTTGAAATTGTTGTTGTCAACCGGCGCATACGTCAACGGCGGCTGGCCAGTTACGGTGCCGATGAACTTGTCGTTTTGAACGGCGAACGTCATTTCCATCCCGATGTCGTCGTTCTTATATCGCCCCGCATAATTTTGCAGCAGCGCCGGATCGATTTTGAAATCCGGCACTTTCGCGGGAACAGCGCCGGTTGCTTTCAACGCCTCGATAATTGCAGTTTTATTGCCTTGCGTCGCGCGCGCTAAAGCCGAGGTCAACGTTTCCTCTTTCATGCCGCCAACCGCGAGCGCTGCTTTAACCATTTCGAGATTATTGTCTTCAACGCCACTCATCAGCGCCGTTTCTTTTCCCTCCGCGCCTTTTTCCAGCAGAAATTTTACGACCTCGGTATGGCCGTTAAATGCCGCCCACGACAACGGCGGCGAATTATAAAACGAGTCTTTGATATTCAGCTCGGCGCCATTCTCGACTAAAACTTTGACGACTTCGAGATAGCCGCGATCAGCCGCATACGACAGGGCTGTCGCGTTATAGCGAAACTTGGCATTCACCTCCGCGCCTTTGGCGAGCAGCGTTTTGACTGCTGCAGCATCGCCTTTTCTTGCGGCGGCCCAGAGTTCGTCATTCAAATCTTGGGCATAAATGGCGAGTGGAAATACGAAAACAAAAAATAAAATCGCTGGTCTGCGGTTTAACATATTTCTCCCTTTCCTCGGCGAATACTTCTAACGCACACAACGCATTTAACTAAATCGGCTTGACTAGACTCACTTCACCTGCAGCGCGAACAGCGTCGAGCGGTTCGTCACGTACAGTACGCCGTTCTTTGCGACGGGCGTGGTATAAACCGCGCTACCCATATTGATTTCGTACAGAATTTCTTTTTCTTTGCCGGCTTTGAGCACGGTGAGATCGCCGTCTTCGTCGCCGATGTACACTTTGCCGTCAGCGACATACGGCGAGCCCCAAATGGCGGCGAAGGTATCGTATGTCCAAAACACTTCGCCGGTCGCGGCGTTCATGCAATAAACAAACCCACTCAAATCAGCCGTGTAAAGTAAACCATCGACAATCGCAACGGTCGACATAGTACGATTAAAATCTTTGTAGCCACGATGCCACACGGCTTTCGATTGCGGAATTTCGCCTTTCATCGTTGCATCAATTGCCCACATGTGGCTGATGCCTTCGCCATGTTCCGGGTCCTGGCCGAGGCCGATAAAAACTTTGTTGTCGTAAATCACCGGTGTGGCAATGAAATCACTTTTGGTGCCGGAGCCGCCCAGTTCATAAACGGCTTCGGGCGGATTGCAATTGAATTTCCAAATCAGTTTTCCGGTCTCGGGTTCGAAAGAATAAATGACGCCGTCACCGCCGGGAAAAATCACCTGCGGCACACCGTTGATCACGCCGTAGGCCGGATTCGACCATTGGCCGTGCATAATTTTTTCACCGGGCGAGGCGTCTTCCCAAACCACTTTGCCGGTATTTTTATTCACGGCAATAAAACTCGGCGCCAACGGCGAAGGGATGGCAATATGACTTTCATCCACGCCGTTCGCAGTGACGACGAAGAGCAAATCGCCCACCGCAATCGGCGAGCACACCGCGAGGTTGTGCGGAAAGACGTCTAACTCACCGATCATGTCGAGCTTCCACACCACGTCGGCGTCGATCTTGCTGGTGTCGGGTTCGGATTTAATCGCGCCGTCATTTTCACCGTCGAGAAAACCTTCGGTGTCGAGACACACGACTTCGCAGCGATTGGAAACATAATAGAGGCGATTGCCTTCGATGAACGGGCTGGAGCAGACACCCTGCAGCGGCCAATCATTGACGCGGCCGGAAGCCAGCTTGGGCGAAGCGAGTTGCCAAAGAAATTTTCCATCGGCTTCGTTGAAGGCCATCATCACGCCACGATCACCGCCGTGTTTGGGGTTGCGCAGGCTTTGGTTGTTCGTGCCGACGAAAACCTTGCCGCCACTAATTGCGGGGTTGCCGTAGGTTTGTGAGCCCAGCGTGGCGGCCCATTTGATATTCATTCCTGAAGCCGGGTCAAATTTGACCGGCAAGTTTTTTTCCGTAGAAACCATGTTGCGCGACGGCGTGCCGCCCCACATCGCCTGCTCCGCAGAATAGTAGGTGATGGCGGAAACGGTGACGGCGCCGATCAGCAGATGAAGGCGAGTGAATTTATTTTGGGATAAAAGATTTTTGAAGTTCATTGGTGGCTCCTAAATATGAATGAAGCCAACGGGCACGAATAACCTCGAGAAAATGTCATTCCGTAGGAATCTTTTTTGATCAAAGTATTTTCTTGAATCAAAAAGGATTCTTCCAGAATGACATTTTCTTTGGACAGTTAGTGATAAATCCGTTGGGCAAAACTTACTCAGTTGTTTTTCGTGATCCTGATATTGTCGTAATAAATCTCAGCCGGTGAGTAACCGTACAAACCGGGGCTGCCCTCGGGATTTGGCAGCGAATCTTCCATGGTGATCGTCCACGCCTCTGGTTCTTTTTCGGCGCGCGGCCAAACTTTGCCTTTGACAATGGACTTGCCGCCAACTTGATCGACACGCATTTTCATGGTGTACCAAATATCGGGGTCGAATTTAAAATCAATCGTTTTAGAATTGAGCAACTCGGCAGCCCAGACACGAATTTGAATGCGCTGCAGTCCCATCAAATCCATCGTGTAGCGGTTAGCGATCAGCCCAACATCCGGCATTTGCCGCCGGTTTTTTTTGCCCAACACGTCGGCCTGAATCGTGTAATTCTTCATCGTCGGCGGTCCGAGAAAAATATCCGACCGATTCAATCCTGCCGCGGCCGGCGGTTTCACGAGCACTTTGTTGCTGTCTTTAATTTGCACCCCGAATTTATTGGTCGCGCCGACGAAGTACGAGGGATATTTGCCGACGTCGCTGGATTCAAAATCTTCGCTCCACGGCGCGTTCGGAATCACACGCACACGCGTTGTGCCCGTTAAATTCTCAAACTTTGCCGTGATAATTCCCGCTGTCGGGCTATTTGTACCGACGGTAAATTCTCCCGCTGCACTGAACTGCCCCGACAAATTCGTGAGCGACCAACCGGCCGGTACGTCGCGCACAAAATTTCCTTTATCATCAAACAAACGCGCGCGAAATTTTATTCTCGCACCGGGGTTAGTTAGAACATCAGCCGGAACAATTTGGAGGTATGCGGGCAGACCCGACGAAGCGGCAGGAGTAGCAGAAAGAGCACGAGCCGGAGTAAAAGAAAATTTTTTATTTTTATCACCGAGGCAATACAACCCCGATTCGGCAGTGAAATAAATGCGGCCATACGCAATCGCCGGGGAGCCGTACAACTCGGCATAGCGACCGTCTTTCATGGTGAGCTTTTCGGTGTCAAGTGATTTGCACTCGGTCGCGCTCGGTTGCAAAATATGAAACACGCCGTTTTCTTCGGTGGCATAAATTTTTCCATCCGCCACCACCGGCGAGCCTTTGCCAACGGTGCCGAGGCTGTATTGCCATAATTTTTTGCCGGTCGCCGCTTCAACGCAAACCAGATTCGCCGAATTATCGATCACATACAACATGCCTGCGTGTACCGCCGGCGAGGGATAACCGACTTCGAGATTATCGATGCGCCAAACTTCGTGCGTTTTGGTGACGTCGCCTTTGCCGGTGCCGTCGATGCAAACGACGCGGCCCATGTTACTGTTGTCAATATTCTCTTCGCTGTGGCAGGCAAAGACATGATTGCCGTCGATCACAATCGCCGGCTGAATTGCCGCTTTGGAGAGTTTGAATTCCCACACATGTTCGCCGGTGCGTACTTTCAAAGCATGAACCGCGCCATCCCCGCCACCGACCACAAGCAAACGCATACCGTTAATTGTCGCAATGGTCGGCGTCGAGTAATTGGTGTCAATGGGATTATTGGGCAGACTCGCAATCCAAACAATTTCTCCAACGCGCTTGTCGAACGCAATAAAGCGATGTCGCATCGGCGCTTGCTCGCCCCAGCCCATGTACAAACAACTGATGATGACGAGATTCTCATCCACCAACGGCGTATGCGTGCGTCCACCATAGCCGGAGAAGCGCCCGAATTCTTCGGTGAGCGAGCGCCGCCACAAAATTTTGCCGTCGCGATTATAACAAATGAACATGCCGCCAACGCCACTCGCATAAATATTTCCCGTCTCCGGGTCGCCCGCGAGACTCGCCCAGCCGACGCGATTGAACGGCACTGTGGTTTGAAAGACATTGAAGCGATTTTCCCAAATCAGCTTGCCGTCCCGCGCGTCGAAACAAGCCACTTGCTCTTGACGCTTCAAACCTTCGCCAGCGCGGCCAATAACATAAACGCGGCCATTCATGATCACCGGTGTGGAGCGTCCGATGAAATCAGCTTTCCACACAAGATTTTCGCCATTCAGCGACCATGTTGAAACCAAGCCGGTTTCAGTGGAAACGCCGTTTTGATTGGGACCGCGCCAGTTCGGCCAATCCTGCGCCAACACCGCACAAGCCATCAACAGTGTAGCGCCCAAAACTCGGATAAGAGGTTTTTGCATCATGTCAAAGCTCTCTCACTAAGGAATGTCAATCTTAAGTTTTACACACCAATTCAATTTAACCAACCACTTCTTGGCAGCATCGACAAGGAATCTGCCGGCTGATCATTATAACGACACTTGTAATCTACACTTCGTTGCATAGAGTGTCAAGGGCATTTTTCGGCATTAAATAAAATTCCTTGATGAAATCTCGCTTGCTTTTACCAATAAATTCGATAAATTTATACATGGGTGAGCAGCGCAAATGGTAGAGAAAAATTCGAGATAAGGATTATAACTGGGAGTTTTTGCGGAGATCGAATATGGTTCATGAAAAGATTGCGCCCGGACTGATGCTGGCGCTGGAAGATTATCATGCGAAGGGCGCCGCTGGACTGGCAGCGCACAAAAAATTACTCGGCGTCATTGTTGAAGAAGGCAGCCCGCGCCCGCCGCGAGCGGTGGTGTTTATTCGCTGCGCGGCAGAAGCAAATTTCGAGCATCTGCGGGCGAATAACATTCGCGTCAACCAGCGCAACGGCGCCGTACGCACAGCGTTTCTCCCTCTCGCCGGTTTGGGGGAGTTGTCTGATGAAAAAGAAATCCGGCGCATCATCCCCTCGCGATTTGTGCAGCCCTTTATGGATGTGGCGCCGGGCAAAGTGCATCTGCCGGAATTTCGTTTACAAACCAATTTGAGCGGCAAAGGGGTCATCATCGGCATCGTGGACAGCGGGATTGATCCGCAACATCCGGCGTTTCAAGGACGCATCCTGCGCATTTGGGATCAAACTCTGCCGGGACCGGGTGTCGCGGAAGGTGATTACGGCGCGGAGTTCACAGGGCCGTTATTGACGGTTTCGCGTGATACCCACGGACACGGTACGCATGTCGCTGGCATTGCTTGCGGCGCCGATGCAACTTATGGCGGTGTTGCGCCCGGTGCGGAACTGGTTGTCGTGAAATCATCTTTTCAAGAGGCGCATATCGCGGACGCCGTGCGCTACATTTTTAGAATCGCGGGTGAACTGGGACGGCCCGTCGTGGTAAATTTAAGCCTCGGCGGCCATGGCGATCCTCACGATGGCACCGACCCGCTCTCACAAATCATCGACGCCGAATGCGGCCCGGGCCGTATCGTTTGCTGCGCCGCCGGCAACGAAGGCAACGATAACATTCATGCGCAAATCGCGGTGCCGCAGGGCGGCAATCGTACCATTCTCTTTCACGTGCCCCCCTCTGCCGGCGAAGATGCCGTGCGTTTCGCAGCATTGAATGGCTGGTATTCCGGCCAGGATCAATTTGAAATTGCCGTGCGCTCACCGAATGGATTTCAGACGCCCTATCAGGGGGTCATCAAAGCCGGCTCGCCGACGCAAATTTATGCGTTGACCGATGGCCGCGTCCGGATTTCCACGCCCGATATCGACCCGATCAACAGCGATCATAATTTTCTCATTGAAATTTTACCGGCCCAGGGCGAACGGCAGCCGGTCACGCCCGGTACCTGGCGTTTGCGTTTACGCGGCCTCAGCGTCCATAATGGCCAAGTCGACGTGTGGGCGCTGGATAACAGCCAACGTCTTGACGTTGTGTTTATCGGCCGCAGTGTGCAAGATACCATGAAGATCGGCTCGCCCGGCGCCGCGAGCAGCGCCATTACGGTGGCTTCCTACACCACCAAAACGCGCTGGCGTGATCGCGACGGCAGAGCGCAAGAAATGGGTCTGGAGTTGGATGAAATTTCGGACTTCAGCAGCGAGGGGCCATTGCGCAATGGCAGTCACAAACCGGATATTGCGGCGCCGGGAGCGATGATCGCGGCGTCACTTTCGCGCGATTCAATCGTTGATCCCAGCTACATCGTGGCGCCTGGTTTTCGCATGATGGCCGGAACGAGCATGGCGGCGCCGTTCGTCACCGGCCTTGTCGCGCTGATGCTGGAGCGCGATCCGCAACTTAATCCGGAAACCATTAAAAAATATCTTCGCGACAGCAGCGCCATTCCCAAACAACCTGCAGGCAGTTTCGACTCGAAGTGGGGCTATGGATTGCTTAATGCATTTAATTTGCTTCGTTTTTTGGAGCCGACGCCGCCCTCTCCAGTGGTTGAAGGAAAAGACCGTGTGCAGGTCGGTGGCGTCCAAGTGAAGAAGCGTGTGTAAACGTCTCCGCCATGCTATGAGGTGAGGTAAGGAGTCATGATGAACTATCGCAAACTCGATACCCGTTTGACCGCCGCTTTGGATGAAATACAAAATGACGGCAGCAAAGAATCCGAAGAACCGGCGCTATCCGTTTTTATCCACATGGCCGAGGCGCCAGATTCGACGGCGGCCAGGTTTCTAAAAGAAATCGGCGTAAAATTAACTTCTAAGCCACAGCAGATTGTCACGGCGAAAGTTTCGCCGCGCGATGTGGAAGAGTTATCCCAAAAACCCTGGGTACGCTACGTCCGGCTCTCGCAAAAAATACGAATGTTAAACACAAAATAGTGCTTGCTTTTTAATCAAAATTTTGTTACAATTAAAGCGTAAATAACAGTACACCGTTTTTACGCCCTGTAAATGCAAGACTGCTTTTTCAAGAAAACCCGCATCCTTTTCGGAGACCGGGCCGGCAGTTTCAAACAGAGTCGCACCAATACTTAATGCGATTTTGTGTTGTAGCAGGTCTAAAAGCCGGTAGTACGGTGATTCATTACCTATCCGAAAGGATGTTTTATTATGGAAACCGGAACCGTTAAGTGGTTTAACAACGCCAAAGGCTATGGCTTCATCGCGCGCGAAAGCGGCGACGATGTGTTTGTGCACTTCAAAGCCATCATTGGCGAAGGCTACAAATCTTTGGACGAAGGCGACCGCGTGCAATTCGAGGTCGAAAAAGGGCCCAAAGGCTTGCAAGCCAAAAATGTCAAACGCGCTTAACTCGCGTCGGCAAAAATCGCAACCCCGATCCCAGTGGATCGGGGTTTTTATTTTACCCCTGCCTCCTGCCGTCTTGAGCCATGAAAAAGTTTTTCACTTACCTCGCGCTTTTCCTTGCTCTGCTCATCATTCTATTCTTCTCGGTTCTGCCCTCACAGATTGACCAACGCGCCAACCAAGTTCTTGCGACTTCCTATTCAACGCCGTCCAGCCGGGCGCAAGCGTTGCATCAAAAACTTTTTATCGTCGATTTGCATTGCGATGCTTTGTTGTGGAATCGCGATTTGCTGGCGCGCAACAACCGCGGCGAAGTCGATGTTCCGCGCCTAATCGAAGGCAATATGGCGCTACAAGCGTTTACCGTCGTCAGCAAAGTGCCACTCGGTCTCAACATTGAGCGCAACAGTGACTCTAAAGATATGATCACCCTGCTGGCCGTGGCACAGCGCTGGCCTTCCGCCACGTGGGGCAGCTTGAAACAACGCGCGTTGCATCAAGCCCAAAAGCTGCATGAGTTTGCAGCCAACGCCGAGGGAAAGTTTATCATCATCAAAACGCGCGAGGATTTGCAAAATTATCTCGCTCGCCGTCAGGAAAATCAAAATATCACCGCCGGATTTCTCGGTAGTGAAGGCGCGCAAGTTTTGGAAGGAAAATTAGAAAACCTCGACGAACTCTTCGACGCCGGTTTTCGCATGATGGCGCCGACGCATTTTTTTGATACCGAAATCGGCGGCTCGGCGCACGGCTTGGAAAAAGGCGGTCTCACCACGCTCGGGCGCGATTGGGTTAAAAAAATGGAAGAAAAAAAAATGATCATCGATCTCGCGCATGCATCACCGCAAACGATTGACGACGTTCTCGCGCTGGCTACACGTCCGCTGGTGGTTTCGCACACCGGCGTCAAAGGCACGTGCGACAACACGCGCAACCTCAGCGATGATCAAATCAAAAGAATCGCGCAAACCGGCGGCGTTATTGGCATCGGGTTTTGGGATACGGCGGTTTGTGGCACGGATGCGCAAGCTATTGCTAAAGCCATTCGTTACACGGTGAACCTTGCCGGCGTTGAGCATGTCGGCCTCGGCTC
>CAYZFF010000172.1:0-8711 GCA_964477305.1 uncultured Cytophagia bacterium
TCATTGCGACGGCAGTCAGTGGCGATTCCTCGGCATTTCAAACGCAAACTCGCAGCAATGCACCGGTACCGGAAAGCGCGAAGCATAGTTGGCGACTTTATTGTTTGAATAAAAACAGCGGCCAAATTATTTGGGAGAAAACGGCGCATGCGGGTGCACCGCGCGTGAAGCGCCATCTCAAAGCCAGTCAGGCCAATTCCACACCGGCAACGGACGGCAAATATGTCGCAGCGCTTTTTGGCTCCGAAGGACTGTTTGTTTTTGACGTCGAAGGCAAGTTGCTTTGGAAACAGGATCTCGGCATTCTTGATCCGGGTTTGCACAACGATGCGGCGGTGCAATGGGGCTACGCCAGCTCGCCGATTATCTACAAGGATTTTGTGATCGTGCAAGGCGATGCGCACGCGCAATCTTTTCTCGCGGCGTTCGATCTTAAAAATGGTAAACGCGTTTGGTCGGTTGAGCGCGGTGAAATGCCGTCATGGAGCACGCCGACGATTTATCGCGGTAAACAACGCGACGAGCTGATCACCAACGCGCCGAAACACATTCGCGGCTACGATCCTCAGACCGGCAAAGAGCTTTGGCGCTTTGCGAATGACGAGTTGATCGTGCAAGTGCCGACCCCGTTCATTGCGCATGAGATGTTTTATGTCACCGGCGGCTGGCCCGGCGGACGGCCGATCAAAGTGTTTCACCCGAACGCGAGCGGCGATATCTCTTTAACGAACGGGCAAAGCACGAATACGCACGTCGCCTGGAAATCCGAACGCGGCGGCCCGTATGTGCCGACGCCGGTTGTTTATGGCGATTATCTTTATTCCTGCACGGATAAAGGCGTGTTGACTTGCTTTAACGCAAAAACCGGCGAGCAAATTTATCAGCAGCGCGTCAATGAGCAGGGATTCGGTTTGAGCGCTTCGCCGGTGGCCGGAAATGGCAACCTCTATTTCGCGAGTGAGGATGGTGAGGTTTATGTGATCAAAGCCGGTCCCCAATATGAACTACTCGCGATCAACCCGATGCACGAGGCGATGATGGCCACACCGGCGATCTCTGGCAAGATGCTCATCATTCGCGGCCAGCATCATGTGTTTGGCATTGCAGACAACACAACGAGATGAGCTATTGCTAAGTGTTCAGGAAAACCGCCGGACTGGTGAAACATCAGAGCTATTTGGAATGGCTTTTAGCGTTAAACAGCATTCGTAATTTTCTGTCTATAGCAAGAATCCACATGCATCGATCTTGACTTGCGGATAATGTGAAATGATAAAACTTTCATCAACCCTGTTGAGTTGTACTTGCGTTTTAATTTTGCTGACCGAACTGCATGTCGAAACTGCCAGATCAAAAAATTCATACTGGCCGCAGCAGAACGATTTCGAAGGTTGGGAAGCTTTCTCTGCAACCGATGGCGCGACCAAAACGCAAGATGAAAAGAAAGAACTTGTCGAACAGATTGAATTGACCAGCGCTATTTTCGGAAACACCAGAACGCTGCGAGTTATTTTGCCTCCCGATTATAATAATCCGGAGAATCTCCAGCAGCGCTACGCCGTCCTGTACTTCAACGATGGTTTTGCGGTCTTCAAGCCGACGGGATGGAATGCGCCTCAAACCATTTCTCGGCAAATGCGCGAAGGTGCCATACCGCCGGTGATCGTTGTTGGAATTGATAATGCTGCTACCATCAAGAATGGCACCGTGACGGATCGGACTAATGAGTTTTTGCCGTATCCGGATAAAAGTGAACCGCTGGCGCCAAACCCGCGCGGTAAATTATATCCTGAATTTCTGGTCAAAGAAGTTATGCCGCGCATAAACCAAAAATACCGAACGCGAACTGGAGCCGCTAATACCGGTATTGCCGGAGCCTCTTATGGTGGCGTGGCGGCTTTATACACGGTGATGAACCAGCCGAATGTATTTGGGCAGCTTTTATTGGAGAGCACACCTTTATTCCTCTCCGACCATAAACTCATCGAACAAGCCAAGACGTTTAAACAATGGCCGCACCGGGTATATATTGGCATTGGAACTAAAGAAACGGACGACGAGGAATTAAATCGAACGGCTGAACCTGCGATGAAAGAACTGCAAAGCATTATACAGAAGAATTCACCTCAAGCCCGAACGAAGCTGGTTGTGGAAGTAGGAGCCTCGCATACCTCAGCAACGTGGGGAAAACGGCTTGCCGTCGCACTGGAGTTTTTGCTAAATAAATAGATTTTCATTTTGAAAACGTACAATTTGGTTTTATTTTGATATCTGTGTTTGCTTTTGAATTTGACTCGAACTTTCCCCGTGGGATCGATTCGATCTTAATTTTTTAAATTAAGGATGGATGAAATGATTAAGCGTCGGTCAATTATACGTCTCAGCCTTTCAGTTTTGGTTTTAATTATCGGCAGCCATGCAACAACTGCGGCGCCGAAAGATTCCAATTGGCCGCAGTGGCGCGGGGCCGAGGGCACCGGAGTTTCAACGGAAACTAATTTGCCGACGGAATGGAGTATCAGTAAAAATCTCCGCTGGAAAACACCGCTGCCGGGGAGCGGCCATTCCTCGCCGATTGTTTGGGGCAACCGGATTTTCGTAACGGCAGAAATCGAGGGCGAAGCGGTGCCGGGCGCGCAGGCGGTGAAACACATGATTGATGGCCAGGAGTTCAAACATCCTGATGCAATTGCCGCGGATTTGAAGCACACATTTCAAGTTGTCTGCCTTGAACGGAAAACCGGCAAACTGTTGTGGACACAAACAGCCTATGAAGGCGCTGCCTACGACGATCGTCATCGTAAAAGCAGCCATGCCGCCCCAACCCCGGCAACGGATGGCAAATTGGTTTTTGCGTATTTTGGCCCGGAAGGTTTGTATTGTTATGACTTCAACGGCCAAATGAAATGGAAAGCCATGGTGGGAAAAATCGGTACGCTTGGGATGGGCACCGGCACCTCGCCGGTGCTGTTTGAGAATCTCGTTATTCTCCAATGTGATTCGGAGAACGGCGAAAATTCTTTTATCGTGGCGTTTGACAAAAATACCGGCAAAGAAGCTTGGAAAGCGTCAAGGCAAGTGCAGGTGAGTTGGACGACACCGTTGATCGTGCGCGGCCCGCAACGCGTGGAGTTGGTCACCAGCGGCAACGAATTGATCATTTCTTACGATCCGAAAACTGGCAAAGAGTTGTGGCGCACCAAAGGACATGCGAGCAACGCAATTGCGACGCCGGTGACGGGACATGGCATGGTGGTGGTGTCCGCCGGTTATCCGCTTAAAAGAACACTTGCCATCAAGCTCGGCGCTTCCGGCGCGCTTGACAGCCTTGACGCGAATATCGTTTGGCGTTATAACAAAGGCTCGGCGTATGTGCCCTCGCCAATTCTTTTGGGCGAGCATTTTTATTTGATGACGGACCGCGGCCAGCTCACTTGTGTCGAGGCCAAATCCGGCAAAATGATTTATGAGGGCGCGCGCCTGCCGGTTCCCGCGACGTTTACGGCCTCGCCGGTGGCTTATGGGGATAAACTTTTGCTGACGAGCGAAGACGGCGACACTTTTGTGATTAAAGCCGGCGCAACGCACGAGGTGCTCGCGACGAACTCACTTGAAGAACCGGTGTTTGCCTCGCCCGCCATTTCCAACGGCATGATTTTCATACGCGGTGAAAAGAATCTATATTGCATCGCTAACAATGGGACAAATTAATCCGCAAGTCTTTGATCAACTGGTTTGGTTATTTATCACAGGCAGGCCTAAATGAAAACCGTCAGCATAATTTTTTTATTGGGTGTTTGGAGCCTCGGGATCGCCGCCGACAAACCGAATTTTGGCGGCACCTGGGTGTTGGACAAAAATAAAAGTTTCAGCAACCCACCGGGATTCGATCAAACCATGACGATTACGCACAGCGACGAGCAAATCAAGATCGAAGGCAAGCAAACCACGGCGCGCGGCGAATTTCCCATTAACGAAAGCTACACGCTGGACGGCAAGCAAGCCGATTTTACGCCGCCCAATCCTCCCAATGCAAAAGGCAAGCGCAAAGCCTACTGGCTGCCGAACAAGCGCGGCTTCGTTGTTGAAGATGAGATCACGGCGGATTCTCCGAACGGGCCTGCGACGCAGCAAATCACCCGCAAATGGGTGCTCGCGACGGACGGCAAAACCCTCACGATTGATTACCACTTTGACGGCGCGCGCTCGGGCGAATCGAAGCGCGTTTTCATAAAAAAATAACCGGCCTCAAATCGTGCCTCACAATTTTCGATTGCGTGCCCGCGGGAAATGGTTGGTTATCCCGGCTATTTGGCTGGTTGTCGCGATATTTAATTTGACCCGGGATTATTTCCTGCTGTTGGGCTCGAATCGCGCTTTCTCTTTAACGCAAGCGCTGCCGGCGTCGCTTTTTTTCTTTGGCATGTGGGCGTTGCTTTCGCCGCTCATTCTGTGGTTTGCTCAAGTGTTTCGTATTGAAGGCCGGCGTTGGGTTTTGAAGCTGGCCGCACATGTTTTGTTAGCGATCCTCTTTGCCGTTGTCGTGCGCACCAGTTATGAATACTTTCTTTACCTCCTCTCGCCGTCGCCGCAAAAATCTTTTACCGTTGGAAGCGTGCTCTCCGTATTTGTTTGGAGCTTGGAATATGACATGGCGCTTTATTTTGTCGTGCTGATGGTGAATCATGCGTTGGAGTATTTTCGACGGTTCCAGAGCGAACAATTGCGGGCCACGCGTTTACAGGCGCATTTGGTGCAGGCGGAATTGCAGTCGCTTAAAATGCAACTGCATCCGCATTTCTTATTCAACACGCATCATGCCATCGTTGGGCTGATGCTTAAGCAGGAGAACGACAAAGCGATTCAAATGCTCACGCAACTCAGCGATCTGCTGCGTCTAACCCTGGAAAATTCTAATACGCAGGAAGTGACGCTGCGGCAGGAGCTTGAACAGTTGCAGCTCTATCTGGACATTCAACAAACCCGGCTGGGGGACCGGTTGGTGATAAAAAAAGAAATTGCGCCAGAAACGTTGCCGGCCCAGGTGCCGAATTTACTTTTGCAGCCGTTGGTGGAAAACAGCATTCGTCACGGTATCGCGCCCTATTCAATGACCGGCGTGATTGAAATTTTTGCCACCCGCCGCGCCAATATATTGCAACTGCAAATTCGCGACAACGGTCCCGGTTTGCCGCCTGACGAAGCACTGGCCTGCAAAGAGGGGATTGGGCTTAAAAACACCCGCACCCGTTTGCAGCAACTCTACGGCGAGTCACAGCAACTGGCGTTGCGTAATGAATCGCTTGGCGGCTTAAGCGTTACCATTGAAATTCCCTATCATGAACAGTAAAGCCTTAATCGTCGATGATGAGCCGTTGGCGCGCGAAGTCATCAAAGTCTGGCTCGCGCCGCATCGTGAAATCGAGTTGGTGGGCGAAGCGGCCAATGGGCGTGCGGCGGTTGCCGCGGTGCATCGGCTCAAACCCGATTTGGTTTTTCTCGATGTGCAAATGCCGGATTTGGACGGCTTCGGCGTGGTCAGAAAAATTTCCGCGTCAGTGATGCCGGCGATTATTTTTGTTACCGCTTATGATCACTTTGCCGTTCGCGCTTTTGAAGTGCATGCGCTGGATTATCTGCTGAAACCCTTTCCACAATCGCGTTTTGATGACGCGTTGCAACGCGCATTGCAACAATTGCCACAGCGCCGGCCCGGTGCAACTCCCCCCAATTGGCTCGCTTGGTTGGCGGCGCACGAGGCGCGGTGTTCGCCCTATCTACAGCGATTAAGCGTCAAAACCAATGGCAAAATTATCTTGCTCAAAACGGCAGACGTTGATTGGATCGAAGCCGCCGGAGATTATGTGTCTTTGCACACCGGCGGCAAAAGTCATCTGCTGCATGAAACCATGAATAGTCTCGCCCTCAAACTCAATCCTTCCCAGTTTCTCCGCATTCACCGTTCGATATTGGTGAATAGCGAACGGGTGCGGGAGTTGCACCCTCATCGCAACGGCGAATATTACGTCGTGCTGCATAACGGCGCCAGGCTCAAGCTCAGCCGCAGTTATCGCGACAATCTGCAAGCGTGGCTCGGTGAAATGGTTTGACCCCAATTCGCCTCAGCGACGCCAATACTCGTCTCATCGCAACCTCAACTCCTTTCGCCGTAAATAGCTTCTTTACCGGGATTCTTTTCTTTATATTGAGGTGAAATTCGAGTGGTGTATGGTTTTCATTTGCGTGCAGAAATTTTGAGGAAATAAAATGACCAAGACTTTAGTGACCATCCTTTGGTTAATCCTGCTGTTAGAAAGCGGAAACACGGTGGCGCAAACTGAGCGCAACAACTGGCCGCGCTGGCGTGGCGAAAATTACAACGGCATTTCTACACAAAAGAATGTTTTCCGAGAAAACACCGCGTTGCAAGTGCTGTGGAAAAAGAAACTCGGGTCAGGCTATTCCGCAATGGCGATTGCGAACGGCCACGCCATAACGATGTTTTCCGACGGACAATATGATTATTTGATCTCCCTTAACGCGGATTCCGGCAATGAACAGTGGCGTTATCGCATTGATACCACTTATCCCGGACGCGATGGCGCCAACCCCGGGCCGGTATCGACGCCGGCCATAGAAGGGGAGATGGTATTCGGACTTGGCCCCAAAGGCCAATTGTTCGCGCTCAATTTTAAAACCGGCAAACTTTTGTGGTCTACGCACTTGGTGGCAGAACATCAAGCCGTGCTGCCGCATTGGGGTTTTACCACTTCGCCATTGGTTTATGATGATCTGTTGATTGTCGCTACCGGTGGAACGCGGAACAATGCAATTACGGCTTTTAATCGGAACACAGGGAACGTTGTCTGGAGCGCGGGAAAGGACACGGTCGACTATCAATCACCGCTGATCGCGAATCTCACGGGCCGCACGCAGCTTATCTGGGCGGGAGAAAAATTTCTTTTTGGATTTGACCCCAAAACCGGCAAAGAACTTTGGCAATATCGTCATGGCGGTGATGGTTTTTATCAGCGTATTATCAACCCCGTGGTTGTTGAAAATGATAAATTGCTGTTGACAAACGGAAGCGCGCAAGCGAAGTTGATCCAAATCAACTCCAGATCCACCGGCTTTGTTGTCGAAGAAATTTGGAAGAGCGTGCATCTCAAACGCAATTACAATATTCCGATTTATCACCAAGGTTATATTTATGGTTTTAGCGGCGATTTTCTTACCTGTGTAAATGCCGGCTCGGGTGAATTGGCCTGGAAGTCACGGCCACCTGGCAACGGTTTTACGATTATCGTCGACGGGCATTTGGTGGTGGTGACAAAAAGAGGCTCGCTGCACATCGCCAAAGCTTCGCCTGAGGGTTACGTTGAAATCGCCAGTCAGTCTCTTTTCGATAAACTGCTGTGGACGCCGCCAAGTTTTGCCAATGGCAGAATCTATGTGCGCGACTCCTTCGACGAGATCGCCTGTGTTGCCGTGGTTCAGCGCGACCCCGCTGCAGCTAATGGAGCCAAGCTGACCCAGCGCATGTTTTTTCCAGAATCTCAATTCGGCCAATTTATTAAACGCGCGGAGGCCGCTTCCAACCCCCAGGCGCTTGTCAATGAATTTATGAAGTCGCAAACGCGCTTTCCGATTATTGAAGGAGACAGTCTGGCCCATATCGTTTATTACGGCGAGGCCCGCGATCTGGTGTTGCGCGGGGACATGTTTGAAGACGGCGAAGAACGGTCGCTGCACCGCTTGAGCGGCACCGACTTCTATTACGCCTCTTTTAAATTCGAGCCGGATGCCAGAGTCTGCTATCAATTGATTAAAGATTTGGAACAACGAATGCCCGATCCCCGCAACCCGGACAAAATCAACTGGACGTTGTTCGTCGGCGAAGCCTCTGAAATTTACATGCCGCGCAGCGAAAAAGCGCCGTATCTAAACGAGCCGGCCACCGGCCAACGTGGAAGATTGGATACTCTTACATTTACTTCAGAGAAGATCCGCGTCAGCCATCGCGTTTGGGGCGGTGAGCGTCGAATCCAGGTTTATTTGCCGCCCGATTATGACGCCACCACGAAAAGATATCCCGTGCTATACGTCAACGATGGGGAAAATGCTCTCGAAGCGGGCCGTATGAAAAGCATTCTGGATAACCTCGTCGGTAAAACTGTCGAGCCGATGATTGCGGTTTTTATACAATCGATCAGTCCCTACGAATTCGCGCGTTTGGAACGGAAGATTTATGCCGCGATGCTTGCAGAAAAACTCGTGCCTTTCATCGATACAAAATATCGCACGGTGGCAAATGCAGAGGCGAGAGCGATTCTGGGAGGTGACGAGGGCGGCTACTCGGCTCTTTTCACTAGCTTCCATTATCCGCATGTTTTTGGGCGAGCTGCCGGACAATCTGTTCTGCCCATCGCCGAGGGCGGTCCGGAATTGGTAGCGCTGATGCAAAAGTCCTCTAACCCGGCGCAAAAATTTTATCTGGACTGGGGAAAATACGATTATCGTTATTCCAGCTATGAATATGACGTACGCGGATTCAGCCGGCGTTTGTTTGAAATTTTGCAGCGTAAACGCTATCAAACCGCCGGTGGCGAGGTTAATGAAGGCGGCGATTTCGCAAGCTGGCGCCGCCGGACAGATAAAATTTTGCAGACATTCTTTCCTCAAAATAAAATGTAAGATTTTTCATGCCCAAA
>CAYZFF010000173.1:0-8694 GCA_964477305.1 uncultured Cytophagia bacterium
CGGGAATGACAAGCCTATAAAATGAGCAAGTTATTTATTCGATAATTCTTAGCGTGATTTTATTGCGCGGTCAACTTTGCATAAAGCAAATTACTTTGATGGGTTTCGCGATAGAAGTTATCCAAATCATCGGGGACAGAGGACACTTTGTTGGTGCGTAAATTTTGTAAATAAGCGGCATTTTGTTGCAGCAATTCTCGCCCGCCGATTTTGCCGTGCGCCGGAATCACATGTTGCACGCGCGAATCGTCTGCCCACCGCTGTAATTCAGTGCTCCATTTTTCCAGCGGGCTATTTGCATTGATCACCGGCAGCGGCGTCTCAACCGTATCGCCCGCCAGCAAAATTCCCCATTCGGGAATGAAGCCAACAATGCAGTCCAGCGTGTGTCCGGGTAAGTGATGCAGATGCAATGTTATTGCGCCCAAATCCAACGACAATTCTTTGGCGAAAGCCTGAGAGGGTGGAATGAGAATCACTTCGTTCCAAACGCCGGGTTCTGCGGTTTGTTTGTCTCGCAGTTCGAGCGGCACTTCTTCAGCAAAACGCGTTGAACAATGTGCATGCCCAATAATGGGTTGGCCCGAATAAGCCAATCCGGCGGTTCCCCAAACATGATCCCAATCGGCATGCGTATAAACGATGATCCAATCTTTTTTTGCGAGCAGCGGCAACACCGGTTGCATATCACGCGGATGCGACAAACTATCCCACACCACTGCTCGCTTGGCGCCGATAACTACGGCGCCGCGCACGGCAAAATCCGGCAACTGCACTTCGGTGAGAAAAAGGCCGGGGCGAAATTCGGTTATTGCCGTCATTGGTTTTTTCTCGAAAAATGTGCAAGCGCGATACTCACCAGGGCGGCGATCAACACGACACTATATTCCATGCCGTTTCGCCCGGCGCCGACGACGAACCAGCCCTCCCGGAAATGAACGAGGCCGATTCCCATGAGCAATTCCAGAGCGAAGACGCAGCTCAAAGGTATGACGAAAAAACCGGCGGCAAGAGCGGCGCCGCCGAGAATTTCTCCACAGGTAATCAACCACGCCACAACCGTTCCTACTGGTATGTGGTTATCAGTTAGAAAGCCGCCAAAGCCCCCAACGCCGCCGATGGCAATGCGCGTTATGCCGTGAATCATAAGCTGCAGCGCAACGGTGACACGCAAGAGGACAATACTCCAATGTTGTTGACGAGTCAAGTTCAATTTTCCTTATGATTTTTTATCAAGCGGACGCCGGCGGCAAGAATAAAAGCAAGGCCGAGCATCGCGACCACTGAGGAACCCGCCGGAAAATCAAAATGCAGGGAAAAATAAATACCGAAAAAACTGCCGAACAGGCTAATAAACATCGCGATCAGGACGAGGCTGCTCTTTTGGCGCGTTAATAAAATCGCCGCGACCGGCGGCACGACGATGTATGAAAACACCGGAATCACACCGCCGGCGCGCACGGCCAACACGATGGCGAGACCGACGGAAAGGTAGAACAGAAAATTCCACAGGTTGAAGACGCCGATGCCCTCGATCTCGTGGTTTTCAAATTTCTCGGTAAGCTCGAAAAAATGCCGGCGAAAAATAAAGTGCATGAGGCCAATGGCGCCAAAAACTGTTGCCATGATCAGAATTTGCTTCGTGGTGACGGTAAAGAGGCTGCCGAATAAAACTTCGGAAATATCCGCTTCACCGTGAGGGGCTTTGGAGATTAACAGGACGGTCGCTGCCGAAGCCACCGCATAAACGATGCCGATAATCGCTTCCTGTTTCAAACGTTTGTCTTTCACATTAATAAAAGACAGCAGAAAAGCGCCAACCATGGTGAAGATAATGGCGATCACCGTTGGATCTTTTTCAATGTAATTCGCAAACGCCACGCCCAGCATGGAAATTTGGCCGAGCGCTAAATCGACGAAGACGATGCCGCGGCCGACGACGTGTACGCCCAAATAAGACAGCAGCAGTCCCATGAGGATACTGATTTTCAGCGCGCTGAAGATGAACTCTTGATTAAACATCTCAGACATGAGGCCGTTCTCCTTGAGTGAAATTACTTCAACGCCTCGACCATTTTGGCGATGTTGTAATCGAAAAGGTCAAAATATGTTTTAATCGACGGATCGGCGCCGACGGACGTGGCGAGTGTGACGACTTTGCCGCCGGCATTGCGCGCCACCAACTCCGCGGATTCAGTGGTAAAATAAGGTGAAGTGATAATGATTTTCATGCCGTCGCGTTTCATCTCGGCGATCACTTTGGCCAGTTGCGAAGGCGTCGGTGGAATGCCGGGCTTCGGCTCAAGAAAATCCACAATTTGCAAACCAAAACGTTGCTCAAAATAGGGCCATTCATTGTGATAAGCAATAATCTTCTTCCCTTTAAACGGCTGCATCTTTGCCGTCCAATCGTTGAGCTTCGCATCGATTTGCTCGTTGAACTTTTTAAGGTTGGCTTCAAAGTAAGCTTGATCTTCGGGTGATAAACGTATCAGCGCGGCATAAATATTATGGGCGATGATTTTACCGTTGGCCGGATCGAGCCAGTAATGCGGATTGCCGTAAATGTGAATATCGCCTTCGCCTCGATTCACGCTTGCTGGAATTTGGAGCAGCGGCACATTGGTTGAAGCATCCACATATCCGGGGCCGCCCTTCAGGATTTTGGCATTACGCGCGCTGTTGAGCAGCGGCGGCACCCAGCCGGTTTCCAAATCCAGGCCGACCGTCGCGAACAAATCCGCCTTCGCGAGTTTCAAAATATAGCTCGGCTTCGGATCGACAAAGTGCGGGTTTTGAAAACCGGTGGCAATTGCGAAGACGTCAATCTTTTCGCCGCCGACAACCTCGGCGATACTTTTGAGATCGGGAAGCGAAGTGACAACGCGCAGCTTATCTTTTGCTTGTAGCGGGACAGCGACGCAAAGGAGAACCGCCGCCGCGGCTGCCAGAAGGTTTTGACCAGAGCATGATTTCATGTATAATTTCCTTGTTAAGCGTGATTAATAGGCGTGGGCGCCGTGCGCGCCGATAACGAACACGGAACGCAGCAACACTTGCGTGGTGCGGTCCGCCGAGTTGGAAGAGGTGAGTTTAACTTCAATCTCAGCTTTTTGAAATTCTGTTGCCAGCCAGCCCAGCGTGCCGGAAAAAGCGCGTTCAACGAACGACGCATTATACGGGCGGTTCGCATAATCAAAACGGCCGGTCAGGAACAAACGCTTTTGCAGTTGCCACGTGGCTAGAGAATACATGCCGCCGGAGGCAATCTTTTCCGACGCCGCAATTTTTGTCCGACTCCAAAGGGCTTCAGCTTGCAAGACCAATGAGCGATACGTGTTTAACCGCAGCGGTTTCCATTTATAGGTTAAATCAATGCCGCCGATAACAGAATTGAAGCCGGCCGGATTGGGGCCAACACTGCCGCTAAGCCCAAGTTCCAATGTGGCGTTGGGAGTCAAGTCCCAAAAGTTTTTCAGATGCGCCAGATATAAATAGCGATCAAACGCACTGGCGGCAAAGCTGATATTTTCTGCCGGTCCGCGCGTGGCTTCAACGGTAAGCTCCTGATAGAAATCAAGCGGATTGGGCACCAGCCAACTCAAGGATAAGCCGGTGTCGTTGAGGCCTTCGTCGCCAAAATAATTGGCGTAAACAGTTGGCGTATCGATATATGGCAGAGCATGCGGATGAATAGGATTAATTTTTCCAAACGCGCTGCGAAATTTTCCGGCTTTGAGCTGCAGTCCAGCGGGCAAAGTTTGCGTGGTTAGAAAAGCTTCTTCCAATTCAATCGCAAATTCGCCGGTGGCAGGATCCGGCGCCACGGAGAGATAAAAGTCGGCGCGGGCATACGGATCAACGACGGATTGAAAAGCAAATTCGGCTTCGTGAAATTCTGTTTCGAGATGGCGCTGGGCTGGGGAAAGATATGTGGCGCGAAAATCGCCAATGACGCTCATATTGGGGTTGGTGGAGGGCGCGGTTCGCGGCGCGGCAGTAGGTGTTGTCTGCGTTGCGGATGCCGTCATTTGCTGTTGCAATTGTTGAATGAGCAGCGAGTCCACGGCTATGGACTTTGTGCCATCTTGCTGGGCCAGCGCTGCCGAACCGAGAAGGGCAAAACCCCACCCCACCGCGATTTTACGAATGGCAAAAGCAGCCGGAAGCATACAACGCCGAGGTGGTGACGCGAGTAAATTGGACACAATTTCCTCCGAAGTGGATTATAAATTTTTTAACGAGAAGAAATCATTTTCCTCATGTGGAGAATGAACACTCGAAAAATCAACCGCTGACGACGTGTATTCTATATCAGCAAGCATGAATCACGTCCATCGCAAAAAAATGTTTAGATCTGTGTTGCAGACGGAGGGGCGCGGTTCTGGGAGGAAATTGAAAAAAATTGGTGAAAGAAATATTGCGAGGGAGGCGCCACAGCGGCGATTGGTGTAAAATTAACGATGAAGGTGAGTGCTGGGGGCAGGCTTTGATTGGCGTTGGAAAAAAAGCAAGCTAAACACAGCGCTTGCACTCGGCATAAATTCGGACCGGCGATGTGGATTTGCTGCTTTAAATTTTTGAGGGGTTGACGGGCGTTTGGCGTTGGGTGTTGGTGCGCCAACTCAGCAGCCAACTGCACGGCGAATAAGATAAAAATAAGCAACAGCGCCGTGATTTTGTGGGCAATTTTAGGCATAAGACCTGATCATTAAGAAACTAAAATGTTAAAACTTATCAACAATCTATTAAAATCGGCGATTAAAGTCAAGATAATCTCAAGTTTCGTCACGCGCAACGCCAGCCTTAAATGGAGGTTTTCTGAAAGTCTGGTTTTGAACGGCCCATCGTAGAGGTTGAAAGAAGAGTTGAAGCACGCTCACGGCAAGAGCGCCATTTTTTTCACTGCCTTCCATGTCGTGTTTTTCGTTACGGCCTGTAAACGATAAAAATAAATTCCACTGGCGAAAGTTTTACCGGCTTGTCGGCCATCCCAATTGACGCGATGCTCTCCTGCTAAAAATTTTTCCTCAACCAGCAACGCCACGCGCTCACCGAGCAGATTGAAAATTTCCAACTGCACCGTCGCCTCGGTGGGCAAAGCAAAACGAATCTCCGTACCGCGCCCAAAGGGATTGGGATGATTTTGCAACAGTTGAAATTGACGCGGCAGTTCGTTTTGCGCCTGCACGTTTGTTGAAAGCGCAATATCCGCGAAACGGCGGGGCAGAAGCTGATACCCATCGTTATAAGGCAGGGAAGAATCGAATTGGTTCACAATGGCAACAATATCGATCTTGCCCGTTGGCGTGATTTGTCCGTCAATATCGGTGTCACTATCAATGCGCATCGTGCACGGCCCGCTGCCATCATCAACAGTTAAATTGGCGCTGCCACCTGCGGGTGGAAAGCTGCCGCCGGTAATGCGCGCGCCAACAATTTTGATGAGCAAGCCTTCGAGATTTTCGCCCGCTGCAATTTGCGCGGTTTTGATCACTTGGGGTGCGACGACCGGCTTAACATTAATGCGACGCACCGAATACGGAATAATTTCCATATTGCCATTAAATTGTGAAACACCGCCCAACACTTCGACTTCAAAGGCGGTGGCCGGGCCAATAACCGTGCCGACAGTTTTTGAAAAATCACCGCCGAACACCGCAACGCCGCCGGTTGAATCTTGCAAATACCCCGGCCCTTCTGCGCCGAAATGCGTTCCCGCGGTCGCGACGCCGCGAAGTTTCACATTGGCCCAGCCAAAAGTTTGCGGCACCCCATCGTTGAAATTCTTGCGTAAATTTTTAATGCTCATCGCCGTTGCTTCGGCAGGAGGGGCGCCCGGACTGTTGACCCAGATTGGACTCGTCCACAACAAATCACCATCATCTTGCACAAGCTTCGCAAAATAATAATGCGGCCCACTGGAATTGCTGTCGACTACCGTCCATTCAAAGTTGTCGGCATTCAGGTTTTCCCAGGCGAGCAAAAAACCGTTGCGATAAATTTGTGCCTGGCGAAAGCGAACATTGGCAACGCTGCGTGCAGCCATCCGCAGTGTGACACGATGATCATTGTCGGCAAAAGTTTCGCCCATCCAGCGGCCGTCGGCCGTAAACGCGTCGAGATAAATGCGATCCTCAAACGGATTGGTCTCAAACGCATACGTGCGCCGGCTGCGAATCGCGTCGAGAATTTTGGGCTTCGTCAATGAATCCGCGAGCACGCCGGTGAGATAAATATCGCCGTCCGAGGAACGCAGATTGCCGTAATTCGCGCCGTGATTGTCTTGATCGCCGAGGGCGCCAACATGCCAACCTTTTTGCAAAGCGACGAGATAATAGCGTTCGAAGTTCGTTGAGCGCGTGCCGTTGATGACTTCGATGCTCGTCATGTACGCGGCAGCAGGCGAGAAATAATCAAAATTAAGAAAATTGGAATTGCCGTTTTCAACGGAAGGATGATTGAATTGCGCCGAGGCCCGATTGCCAATAATAAATTCATACGCTAGGTTGAGATCGTAACGAATCGCGTCGTTATCCAAACCATTTCCCGCGATGGTTGGTGCCTCAAAAATATTCATGTGGCCATAGCCCGTCGCGCCGAGGCTGCCCAACTCCTGTCCCGCAATCGCCACAAATTGGCTATCAAGATTGTTGTAAGCCGCGGCCGCAACGCGGATTTTTTCATAATTAAGCTGCGGCAAACCGTTGGTGTGATCGCTGATCGCCATAAAATCGGTTTTCGCTACGTTTTTTGCATAAGCATAAGCCTCTGCTGGCATCTTGGCGCCGGTGTCAGCATCCCATGACAGCGCCGAGTGCGAGTGCATGTCGCCGAAATAAACGCGATACGTTTGCGCAACGGAAAGAGTGGAAGAGAATAAAAAAATTGCAACGAAAAGCGAACCGCAACGAAAAAGAAAAGACGCCATTTAAAGATCCGTATTCAATTTAAATCGCACGACACGATTGTTGCCCGTATCCGCCACGTACAAAACTTTATTATACCACGCGACGCCGTTCGGTTTGTTCAATTGCCGCTCGCCACTGCCACGCCCGCCGAAGCTTTGGCTGCGAAACTCGCCGCCGGCGGGATTGAATTTATAAAGGCTATCGCTGCCGGCATCAATCACATAAATATTGCCGACATCATCGAGGGCAATGTCTTCCGGCGTGGTAAACTTGCCCGGCGTATAAAACGCTTTGCCCTGGTCGATTTTTGGCGTGAAACCATAGGCATCCGTCGTGATCCATTGGGCGCGGTGAAAGCTATTGCCGGTTTGCGTGAAGATGAAGTCTACCGAGGTGCGCCGGACAGCGATGATGCCGCTCGGTTCGGTGACGGAGAAAAATCCCGTACCACCCGGGACCAACGGCAGCGGCCCGACGAATTTGTCATTCTCGTCGAATTGCACAATGGCATTATCCGCCGTTTCCGTGCCAGCGCGTGTAACGTAATACGAGCGTCCGAGATAAGTCGCAATGCTGGTGAAACGCCAATTCGGATGGTCGCGTTGTTCGAGTGTGAGAATCGTGTCGATCCGCGCGTTGGCCATGACGTGATTGGCGTCGACCAGATTGAGGCGATACACCCGATTGGAATTGTTCACCACCAGTAAGTCCAACTGATTGTCTTGCGTGATCGCGACCGGATGCGGGATGCGCCCCGAAATTCCCAACACGGTGCCGACGGGATCGAGCATAAGGACGCGGTCATTCTCCGTGTCGGCAACGTAAATCAACGGCTCCGCGCCGACATGTACATCGCGCGGGCCGCGGAAACTGTATCCCTGCGCCGTGCCCCAAATCGGCGACTGCTGCACGTAAAGTGTGTCGGTCACAACCGTGCGATCTCCCGTCTCGTTTTGTGGCGGCAACGGAAATTTTTCTCCGCAGCTTGTGAGGCAAAAAGCAAACGGCAAAAAGCAAACGGCAATTATTGAGATCAGTGTTTTCATATTCATAAACGCATTTTTGCTTTTATCCGCTTCATCCGTTCAATCCGCTTACAACTTTTTTGTATGCGGATTAAGCTGATTGAGCGGATTGATTAAAAACTCAACACAAACGAAAATCGATTCGCATTTCCCAATCTCCCGAAATCCGTGTACGCATAATCGAGATTCGCATGAGCAATGGACAGCGGTAGCGACAAACCGGCGCCGAAGGTGAAGGACTCTTCATCGACATTTAGTTTATATCCCGAGCGTAGCGCGACACGTTTGCGCCACCAATATTCGCCGCCGAAGTGAACGTTCTCGGCGTTGTCGTTGGGATGATTCAATTCGACCGCGACTGTTAATTTGTTTTGCTCATTATCCATCAGCTCCGTCGCAAAACCAAGTTTGAACAACGTCGGCGGCACGAAAGATTGGAACTTGTTGACCGTTGTGCCATCGCGGCGTGTGAGCGAGCCGCTTGGGGTGAGTTGTTGGCCGAAATTTGTAATCGCCACGGCAAAGCGCGTCGAGCGAAAGCCGGTCCAATAATACATGCCGAGATCCACCATGACGCTGCGCATTTCAACTTCGGCCAACGTTTCTTCAATATACTTGACCGTCGTGCCGAAGCTGAACTTGTCCGTCATCTTGCGCGCGAAGGAGAGGCCGATGGCAATATCGCGAAACGTGAAAAAGTTGCCCGTGCCCGCCGGCGCAAATTCCGTGGTCTCTTCCATGTCTTCCATGTGCAACGC
>CAYZFF010000174.1:0-8667 GCA_964477305.1 uncultured Cytophagia bacterium
TGCCTTCGTTTCCGGATAAAAAATTCAACATCGTGGATTACGGCGCCATCGGCGACGGCAAAACCATGAATACCGAGGCCATCGCCAAAGCCATTGCCGCCTGCGCGAATGCCGGCGGCGGACGCGTCGTGATTCCCGCGGGCATTTGGCTCACCGGCCCGATTCAATTGAAAAGCAACATCGACCTGCATACCGAAAAAGGCGCGCTGGTGATCTTCAGCTCGAACCGCAAAGATTACCCGCTCATCGACACGTGGTTCGAAGGCCGGCCGGAATATCGCTGCATGTCGCCGATCTTTGGCGAGAATTTGGAAAATATCGCCATCACCGGCGAGGGCGTTTTCGACGGTGCCGGCGAAGCGTGGCGCCCGGTGAAAAAATTTAAAATGACGGACATGCAGTGGAAAGAATTGCTCGCTTCCGGCGGCGTGCTGGATCAAAAAGGAACCACATGGTGGCCCTCTGCCGAAGCGATGAACGGCGCGGAATATCTTGAGAATCTGAAAAAAAACAATCCGCAATCACAACGCGAAGGCTATGAAAACGCGCGCGATTTTTTGCGCCCGGTGCTGTTGCAATTGAGCCGCTGCAAAAAAATTCTGCTCGATGGCCCAACGTTCCAAAATTCGCCTGCGTGGAATTTGCACCCGCTGATGAGCGAGAACATTACTATTCGCAACATCACCGTGAGAAATCCGTGGTATTCGCAAAACGGTGATGGCCTCGATCTGGAATCTTGTCGCAACGTCGCCGTTTACAATTGCAAATTCGACGTCGGCGACGACGCGATATGTTTGAAATCCGGCAGAGACGAAGCGGGCCGCAAACGCGGCATGCCGACGGAGAACGTGCAGATTTACGATTGTGTGGTTTATCACGGCCACGGCGGCTTCGTCATCGGCAGCGAAATGTCCGGCGGTGTGCGCAACGTTGAAATTCGCGATTGCACGTTTATCGGCACGGATACCGGTCTGCGTTTCAAAAGCACGCGCGGCCGCGGTGGCGTGGTCGAGAACATTTACATCAAACGCATTTTTATGAAAGATATTCCAGCGGCAGCAATCACGTTCAATATGTTTTATAGCGGCCAAGCGCCTATCGCTGATCCCGGCCAATCCGGCGTTGCCGTCTCCGAAGAAATTTTCGCCGCGACAGAAGCGACGCCGCAATTTAAGAATATTTTTTTCAGCGACATCACGGCTCGCGGCGCAGCGCAGGCCGTGGAGTTGCTGGGTCTGCCGGAAATGCCGTTGCAAAATATCGAATTGAAAAACGTTTCGATCTCCGCTGAAAAAGGCGTGCTCGGCTTGAATGCGGATGGCATCAAACTCATCAATGTCGAAATAATTTCACAAAAAGGGCCGGTGCTGGCGTTTCATAATAGCGCGAACCTCACGATTGACCGCGCCGGTTATTCAGCGGAGGCAGAGACTTTTCTCGCGTTGTCGGGAAACAAGACGGCAAAGATCAATTTGATCAACACGAATTTATTGGATGCCGGAAAGAAAATAAAACTGGCGCCCGAAGTGAATCCCCATGTTTTGAGCTTGAAAAATGACTGAATTGCTAAAATGTCATGCTGAAAGCATCTTGTCCGTTAATCAGCACTGTGCTCGATTGGAACAGGATTCCTCCGGAATGACATATAAAGGAGACGAAAGCATGACCAACCTCCATTCGCGAGCACGGCCTTATTTTGCCGGTGGCTTTGCAGCGCTGGCTTTAATGATGCTCATCTTGTTGGCGTCCTGTCGCTCAAATAATCAGGGCGAGCAAGCGGTCGCAACGAATCACGTGCCGTGGTCGGTTCGCATGGCAGAATCCGAAATGCAGCGTCGCGGCGATTCGTTTTTGTTCGATGCTGGCAAAAAGACGTCGTGGGTTTATGAAACCGCGGTTTTTTTAAAAGGGCTGGAACAAGTCTGGCGGCAGACCGGCGATGAAAAATACTTTGCCTATATCAAGAAATTCGTCGATTCTTATGTCGAGCCGGACGGCAGCATCAAAACCTATGCGTTGGAAGAATACAACATTGATCATGTGACTCCCGGCAAATTGCTTTTGACTTTGTACAATGCCACACGCGATGAGAAATATAAGAAAGCCGCGTTTTTGAATATGCAGCAGCTCGAGACGCATCCGCGTACGAAGGAGGGTGGCTTTTGGCACAAGAAAATTTATCCGTGGCAAATGTGGTTGGACGGCATTTACATGGGCTCGCCGTTTTATGCCGAATTTGCGAAAATGTTCAATCGCCCCGAAGCTTTTGATGATATCGCGAATCAAATTATTTTCGTTGCCAGCCATACGCACGACTCCACCACCGGTTTGTTTTATCACGGCTGGGATGAGAGCAGACAGCAGAAGTGGGCCAATCCCGTCACCGGCTGCTCGCCTAATTTTTGGGGCCGCGCCATGGGCTGGTACGCAATGGGCATCGTCGACGTTTTGGATTTTATGCCCGCCGATCATCCCAAACGGGAAAGAATTCTAACGATCTTTCGCGGCTTATGTCAAACACTCGTGAAGTATCAAGATTCGGAAACCGGCCTATGGTATCAAGTCGTCGATCAAGGCAAACGTGAAGGCAATTTTCTTGAATCGTCCGCGTCGTCAATGTTTGTTTACGCAATGGCCAAAGCGATTCGCCTTGGTTATCTCGGTGAGGAATTTCTTCCCGTCGCGAAAAAAGCTTATGAAGGTCTCATCCAAAAGTTGATCGAAGTTGAACCGAATGGCTCGGTCAACCTCACGCAAGTTTGCCAAGTCGCCGGACTCGGCGGCAATCCCTATCGTGACGGCTCGTATGAGTATTACATCAGCACGCCGATTGTGAAAAATGATCTCAAAGGCGTCGGCGCGTTTATTATGGCCAGTGTCGAGATGGAAAAAATGTAGCGCAACATTTATGTTGCGCGCTATCTCTTTCGCGTATAACTCGAAAGTTCATTTATGAAACCTCTATTAGCTCTCGGAATTATTTTATTTCTCTGCGGATGCTCCTCGAAAGATGAGGGTAAGAATCCTCTCTCCAAAATTTATCCGGAGTCAATAACTCTCTCCGTAAAAAATCCAGCCGCTTTGGTGCGCCAAGATGCTGCCATCTTTTTGGAACTGGCGAAACTCAAAACCAAAACGCCGAATTTTAACGACGAAGCTTTTGTGATTTTGCACGATGCCCAAGAATTAGCCAGTCAAACGAATGATTTTAACGACGATGGCAACGCCGATCAAATTGTGTGCATCGCTGATTTCGCGCCGAATGAAACGAAAACGTTGACTATCCGCTATGCTCAATCCGGCGTGTTGGCGCGTGAATATCCCAAACGCACACAAGCGGAACTCTCGCATAAAGTTGGCGGCAAATTCGTGAATCGCAAATATGAAGGCGGCGCGTTTCAAAACGTGCAAGCGTTGCGAGTGCCGCCGGAGCATACCGACCACTCCTTTTATATCCGCTACGAAGGCCCCGGCTGGGAGTCGGATAAAGTCGGTTATCGTTTTTATCTCGATTGGCGCAATGCCACGGATATTTTCGGCAAAAAAACGCCGGCGATGGTTTTGCAAAACGTCGGGCAGGATGGCTTCGATTCATACCACACGATGCTGGACTGGGGCATGGATGTTTTGAAAGTCGGCGAGTCGCTTGGCCTCGGCTCGCTCGCGATGTGGCATGAAGACAAAGCCAATCGCGTGGCGCAAACCGACAGCATCACCTGTGCAATTATGGCAAACGGCGTCGTGCAGTCGCAAATTCAAACCAAATATTTAGGTTGGAAAATTGGAAATAGTTTTTATAATCTAATTTCTGATTTATCGATCACCGCCGGCAGCCGCTTGACTAAACATGTCGTCAACATCTCCGGCAGCCCGGAGAATTTGTGTACGGGCATCGTGAAACTTGATAGCACGAAAATGCTCATGTCGCCGGAAGCGAACGAAGGTTGGAGTTATCTCGCGACTTACGGCAAACAAAGCTTAGCGCAAGATCGTCTCGGCATGGCCGTTTTGTATCACAAGAATAATCTGATCAAAATAACCGAAGATCAACACAGCCTTGTCATTGTGCTCAAACCGGCAAACGGACAATTGACTTACTATTTTCTGGGAGCTTGGGAACAAGAACCCAACGGCATCAAAACTGCCGAAGCGTTTGAATCTTATCTCAATCAAACCGTCGCGGAATTGAACGCGCCGTTGGTGATTGAATAACGTAGCGCACCCTTCGACTTCGCTCAGGGTGACAAGTTAATAAATTTTGGCAACAGTGTAGTAGCGCAGACTTCCAGTCTGCATAAAAAGAGTGACAATGAAAATTTTATCAGCCATCGATCCCGTTCGCGCGAAGAGCATGAACACGGCGGAACTGCGCGAAGCTTTTTTGCTGGAAAATTTATTTCAACCGGATACCGTGAATTTAGTTTATTCGGAAAATGATCGCGCCGTCATCGGCTCGGCAGTTCCACGGCAGGAAAAACTCGCGTTGGCCACGACCAAAGAATTGGCAGCGAATTATTTTGCCGAACGCCGCGAAATCGGTGTGCTCAATATCGGCGGCGCGGGACAAGTCGTTGTCGATACGAAGATTTTCGATTTGGCTAATCGCGACATGCTGTATATCGGCCGCGGCGCCAAAGAAATTATTTTCAGCAGCGAAAACTCCTCGACGCCCGCAGCATTTTTTCTCATGAGTTTTCCCGCGCATCAAACTTATCCAACCCGCGTCGCACGTTTTAGCGAAGCCGCCGCGGTTCAACTCGGCTCACCGGAAAGCGCGAACCAGCGCACGATTTACAAATACATTCATCCCGGTGGTATTCAAAGTTGCCAATTGGTGATGGGTTTTACACAATTGCAGGCCGGCTCGATTTGGAACACCATGCCGCCGCACACGCATGCGCGCCGCATGGAAGTGTACCTGTATTTTGATTTGCCCGAAAACGCGCGCATGTTTCATTTCATGGGGCAACCCGAAGAAACGCGCCATCTCGTGGTGGCAAATCGGCAGGCGGTCATTTCGCCGAGTTGGTCGATTCATTGCGGCGCCGCAACGAGCGCGTATGCCTTTTGTTGGGCGATGGGCGGCGAAAATCAAGCTTTTGAGGATATGGACGGCGTACGCATAGATCAGCTTCGTTAACTTTTAATGCACGGGAGCTTTATGAAAATTGCAACGTCAATAGCGTCAACGAATACACAAGTTGAAAAACCTCGCGTGGGTCATTTTCGCTGGATCGTTTGCGGACTATTGTTTTTCGCCACGACGATCAACTACATTGATCGCCAGGTACTCGGGTTGCTAAAATCGACGCTGCAAGAACAATTCAAATTCAGCGAGCTGGATTACGCCGCGATCGTGTTCAGCTTTCAATTGGCTTATGCCATCGGCCTTTTGCTGGCGGGCCGCGTGATGGACAAACTGGGCACGCGCAAAGGTTTCGCTGTGGCTCTGGTGGTCTGGAGTATTGCGGCGATGGCGCATGGTGCCGCTAATTTGTTTCCCGGTTTGCAAATGCCAACGGTGCTGATCAATCCACCATCATTCGTACTCCTCACCGGTGCGGCTGCAGGCTTTGCGCTCGCGCGGTTTATGCTCGGCCTTGGTGAGGCTGGAAATTTTCCGGCTGCCATCAAAACCGTCGCCGAATGGTTTCCGAAAAGAGAGCGCGCGCTGGCAACCGGCATTTTTAATTCCGGCAGTAATGTCGGCGCGATCATTACGCCGCTCGTCGTGCCGTGGATCACGTTGCATTGGGGCTGGCAATGGGCGTTCATCGCTACTGGCGCAATTGGGTTGGTCTGGATAATTTTTTGGCTGCCGCTTTACCGCGCGCCGGAGCAACACCCTCGTCTTTCCAGCGCCGAGTTGAATTATATCCGCAGCGATCCGCCGGAGTCATCGACACCGATTCCATGGAAAAAACTATTTCCGCATCGCCAGACGTGGGCCTTTACCATCGGCAAATTTATGACGGATCCGATCTGGTGGGTGTATCTTTTTTGGATTCCGGATTTTCTGAAACGTAATCACGGACTCGATCTCAGTTCCATTGGCTTGCCGATTGTCGTGATCTATCTCGTCGCCGACGTTGGTAGCATCGGCGGCGGCTGGTTATCGTCGTCACTTTTGAAACGCGGCTGGTCGCCGAATCGCGCGCGCAAAACCGCCATGCTCGTTTGCGCGCTCGCGGTGGTGCCGATCATCTTTGCCGCGCAAGCTTCGAATTTATGGGTCGCTGTCGCGTTGGTTTCGCTCGCCGCCGCAGCGCATCAAGGCTGGTCGGCAAATATTTTTACGCTGGTGTCGGATATGTTTCCCAAACAAGCCGTCGGCTCCGTCACTGGCATTGGCGGCATGGGCGGCGCCATTGGCGGGATGTTGATCGCCCTCGTCGTCGGTGAGATTCTGCAACGCACTGGCAGCTACGTGCCAATCTTCATCATCGCTGGATCGATGTATCTGCTGGCGTTGTTGGTCATTCATCTCCTCGTGCCGAAATTGGAGGCCGCGAAGATAACAGAGTAAAACTATATGTTAAATGAACATCGCTTCTTTGACCCCGATCCCCAAGTGCGGCGCATCGCGCACGAGCTTTATTTGGAGATCAAAGATTTGCCGATTATCAGCCCACATGGCCATGTTGACCCGAAGTTGCTCGCGGATAATGCGCCGTTTCCCGATCCGACTGAATTAATCATCATTCCGGATCATTATATTTTTCGCATGTTGTATTCGCAGGGCGTTAAGCTGGAAGAGCTTGGCGTGCCCACCTGCGACGGTTCACCGGTGGAATCGGATCATCGTAAAATTTGGCAAATTTTCGCGGAGCATTTTTATCTTTTTGCCGGAACGCCGACCGGCGCGTGGTTGTCGCATGAGTTTGTCGAAGTTTTGGGAGTGGCCGAGAAACTCAACACCCAGAATGCTTTGAAGATTTACGAGTATATTCAAGAAAAACTGCGTTCGCCGGAGTTTTTGCCGCGTGCCTTGTTCGAGCGCTTCAATATCGAAGTTTTATCTACAACCGATGCGGCGGGTGATAATTTGTCACATCACAAAAAAATAAAAGACTCCGGCTGGAAAGGGCGAGTTATTCCATGCTTTCGCCCCGATGCCGTTGTTAATTTGGACGATGAGAAATGGCGCGACAGTTTGCAGGCGCTGGCACAAGCGGCTGGGTTTGAGATTAATTCCTACAAAAGTTTTATTGCTGCGCTTGAGAATCGCCGCGAGTTTTTCAAAGCCATGGGCGCGACGGCAACGGATCACGCCGTTGTTATTCCCTATACCCATGAATTATCCCCACACAAAGCCGAGGCGATATTTCAACGCGCGTTGCAAAATAAAACAAGCGCAGATGACGCTGCGCAGTTTGCCGCGCATATGTTGGTGGAAATGGCGCGCATGAGCGTCGAAGACGGTTTGGTTATGCAAATTCACCCCGGCTCATGGCGCAATCACAATGAATTCATTTTCAAGAAATTCGGGCGCGATAAAGGCGGCGACATTCCCCTGCAAACTGAATACACACGTAATCTGCATGCGTTATTGAATAAGCACGGCAACGATCCGCGTCTCACACTCATCGTGTTCACGCTCGATGAATCAACTTACTCGCGCGAACTGGCGCCACTGGCCGGACATTATCCGGCGCTGAAGCTCGGCCCGCCATGGTGGTTTCACGACAGCATCGAAGGCATGACGCGCTTTCGCGCGCGCGTGACCGAGACCGCCGGCATTTACAACACCGCCGGCTTCAACGACGACACCCGCGCTTTCCCGTCGATTCCGGCGCGCCATGATTTGAATCGGCGCGTCGATTCGAATTTTCTTGCGCGTTTGGTGGCGCGCCATATTATTGATATGGACGATGCGCGCCGCATGAGCCGCGCGCTGGCGTATGATTTGGCGAAGAGAGCGTACAAACTTGCCTAAAAGCGACTAATATAAATGATTCCAAAAGTTTTGCATATTCATCCTGCTGATAACGTTGCTATTGCGCTCACGTCGCTTGAAAGAAGAATGGGTGTCGCCGCTGGCAATATCGAAGTTACCCTCGCTGAAAACGTTCCTGCCGGCCATAAACTCGCCATCCGTGCTATTCGGGCACAGGAAAAAATCTTCAAATATGGCCATTGTATCGGCCACGCAACGCGAGATATTTGGGCGGGCGAGTGGGTGCATTCGCACAATCTCCGTACCGATCTTGCGGAGGTGTTGGAATATAAATATGAACCTGGCTTCGACTCCGCTCAGCCTGACAAAATAGCGCAGCCCAATGTCGAGTGTCACCCTGAGCGAAGTCGAAGGGTTTTTCATGGCTACCGCCGCGCCAACGGCAAAGTCGGCACGCGCAACGAGATTTGGATTCTCAATACTGTCGGCTGTGTGAACATCTCGGCAGAACGCATTGCCAAAATTTGCCGCGAAAAATTTGCCGAAGCGAAAATCGACGGCGTGTTTTCTTTTTCGCATCCCTATGGCTGCAGCCAGCTCGGCGATGATTTGCGCAACACGCAAAAAGTGCTCGCCGGATTGCTGCGGCATCCCAACGCCGGCGGCGTGCTCGTGCTCGGCCTCGGCTGCGAAAACAATCAAATGGAACAGCTTTTAAAAACGGCGGGAGAAGTTGATCGTTCGCGTTTGCGTTTTTTTAATTCGCAGGA
>CAYZFF010000175.1:0-8653 GCA_964477305.1 uncultured Cytophagia bacterium
TTATTACAATCCCCTACCCTGCTATCGGCTATTAAACAAAAAAGGCGCAACCGCCACACTCATTTGTTACTGAGTGCTACGATTACGCCTTCACTTGCGGGTCTAATCCCGACCGAAAAGACGGCTATGATTTTAGCAAAATTTTTCTCCGCGAGGCCTCTGAGATTTTAACCTCCTGTATCGGAAAAACCGACCGTCCTTAATCCAAAAATCAGAAGTCTACTATAGACAATATAAAAAAAATCCAGACAGATACAAGAAAAAAATTGTGACATTTGGGTAAAATTCATGCTCCCCCATAAAATTTTTACCGGCTTTATTTCAAAAAAACATTGCAACTGAGCATTCATTTATTTATTTTAAACCGTCTGGCGATTCTTGTCATACAGACGGCGTCATAAGAAAAACCGTACGGCGAGGGCGCAGTCGAATTATCATGTAACATGGATGATGCGAACTGCGCCCTTTTTGTTTTGCAATCACCCCAAACTTCACGACAGCAGCAAACTGTAACGGTTATGATTTCGCGACTTCAACAAGACAACTCGGCGACAGCCGATCAAGCGGTTGAGGCTGATTTAGTTGTTGCGTTCAATCTCATTGTGCGTGACAGCCTCAAACCGATTGCAACGGGCTTGAGTGTGCTGCTGGTTGTGTTCACCGTCGCAGCGCCGATATTTTCACCGCCGGCCGGCGCCGCTCTGCTGGTCGTGGTGAATGCAATCGCGGCCGTTGCCATGTTTGGGTTCCGTGTGGCGCTGGAACGTTGGCCGATTCCATATCGTTGGGCCAATCCGGTTGGCGCAATGCTCGCAGTTTTGGTGTTGATGATTTGCCTCTACGTTATGCGGTTTATGCCGGAGTCGCGGCAGAGCATTGACCTTTTATTGCTGGTGATTGGAGCCGGATTTATCTCGCTTTCGGTGCACTGGCTGTTGGCCGTCGGCCTGGCGATACTCGCCGGCAGCGGCCTTATGCTTTGGGCCTCGCCTCCCATGGCGGAATGGTTGCATTTGGGCTTTGCCTTGTTCTGTGCTTCCGTGTTATCTCTCGTTATTCATACCATTCGCGTTCGCGCGCTGGAGCGCTTTGAGACGCTGCGCAGCCGCGATCAACAACGGGCCATCGCTTTGAATAACGCCACAGCCGCGCGGCGCGAAAGCGAAGAACGTTATCACAACTTAGTGGAACGTTCGCCGGATGCGATTGTCATTCATCAAAACGGCAAATTTGTATATGCGAATCCGGCCAGCGCTAAATTGTTTGGCATCGAGGATTCCGCCCAGTTGGTTGGAGCGGCGATTATGGATTTCGTACCGGCGGCAGAACGTGAGCGCGTGCTCAATCGTATGCAGCAAATTACCTCAACCAACCGCGCTACGCCAATCACGGAAATGACGGCGTTGCGTGTGGACGGCCAAATTATCGCGGTCGAGTCGTACGGCATTCCTTTTACTTACAATGGCCAGCCGGCGGTGCAAACTATTCTCCGCGATATCACCTACCGTAAACAGGACCAAGAAGCGCAGCGCGAACATGAGCGCCTGCAACTCATCTTTGAAACTTCTCCTATTCCCACGATTATCACGCGGCGCTCTGACAGCACGGTTTTATACGCCAATCAACAAGCTTGCCGGACTTTTGATGCGCCCCGCCACGAGATCATCGGTCGCAAAGCTATCGATTTTTATGCCGATGCCAATGATCGCCAAGCCATTCTAACTCAGCTCGAAACTTCCGGCGACATTGACGGTTACGAATTGCGAGCAAAAACCGCGAGTCAGCGGATATTCTGGATACTCGCTTCCGTGCGCTCTCTCACTTTCGATGGTGAACCAGCCTTGTTGGCTTCATTCATTGACATCACGGACAAAAAATCCAACCATGACATTCGCGAACGTTACACGCACATGCAAGCCGCATTGGTGCGAGCCAATCAGTCGCTGTTGAGCACAATCGACCTTGACAGTCTGTTGATCAAAATTTTAGAAGCATCCCGTGAAGCGATCCCGGCGATGGAAAAAGGCACCATTATGTTGTGGGACGAAGCCGCACAGGGTTTGCGTATGAACAGCATGTATGGTTATGCCGATCCACGTGTGGCGCAAATATTTTTTCCTCCTCATGAGGGCTATGTCGCCCGTGCCGCGTTGCGCCGTCAACCGCTCGTCATCAAAGATGTGCGCGAGCAAACTGCGCTGCAATATCATGGCGAGATCGCAGAAATGCAGAAGATTCAGAGCGCGGTGGTAGCGCCCTTGCTCATACAAGATCGCTTTCTGGGTGTCATCAGCCTCGATGCTACCCGCGCCCACGCCTTTACAGAGGATGACCTAGCCCTGTTGGTCACTTTTGCCAACCAAGCCGCCCTGGCGATTGACAATGCGCGTCTGCATGCGGAGGTGCGCATTTCCGAAGAAAGTTATCGGGCTTTGTATGAAGATAATCCCAGCATGTACTTCACCGTTGATCCAGATGGCATCGTGCTTTCGGTCAATCGCTATGGCGCCGAGCAGCTTGGTTACACTGCCCAAGAATTAATCGGCCAGTCGGTGTTGAACGTTTTTTTTGAAGATGATAAACCGGGCGTTTTGCAAAAAATGCGAGATTGTCTTCGGCATCAGGAACGGTCCCATTATTGGGAATTTCGCAAAGTCTGCAAAAACGGCACAATTTTGTGGGTCGGTGAAAATGTGCGTACCGTGCAACGGCACGACGGCAAAACGGTAGTGCTGATCGTTTGCGAAGACATTACCGAACGCAAAAACATCGAAAAAGAAATCCGGCGGCTAAACGAAGAACTCGAACAGCGCGTTCTTGCCCGCACGAAAGAATTGCGGGAAAGTGAAGAACGGTTTCGCCAACTCGCCGAGAATATCGCCGACGTTTTCTGGCTCGATACCGGCGACTTACGCCGCACGTTGTACGTTAGCCCCGCTTATGAAAAAATTTGGGGACGTTCCTGCCAGAGTTTGTTAAAAGATCCTACAACTTGGCGCAAAGCCATTCATCCGGAAGACCACGAGCCGGCCTTTGCTGCGATGAATCGCTGGGTTAAATCCGGCATGCATGACACTTATAGCTGCGAATATCGCATTAAGCGGCCGGACGGCGGTTGGCGCTGGATTTTCAATCGCGCTTTTCCCATTCGCAACGCGAGCGGCGAAGTTTATCGCATTGCCGGCATTGCGAAAGATATTACTGAACGCAAAGCCCTGGAAGAGCAGGTACAGAAATATACCAACACGTTAAAGTTGCTCGTAGATGAGCGCACCGAACGCATTCGCGAGTTGGAAAAACAACACATCGAGAGTGAAAAGTTAGCCGCCACCGGCCGCATGGCAGCGCGCATTGCGCACGAGATCAACAATCCTCTCGGCTTTATCCGCACGGCGTTTCGGCTCATTAGCCGTTCCATTCCAGAGCAGGATCGGCATTATCGTTACGTGCACACGATTGAAAAAGAGATCGATCGCATCGCGAAAATCGTACACCAGATGCTCGACTTGCATCGGCCGTATCAAGAATCTCCCCAAAAGTTCCACTTCGATGAAACGCTCACCGAAATTCTCGTTTTGCTCAAGTCGGAAAGCCACGAGCGCCAGGTCAGTTTTGAATTGGAGGCGGAACGCGCCCGCGATTTGATCACACTCCCGGAAAACATGTTGCGGCAAATTATTTATAACCTTGTTTTAAACGCGGTGGAAGCTTCGCCGCCGGATGGCGTCATCCGCATCACCGCAGAGATCGCCGACCAACAATTGCATGTTGCGGTTGCCGATCAAGGTCCGGGGATATCAGAAGAAGTCGGTTCGCGGATCTTCGAACCGTTCTTTACCACCAAAAGCCAATCCACCACCGGCGGCATGGGTCTCGGTCTGTCCATCTGCAAAAATTTGGTCGAAGCCATGCAGGGAACCATCACGTATGAAAACAAACCTGCGGGCGGCACGGTTTTTAAAATAGCGCTAGCACTCAAAAATAATGATGCTGTTGCCAACGGAGGAAATCATGTTACGACTTGGTAAGATTTTGATGGCGGATGACGAAAAAAATTTTCTGGAAGCCCACGCGGATTTATTGCGTGAAGAAGGTTATGAATGTGATTGTGCCCCTGATGCGGAAGCCGCCAAAACGCTGTTATCGCAAGGCGAATATGATCTTTTAATCGCCGACATCAAAATGCCGGGGAACAACGAATTGGAGTTGATTGAAAGTTTGCCGGCGATTCGTGAAGGCTTGCCCGTCATTCTCGTCACCGGCTATCCGTCGCTTGACACGGCGGTCAAATCCACCCGGCTCTCCGTCGTCGGCTATTTGATGAAGCCGGTGATTATCGAGGATTTTCTGAAGCTGGTACGCGAGTCGGTGATTCGCTCGCAGACGTTTCGCCAATTTTACCGGCTACGCCACCGCATGCACGAAGTGCAGAATGAGTTGGGAAGTTTAGACGGCCTCAAAAATCTTGCCCCGGCGAGTCCCTCGTTTGTTGACGTCGATGTTTTTTTGCATTACACCATCAAAAATATTTTAGCCAGCGTCTTTGATTTGCGCGATCTAACGCAAGCGTTGACCCATCATAAACCCAAAGAACAGGTTTGCCAACTGCTCAACTGCCCGCGGCACGTCGAATTAACCGAAGCGATCCGTGATGGCATTTATGTTTTGGAAAAAACCAAAACTTCTTTCAAATCCAAGGAATTGGCGGTTCTGCGAGAGAGGCTGGAAAGCGCGCTGCACCCCGGTAGTCCGTAAGCAGTATTCAGTCGCCATTTGTGTCTTACTGAATACTGCTTACTGCTCACTTCTGACACTCATCCTCACCGAGCGATTTGCCAGGAATAAGCGGGCAAACATCAGGATGCGGCACGCCTTGCAAACAGAAGAGTTGGCGGCGCTCAATCACTTGCGGTTGGCGGCGATCTTCAACGTCGGCGAGCACACCGTACTTGCACTTCAAACATTTTGCCGGCTGCCAATCAAAACCAGTGGCGATGGCACGCGCGACCAGTGCCTTACTGGAATTCCATTCTGCCGCCGGCGTGGGGACTTCGTCGCGCTCAGTCTCATCGCGCTCAGTCAATCCTGCATCAAGTTCATTTGAACTTGTGGCGAGCGCAGCCGAGCCCCGCTCGACGATTTCAGCGCGATGAATTTTTTCGAACACCACGCGCCCCCGATTCAACGTGAACGTGGCACGGAATTCCAGGCGCATCCCTGGTGTCAATTGCAAACGATCTTGAAATTCCCCGCTCACCACAGCGTAACAATCGTCATCGAGGTGATCCATGTCCACAAAAGCTTCGGAGAAAGAAATCTGAAAACCACGCAGCCGCAAGTTGTCTTGTTTGGGATAAATAATCCGCTGAAACCGGGGTTTAATCCCCGAAACCACGCCGAGAATTTGCGCCGCGCGATTTTGCTTTTGCTCCACCCACGCCGCGAAATCTCGATAACGTTCGTGCCAGGCGTCATAAGCCGTTGCCGCGATTTTTAATTCGGGTACATTGCAAACTTTTTCTTCCACAAAATGCGAGCAACCGGGGCATAAACGCCCGATGTGCTTGTAACCGCGAATGCAGGCCTTGCCTTTTTCAAATAATTTACAGCGCCAGCGATAATAAACGCATCCATGCGGGAAGCAACCTTTGCGCTCCAGAATATGAAATGCGGAGACTTTATATTCGAAATGCTCATGGCTATCGTGGCGGCAGCGAAAAATATCCATGCGCTTGAATTCGTTTTGGTAACGCAAAATAAAATTCTCCCGAAGCGTCGAGGCGATGAAAACGAATCGAAGCCGATAACTCAACCCGGCTCACGTCATTCTTCAATCTAAGTAATTTGGCGGAAGATAAAAAGCAAAAAGTGGAGGGAGAACAATTGGTAAGCCCCGGAGAAAAAAACAGAACTCGTTTTCACTTCCCTGCTGAGAACGAGCTCCGGTGAGCATGCCCACCGTGCAAGCCTTTCTTGGAATAAAGCCTGAAGCGGTTGGGGATCTCCTCGCATCCATTGCGCCGTTTACGTAGTGGCTTCCCTGACGCGAGGGCTTCGCTGCGCCGGCAACATACTTCCCTGCATGTTGCAATTCCGGCGAAACGTCGCCTTACTTTTATCATGCCCTGTTCGTGCAACCGTTTGGCAATTCTTCTTTCATCGCCCGTCGTGGCGATGCACTTAACTTAACGCTCCGAATTTTTAAAAGTTCCGTTTTTCGTCGCCGGTGCAGAAGAATGATTTGGGGCAGGCACAATGAAGTCGGCAGGGACCGGAATAAAAATATCTGGTAACACAATGTCGGATTGTACCGCTGGCGTTGACATGGCCTCTTCGGTTGCACCATGCGTGCCCTGGCGCTCGGCGGTTGCAAATTCCGCACGAATCGGAGCACCCTTCGCCTCAAGCGTATCTTTTGCAGAAAAATGTGCTAAGCTGAAAACCGTAATCATTAAACCAAACAACAGCAACGCGACAATCTGTAGACTACGCTGTGCAATCTTGCCTCTCCCCTGCGTGAATAAAGCCCAAGTGTTAAGTTGCAACGCCGCAACGCGTAAACCCACTTCAACCTTTCTCATAGCCCAATCCTTTGAGTTAAATTGGCTCCATCCTCTGGCCTGCGGCAGGGCAGACTTTCCGAAGAATTTTTAAGCAAACTTCGGTTTTACAGCCGATCCGACGTGATTTTGATCGTACTCTCCACAGAGATGTAAAGTCAAAGTTGCGTGCGCGTTTCTGTGATTCTGCAATTTTAAATACAAAGCCCATGCCGAGATGGCAAACTAATTTTTTGTGCGTTCAAGGCCTCCCGGCTATCTATTTGATCTCATAAAGCGCTACACCGGTTTATATATTACAAATTTCGCGATGTTCAGAGTTGCCGAAAAAAAACAGCTATGCTGCAAAAGTGCGACAAAATTTTAGTGAATTTCGCTAACTTTAGTCTTTTCTTGTTAACAACACTTTGCCATGTGCCGCGTGGAAGTGACGGGGCAGAAAACGCTTTGCTTTCTGCTTTAATTTGTGTAGCTTGTAAAAATTATTCATGCAGTTAAGCCAACTTTTTATCGGCTGATGCCGTCTAAATATACGATCAAGAGGAAAATCGTATGAAGGACACTTTGCCCACTTTGCTGAAGTTTATCGGCGCATTGGCCGTAACCACTGCCATCTTTTTTGCGCTGTCGCCAAATGATAACTTTGATGACGCTGTCATTAACCGGTCGATGGAATTTTTAGGCTCCAAACTTTTAGCCATGGTGCCGGAAGAGCAAAAAAACCACGTCCAAAGAGAATTTGATGATTTTAGTGAAAAGGCGCTGGACGGCAAAGTCAGCGACGAGCGCTTCAAAGACGTCGCAGTGATGATTCTCAACGCCGAAGCCGAAGGAAAAAAGTTTGACCGCTCACAAGTCGATAGCCTGATCACTGCGATTCGCGAAGCGGAAAGGGCGAAAGTTGAAGCGGAGTTAGAAAAAGAGGAAAACCAAGCGCAGCGTCGGGAAGGCCTCATTGCATTCAGCGAAAGTGTTGAGGACTTCGCCAAATTTGAAAAAGAGTGGCAACGCATGGTGCCGTTGCCGCCGCCAGTTGACTCCACCCTGCCTCCACCTGCCCGGCGACCATTGTATCGAGTCAATCCCAATTTTGTCGTTGAAATCGACACCGCTGCCATTGCTGAAATTGCGATCGCACACGCGGAAGCGGTTGCGGCGCACGCGCCGCGGGCGATTGTTGTGCACCCGGGCGAAGTCAATCATTCTCTCCGCGCGCTGTCACGCGAGCTGCCGAGGTTGAAGATTGAAATGCGGCGTATGCAAATGCACCTACAGATTGCCGATAGTATGCAGAAAGTTGTAACTGTAAATCCGGAGTTGGCTGGTTGGTCAATGGCGTGGAGCACCGAAATGGCCGACAGCATCAAACGCTCTGTCCGCGCGATGCGCCAATTTAACATGGAACAGGCGCGCTTGCACCGGCGTATGGCCGACAGCACCAGAAGGGCGATGGAAAAAGACGGCAGAGGGTATCGCTATGAAACGCCACCGCCCCCACCACCGGCGCATACATGGACAACCCCCGAAAAGCCCAAACCGCCACAATGAGATATTAAAAATATTTGCGTGGCAAAATTCCACTTGCGTTTTAACCCGAAAATGTTTATTATAAAAGCTGTCTCAGCGAGCGTTTATTGCTGATTATTTGCTGGGGCTGTAGCTCAGTCTGGGAGAGCGCGTGAATGGCATTCACGAGGTCGCCGGTTCGATCCCGGTCAGCTCCACATAAAAAGGCAACTACATTGAGTTGCCTTTTTTGTTTACTACGAAATTTACAAAACCACTATGTCCCTAACCGGAAAACAAAAACGCTACCTGCGTGGACTCGGCCACGATCTCAGCCCCGTCGTGCTGATTGGCCAACAAGGCATTGACGCCCGCGTGCTCACCGCGATTAATCACGCGATCAATGCCCATGAGCTGGTCAAAATTAAATTGCTCGAAAATTACACTGGCCAACGCCATGAAACCGCGGAAGATTTGGCCGCTCAAACCCAGACCGAATTGGTGCAGGTGTTAGGTAAAACGATTTTGCTTTATAAAAAATGTGCAGAAAAGCCGACCATTCAATTGCCTTCCAATTAATCTCGAAT
>CAYZFF010000176.1:0-8652 GCA_964477305.1 uncultured Cytophagia bacterium
AGTCGCAGCCACAAAGGCCGAGACAAGTCAATCGGATTGCAATCACACTCAACACCGCCTTCATTTTGAATCGAAACGACATGACAAATTACTCCTATCAAAAAATTGTAGTAGCGTTCTCAGGTAATAGTAACTTCGAAAAATTCAGCGCCTGAAGGCGCTACTACGAACGAAATTATTTCTGTTCCAAAACTTCCACCACCACCGGTCCATTCGGCTTGGCCATGCACGCAAGACGGTATTTCCCGGCGGCGAGCTTGTTAATATCTTCCAGTGTCCCTTGTTCCTCATCGCCGATTGGGCTCATATTTTCCACACCGGAAATAATGCGAATCGGATCGATGCCGCAACTGCCGATGCGGCAATCGGCTTTGAATTTCAAACCGTTCTTCTCCGCGATTTCGCAAATGGTTTGCCCGGGTTTGAACGGGCAGCTTTTACCGAAATTTTTGAAGACCACAACCATGCCTTCGGGCTTCGCTTCTTCGGCTTCACGGTTTCTAATTTCGGGCTTGCGATGACTCTCTTCAAATTTTTCACTGCGGACTTCGGGCTTGCGACTTCGGACATCGGACTCCGGACTTCGGACCGCCTTAACTTCCGTATTGAAAATAATTGTCCGCCGCGCGGCTTCTTTTTTCAAACAAAATTTTAATAGTTGATTGCCGACGCGAAATTGATCATCCGGCTCCAGCGGAATTGAATTTTTAATTTTAAGAAAACTTCCATTGGCACTGCCCAAATCTTTCATCCAAATTTTCCGGTCTTTGAATGTAATCGACAAATGCCGGCGCGACAGCGTCATGTCGGCCTGATCCAACGTGATATCCGGCGCCTGTCGCCCGAGCACAATGGTTTGCCCAGAAAGCTCAAAGCGATTCAAGGGCTTGCCATTCACATCGATATGAATAAATGAGGCGCCGCCGTTTTCAATATCAAACAATAGCATCTGTTTGCCGATACGGACCACATTGCCGTTAAAAATTTCCGCTGGCCGCGCTTCTTTAAGTTTGATGAAAACGCCATTGGTGCTGCCATCGTCGCGGAGAAAATATCCTTCCGGACCGTGTGAGATCGACGCATGCCGGCCGGAGAGCAACATGTCTTCGGGAAAATTGACCTCACACTCTTTGCGGCCAATTGTGGTGAGGCCGTTTGCGGTGACGGAAAATTCGTCGCTTTCAACATTGCCGGAGATGAGGCGAATGAGAACCGCCTGCTGTTCTTCAACAGAGCGCGCCGCCGCGAGACTCGCTTTCGGCGGGCCGTCGCTTTCCACAATCGAGGTTTTCGCCGCCGCAAATTTTTGTTCGACACGTTCTTCTTGAAAATCAAGATCGACGCGAATGACTTTCTTGCCCGCAAGTTTTTGCGCCACCGCCTCGGCCACGAGCACACCGTCGCGCAACGCCGCTTTGATATTGCCGCGCCGCCGGATTTCCTGAAAAGATTTGGGATCGGCTTCAAAATTTTCCGCTTCGAGGTAAGCCGGGCTTAAAATATCGCCGAGGAGAAAAACGTTCGGCTGTTGCGTTTCGAGCAACGGCGTGACGGCAAAGCGTTGTTTGTTGCCCGGCCCGCCGGTGACCATGTTGATGCCCAGCGTATTCAACAGCGCGCTCGGGATATCCTCGCCAATGCACGCAATGCAATTCTCCTTCGCAAATTCCAGATGCGAAGTCTCGCGCGGCCGGCCATTCAGATCGCGGCGGTCGGTGCGCAGCGAAAGATATTCTTTTTTATCATCGGCAGTGATCACCGCCGCCGGCTCGCTGTACGGATAATGCCGGATATTGCCGTTGCCCATGTAAGCGTCAAAAAAGGCCTCGGCCAGGGCTTTGGAAACTTTCGGCAATTTATCGCCGCGATACGACCAGTATACCGCGGTCGCATCATTGGCCTTGATTTTCGCCTGTGAAATCGCAATCACCGCTTCGGCAGCGGAAGTGCCGCCGCCAATCACCAATGCCGGCGCGCCAACGTAACGCGCGGCTTCCGACAGGCGATAGGCGATGCCCTCGGTGTTGCCGGGAATATCAAAACGCCGCGGCACGCCGCGCCCAATGGCAATCAGCACATGTTTGGTGAGATAATTTTGCTCGGCTTTGCGGTGATGATTGTAGGCACGCACTTGCCAGACGCCGTCTGGACGCCGTTGCAGTCCGAGCAACTCAACACCGATTTGCGCGGGAATGCTATACTCGTGATAAAAATTTTTCCACTGCTGGCACATGTCGTCTTTGTCAATCGGCGAAAAATGCAACAAAGAAACCAAGCCGTCGCCTTTGGGAAATTGCATGCTATCCCCGCCGCCGTAATCCGGCAAAATCAGCTTCTCTTTGGCGTAATCGCGAATGCGTTTCATCACATCGTCAAAGTCGATGACCAGCCCGGCCAGTCCCAGTTCTTTGGCGCGAAAGGCCGCAGCCGTTCCTGCCGGGCCGCCACCGACAATGAGCAAATCTAAAATTTCCGGCAACCGCACGGGCTGCTTGAGGATGAAAGTGCCGTCGGAGAGAATTTCGTTATTTCCGTGCATTAAAATTTCCAAAACTAAGGTGTCATTCTGCAAGAATCTTGTTTGTATTTGAGGCGGCTCTGATCACTGAAAAGATTCCTGCGAATGACGGATTCAATTGTCTTTAAACCAAATGCCCAATACGCGAGGCTTTATTCTCCACGCGCCGGATTAATAGGGCTTCGACGTGACCAAAACGCAGCGCCGTATCGAGTTGAATTTCTGTTTCCGCCAGGACGGTTTGCTTGCCAACAAATGTATGATTGCGGCTGCCGAGATCTTTCACAAACACTTTGCCCGCGTTCACCGTCACCACCGCGTGCCGCCGGGAAATCGACGGGTCGTCGATTTCGATTTCACAGTCCGCTGCCCGGCCCAGAAAGTTCTCGCCGGGTTTGAGCTGAACTGTTTTGAAGCGCCGGCCTTTGCTGCTGAACTCTAAAAGAAAAACCGGATGGCTGGCCACCATTTTTTTACCCAGCGCCATGGCTTCGACCAATGTTCTACCATTGCGGGTTGGTGACATCTTTTCGGCTGGGACGACACGCACCGGCAGCACGCCTTCGAGCATGGTTTTGCCATTGAGCGGTTCATCAACGGCTTCCACATCGACGGTTTCTTCTCTCGCGTGGCGTGTTCCCGTTGTCGGTTTCGGAGTATGCTGATGTTGAGATTCAACCGGAGCAGCCGATTGATTGGGGACCGGTTCTTTGGCGGCGGATTCGCGCTCGTAGTTATCGATCACTTGAAAAATGAAATCAAATTTTTGCGCAAACGTGATGATATTGAGCGTCGTCAGTTTCTCTTTTTTCTTGACCCGCACGCCATCGACCAATGTGCCATTGCGGCTGCCCAAATCTTCCAGAAAATAGTTTTGGGCCTTGTCATCAAAATAAATGCGCGCATGGCGATTCGAGATAATCGGCGGCGCGAGCACAATGCCATTGCCTTTGTGTTTGCCAATCGTGGCTTCTTTGGTGAACTCAAACTTTGCGCCGGCGAAAAAACCGGTGGTGCAGAAAAGTCTCGCTTTCATAGTGGCGCTTTCGTTGGTAGTGATCCCTTTAGGGATAAAATTTTAGAATTAAGAAATTCTTTGATTTTAAAATTTTTCTTCGCTCGAAGAATCAACGCCCAAAAGCGTGACTACGAACGCTAATCCAAATACAGCAACAAGCTCGAACGATTCGCTTTGTTCGGATGAAACGTGTGGCACGTCACGCAACGATTGGAAGTTTCGTTGGCGTTGTGACAGGCGCGGCAATTTTCAATGCCGGGAATATTTTGTATCGCCGCGTGATCTTGCGCGCTCGCAACTGTCGTCCCGTTTGGCGGGATGGCGGCGACGATTGGAATTTCCGTATGGCAGTCGAGACAGCGCCGTTGCACAATGTGGGCGCGATGATTGAACTCGGCGCGCTGCAAAATCTGCTGATCTTTTTGCACGCGTAAAATCGCCGCGTGCTCGACCGTGTGGCATTCGCGGCAGGCTTCGGTCAATGAAGCGGCTAAATCATTCAGCCCGGCGATCTGCGTCGCATCTAAATTTGGATTCATTTTAGCAGCGGGCCAGACGAATTTGGCATCACCGTTCAAAATGGGCTGGCGCTGCAGCTTGTGGCGCGCGACCTTCAGCAGCGAGTCGATTTTAACCAGTTCTTTTTGCACTTCCGGCTCCGGACGGCCGCGCAGGCCGGCAGCGTAATCCTGCAGTGTTTGAATCGCTTCCCGGTAAATCTCCGTCGAGGCGGCTTTTTTGTTGGGCGTCGAATTTCCACCGGCAGTTTTCAACAATTCGGCGAAGCCGCGATCCGGGCTGAGCGCGCGCTGAATGCTTTTCAAATTTTCCAAAACCCACGGATCTTCGTGATGCACCGGTGATTTCACCAGCCGATTGCCGGGCTTAAACTGAAACTCATTCGGATTGACATTGAAGGCCCAGGCGGTATTCGGGCCACGGCGGTTGCGGATCGCTTCAAGCGTTTCCACGCCGGGCTCCAAAATGTTTTCAGCGGTTTTAACCTTAAGCGTCGGCGTCCCAACCGTGCCGGTCAAGTGACAGGCGCTGCAATGCGTATCGAAATTGATCATTTCGAAACGCCTGCCTTCCGGTTGTGGATTATGGCAATACAAACAAGCGCGTTCAATATCCGTCAATTTCTCGCGCTTGACGATTTCTTTGACATGTTTGACATGCGTGAACGCCAGCGTCGAATCATCGGCCAATTTTTTCGCGGCAAATTGGAACTCCGGATGATTTTTATTGAACGAGCCGAACTCGTGGCACGCAGTGCAATATGAATCCGGCACGCTGGTGACTGCGGCCTCACGGCCTTGATGTTCCAGATGACAGACGGCGCAGTCATTTTCTTTAGCCGCAAACTTTGGCGCGGCGGTTTGCACGCGGGATAATTCGCCGGAGCGATAAACGTAATGCGAGGCAAACGTGTACACGCCGAGTTTATCGCCGGTTTTCTCATGACACACCGAGCATTTGCTGCTGGTCACGTCGCCGAACGGCTCGTGACAGGAGGCGCAATCTTTCTCAAACTTCGCATGATACGATGAAAGCGGGCCGCTGGCGGTGACGCTGCTTTTGAGCAAGAAAAAATCAATTAAATAATAACTCAAAATACCAAAACCCAGCAGGCCGCCGGCAACCAGCATGGCGCGCCGCCGGTCGGGAAAAACATACTTGCGCGCGACTGAGAGCCGCAGTTCGCTAAAAGTACCTTTTTTCTTTTTGTGATCTTCTCTGGAATTCAAATTTCTAAATTTTTATGTAACGGGCTTAGATGCAACATTTCCTAATAATACAACACCGCAAATAAATGCAGGCCGAGCAAAACCAGCAGAATGAGCGAGGCCGGCACATGCGTGTAAAGCCACAAGCGCAAAATGCGCTGCAACGTGTAATGCGCGTCAATCTCCAGTTTGGTTTTGTAAAAGGCTTCGAGCGCGCCTAATTTTTCTTTTTCAGTCGCGGGCAGAAAGCCGCGCAGATAATCAAATTGTTTGAGGCGCGCCTGAATGCCGCCGGTAATATCAATGCAATAAATCAAGCGCGGCCGTGGCGTCACCAGCGCCATGGCGAGATTTTTTTGATAAAAGTCTTTTACCGGTTCGGTGCAATTGGCAACGAGCGCATTGACTTTCTCGCTGATTTCGGCAATCAACTCGGGAATGCGTTCGTAAACCACTTCAATGGCGAGGCCGGAGGTTAGCAAACGCGGAATCCATTTTTGTAAGATAACGCCAAGAAAACCGCTCACCGTCACCCAGATGCTGAGAAACCAAAGCCACCAGGTGAGAACGCCGTGCGGCTGCCGAAAACCGGTGTGCATAAACGTCAGGAGCATGCACAACGCGCCGCCGTAGAGATGAAATTGCAGCCACGTTTGCGCGTTGCCGAGCCGGGCTTTTAAGGCGAATTTTGTCATGCGCCGCCGGGCGCCCAACAGCGCGACACCGACCATGAGAAGGGCCGCAAGAGTGCCGTACGTTAAGCCCCAAATATTGGAGGGCCGGACGTCGGCAACCGTGGCGTTCAAGATAAAAACGCTGCCGGCAAGAATAACCGCGGCGACGAATAAACGCGCGGCGGTGGAACGCGTGCCGCGTTTAATGAAAAAAGAAAACGCTTTGCGAAGCATCGCTCACACAAACTTGTAAGTGAATTTCGTATTTGTCCGCTCGCCCCGCCCAGTTCGCCAAAGGCCGGTTAGAAAATATGCGTAGTTGCAGTCATCCAATGCAGGCCGTCACATTGATTCGGCAAATGCGGTGCCAGTTTGTGCGGCCATTCCGATGGCAACGTTCGTAAAGTATGACGTTTTAAATTTCCTGTTATATGCTTGCTTCCATTAAGCCTTTTTTCTTTCCGCAATTCTCCCTCTCCAGCGCTATAAATAAAATGGATGCGTGTTGCTTTTTTCAACGGCTATGGAATGGCTGCCTGAAAAAACAATATCGTTATAGAAAATCACACGTACAGTTACGACCTTCCCACGGACTGGGGATCAGCTCGATAACCTTTCTTCAATACCTCTTGCCAGATATGGCCGTGAGCTCGTTTGAGCACGCAGGGAGTAGCGGATATTGTCAGACGATGGACGATCAACGAATCATGGAATTTTTGAGAAGAGGACTCGCATGTTGTCTTGGTCATGGACGGGCATTAAAAAATGGGGCGCCTTTTTTAGCAACCAGCCTTCAAGAGCTTTCTATTTAATTTTATGGCTTGCTTTCATATTGCCGCCGGCGCATGCCCTCAGCCCAAGCAACGCCGCGGTTTCCACGAATGTTTCGGCGGCAACCGTTTCGCCCAATCCCAATACACTTGGCACCGCCTCGGCATACACCATTGCCTTCAATCTTGGTAGTGCTGGTCATCTCGTTGCCGGCGATACCATCACAGTCACCTTTAATGAAGCCACGCGGGTGAACGCGGGCCATCTCAACAACGTGCAGGTGAACGGCATCGATACCACGGCTATCGCCGATAGCAGCGCGCCAATCATATTCATCATCGCGCCGTCATCATTAAATCTCGGCCATGATGCAACCGTGACGATTAATTTGCCTTTTGCAGCGCTCGTGAATCCCGCCACCGCAGGCCATTACACCCTCACCGTTGCCACGAGCGTCGAAACCACGCCGGTTACCTCCAATCCTTATGCGATTGTTGCATTGCCCCCGATATCGCTGACCGGAGTGGCGAGTCCCATTGCCGGTTCCGCCGGTGGTTACAATAAACCACATCAAAACCGTTCGTTTTATTATGCCGGCGCCTGGTGGACTGCTGCAAAAAAAATGAGCGATGACAAATGGTATCTCTGGAGACTTTACGGTGATACCTGGTCGGCGGAGCTGGAAATTGATAGCCGCGGCAGTACGCGGCCGGATTGTTATCTCGATGCTGCAGCGAATAAATTGTATATTTTGCTCGCCGCGCCTTCGATGGCCGCCACCCAGTTTCTGCGCCTCTCGTATTCCGGCATTTCATGGAATATTGACCCGGGATTTCCCGTGGAGTTGAGTAATTTTGCTTTCTCCGGCGAGTCGGGAAATGTTTTAACCAAAGCGCTGAACGGGGAATTATGGGTGTTTCGTTACCGCGCTGCAACTGTAGAAGGCAAACGTTCAAGTGACGACGGGCTGACGTGGTCGCCGACCTTGGTCGTAAAAAGAAATCTCTTTGGCAGCGGCCTGTGTGATGCCGTCGCGTTTACCAGCAATGGCGAAAACTTTGTCGGCGTCGGGTATTCCGAAAATACCTCGGGCAGTGGCAGATTTGGCTTTCTCTTGCACCGCGACGGCGAGGCCGCGGAAAGCTGGATCGACGAAACGGCCATGATTCCACAATTCAGCGGCGCCGATAGCGATGATCACATTGCGCTCGCCGTCAGCTTGAATCATGAAATCTTTTTTGCTTGCAAAACGCACCCGACGGCCAGCGAGGCGGCCAGCATCGGCTTGCTGAAACGCAAGCGCAATGGTGACTGGAAAAACTTTACGGTGCAAACCGGCGGCGGCTGGACGCGTCCCGCGGTGATCATCGATGAAACCAACAGCGAACTTTATGTGTTCGGTACACAAGAGAACGCGCCGGATCACGGCCAATATAAAAAGTGTGCGATCGGCAGCGAGAACACGCTGCGCGACGCGGCGGCAATGGAAATTTTCAGCGGCAGCGCGTTCAACAATGTTTCGGTCGCGGCGCATTTTGTGACGGGTGCCACGGATCTGCTCGTTTGTGCGGAAAACACCTCAACCAACGAAATTTGGTACAACCTGTTACCAATTGCCGGCAGCGGCGTGATTACCAAATCGGCCGCCGCGCTGCCAACGGTGGCAGTTTATCCCAATCCCTTTTCTTTGACTGAAGGCTTCAGCAATACCGCAACCACAATTCGTTTTCATTTGAACGCGCCCGCGCCGGTGACGCTGCAGATTTTCAATTTGCGCGGCGAGCTGGTGACAACGCTGGTTGATCGCGCGCTCATTGCCGGCCTCCATGAGCAACGTTGGAATGGGCGTGATGATTTCGGCCTGACGGTGGCGAGCGGCATGTATTTTTATCGCTTGCGTCTCGGGGCCGAAACTTTTCGAGGCCGGTTGCAAATGGTTAAGTA
>CAYZFF010000177.1:0-8630 GCA_964477305.1 uncultured Cytophagia bacterium
GCCGCGATAGGCGAGCGTGCGCACGAGCGTGGTGTTGCCCAATAGCATCACCGGATTGGCAAAGGCAGCGCCGCGCTGCACCGGGAATCTCACGTTCACACTATCGGCAATAATTTCAAGCTCCGTGACGCTGGTGTCCTGCATCTGTCCGGTTAATGTGAAGAGCCGGTTGCTGGTGGGCGGAATCGTTGTTGGAATAAATAAACGAAAGGCAACCGGTTCAAGCTGAACTGCCGCGGTCACTCGTTTGATTTTTTCGTCAAAAAGAATAAAATCCTGGCCGGCGTACAGCAATGACAATCCTTGAAAGGCCTCGATCCGCAAATCAAAAAAATTGAAATCGGCGTTTTGCAGCGGCACTTCGATGGTGGTCTTCAATGTACGATCGCTGCCGAGACGAAATTCTTTACGCACCACATCGCGATCGAGCACGCCATTTAAGGTGGCCGACTCAATATTCTCGCGGACGATCACCACAACACGATCAACGGCTTGCAGTGAAAGCGCAGAGTTACTTTTGGGTAAGGCCGCCTCTGCATTCGCAAAGCGCAAATTAATTTGCAACTCGCCCACCCCCTCCGGTTCGGCGAGGTAGCCGCAGCTTTGAAAAATGCAAGCACAACCAATATAAAATAGAAAACGGAGTTTCATACGATACCTATTTCCGCAAGAATCAAAATTGATAAATCAAGCCCGCCCGCGCGCCGCCGCCAAGAATACGATTGCCATCAAGTTTTCCAATCGCAAAATGCACCGCAGTTTCGATTTGCAAGGCCGGCAACAATTTGCCGCGCCAACCGGGGCCGAGGCTAAACACGGTGGCATCATTGGCGCCAATATTATTTTTACTGTGCAAACGCAAATCAGCCGCCAGCAGCCAGGCGGCATTGGGATTAATCGAACGCGCCCATTCCGCGGCAAAACTGAATTCATTGCCATAACTCACCGAGAAACTGTTGTTCAGCGCAAATGGGCTTTGCCGCTTCAAACGATTTTCGGCCAACAAAGAGACGCGCCATTTTTCCGCCGTAAAAACACTACCAAGACTAAAATTGATTTTGCCGTCCGCTTGAAAAACTTTGACGCCGGCCAGCTTATCGGCGGCATACCAAGTGTAACCGATATCGCCAAAGAGACGATGTTGCTCGCCGAGCGGCCGATCAAAACCAAGCGAGATACTAATTTCCGGACCAGGCAAATATTTTGTCGCGCCTGAAGTCGGCGTAAAGCTGCCTTTATAAATGCCGCCAAAGGAACCGCCCAACACCCACGTCCCAACCTCGGTAGCGGCGGCGAGACTCGCGCTCACTTCCACACCCCCGCCAAAATAACTCGTTGGCATCGCCAGGGCATGTGAAGTAATTTGTTGCGCCACCAAAATTTCATTGGGCTTGAGCGCTGTGCGGCCGGAGGGCACGCTGGCGCCAAAATTCAACAACGCGCGTTCTTCGCCGAGTATTAATGCGGTAGAAATTCGGGTATCCGTGAAGGCCGTCAGGCGGGAGGAGACATTACCGTTGTGCAGGCTGGCACGGGTGGGCGTATTTAGGACGCTAATGCTAAAACGCTCGCCGACCGGATAGTGCAACAGCAACGGCATGACGATCTCATCCAGCGTTTGGGTGCTGCCGCTGCTCCAGCGCTGAAAAACCAGTCCGGTTTCAAAAGCGGCCCGTTTGATAAAATGTGAAGGCGGGCTTTGCGCCAAACTCAACGTCGCGAGGGTCAACAAAACACAAAAAGAGCGCATATATCGTTCAGGGTAGTTTAATGTCGATAATAATCTCCCCTTTGGCGCCAAACACACTGCGGCCTTCGAGCAACGGCTGACGCAACTCTTTGACAGTAGATTGGAGACCGCTGCGCGACAATGTGGGCGAGAGATTTCGGTTGGCAAAACCAAACGCGGGATTACCGTTCAGCGCCGTCCGAACCAAAGTGATTTTGCGTTTCTCTGCAATGGTCAAAGGCGAGTTGCCAATGGGGCTGCCAGCGCGGAAAGCGCGCGGATTGCTCGCGGCCTGGCTGCGCTCCAATTGTGTTTGGGCATTGGAGAATTTCGGATCGATCTTGATTGCCTCCTGAAATTCTTTTTGCGCGCCGGCTAAATCACCGCGATCGCGGGCTTCGAGGCCGCGCGAATAAGCCAGAAAGGCCAGCAGATTTTCGGTCGGAATCGTCAAGATCGCTTTTTCTTCGGCCTCGGTCAAGGTAATCCCCAATTCATCAATCACTTTGAAGACGAGATTTTTTTCCAATCGAAAAAAGCGCGCCAGCTCACCGGAAATTTCCCCAACCGGCAGCGAAGCCCTGGCAACGGCATCGGCAATATTTGCATCCAGCCGCAGCCGCCCGCCGGCGAGATCAAGAAAGCTGCCTTGCAATACTTTTTTCACACCGAGCAACTGGCCGACGCGCGGCGCCGTTTGCTCGTTCACCAGCCCGGTTTGGCCAAGCCCCATTTCTTCCATCAATGCTTGCATTCGATGGCGCTCGATCACGGTCAAAGTTTTCACCTGGCTGAGATCGGTAATCACCATGTCAGCGAGGCCTTTGGCCAGCGGATCGAAACCGGCGTTACCGCCGAGATTGCGAAAATTCAACACGGCGATGGAGCGTTCCGGGAACTGGCGCGTGTCCAGCGTGCGTTCATTGACCAAAGCTTCTCGCGCCTCGAGCCGCAGTTTGGCTTGAATTGCCAAATCCAAGCGCGCTTCGATTTGCCGGCGATAGTCCTCTGCCGCATAACCGCGATAAAGTTTGATCGCCTCGTCGAGCCGGCCAATTTTTTCATACGCCATGCCGAGATAAAGCGGCGTCAACCCATCCTGCCGCAGGCGCTCTGCGGCTTTCTCCAAAATCAACGCCGCGTTTTTGAAATTTTGCGTTTCAAACAACGCAATGCCGAGATCGCGCACGGCGATGGTATTGGCCGGGTTTTCTTTTACGGCCAGGCGCAGCTCCGCGAGCGCTTTTTCATATTCCGCTTTATCCAACGCCTCGCGGCCAAGATTGTAATGCGTCGGGGCGGCGCAGGCGGCGAGCAACAGCCAACCACCCGCAACGAGCAACAAGCATTTCATGACTTGGTTTTCTCCAACACGGCGAGGCGTTCTTTCGCTTGCATGAAATTAGCGTCAGCGGCAACGGCTTCACGATATTTTTTCTTCGCGCCGTTCAAGTCCTTGCGATCTTCGCAAGCCACGCCCTGCGAATAAAGCATAATGGCCGTAAATTTGACATTTTTTAAATCATCCAACTTCGCCAACTCGGTCGCAGAAAGTTTAAGCGCAAGCTCTTTAACCAGTTTCTTATTCAGGGCTTTGACCATGTCAAAAAGCTGGTTCTCTTTGCCGGTTTCCTCACCGGCTTTTAAAATGCGGCCGGTTTCGACTTCGACCACGCGCGTATCCACTCGCAATTTGCCGCCGGGCAAATAAATAAAACTGCCGAGCAAAAGATATTGGGCGCCGGCGAGTTTGCCGACTTGTTGCGCACTTTTGTCGTCAATCATGCCGGCCTGGCCGAGTTTCATCTCTTCGATGAGACGATGCAAATTCGCGCGCTCGACCAAACGCAGCGCTTGTAATTGCCCGAGTTCGCTGCTGAACATCTGCGCCAGCCCTTGCCGCAGCGTCTCCAGCCGCTGCCGATCCGCAAGGCTGTTATTGTCGAAATCAAGAACCCCCAGCGTCGGTTGGGCGAAAGCGGAAAACTGAAAAAACGATAAAACGATAAAAAGAATCTTGCAAGAGAAGTGACTCATAGCGGCCTTCCTGGTAAAACTATTTTTGTAACAATCCTGTGATTTTTTATGACACTGTATGTATAATCCAGCATGTCTATTTTAAATGAAAATTTTTAAATTTCCAATTTAAAAATTTGTTTCGCGACGATTGGCAATCTCGTATGCCGCCACCCCGAACGCCACGGCAACATTCAGCGAGACTTTAACGCCGCGCATCGGCAACGCCATCGTCGCATCGCACAACGCCAAAATTTCCGGCGCGATGCCGCTAAATTCATGCCCCACGACGAGCGCCAATGGAAATTGATAAACAGCGCGGCGATAATCAACGCTGGCGGGCGTGCTTTCGAGCGCCAGCAAAAAGTAGCCCGCACTTTTTAATTGTTGCAGCGCCTCGTGCGTGTGCTTAAAATATTCCCACGCCACCACTTCCTCCGCGCCGAGCGCCGCTTTGCGAATCTCCGGGCGCGGCGGCGTGCCGCTCATGCCGCAGAGATAAAGCTTGTCGACGCCGGCCGCATCCGCGGTGCGAAAAATCGCGCCGACATTATGCAGGCTGCGAATATTATCCAGCACGGCGACGAATGAAATTGGCTTCATGATACGGCCGGGGCAAATCCTTCCGTTCCTAAATTTTCCGGCGTCGTAATGAGCGCCGGCGCTGGTGTCGGCGCCAGTTGACGATACATCTGCAACTGGCTCGCGTATAAAGTTAAACGCAACAGCGTGCGAACCACCATGTACAATTGTTGCGCTAAAAACAGCATAAAAACGATCAATCCATTGGGGGCATTCAAACTGTCAGCCAGCGGATTATAGATCAGCAGCACGCCGGCGCCGACGGCTAACAGCAGCAAGCCCAGCCCGAAAGTTTGGAGAAAATTTCCGAAAACAAAATTAAGGCCGTGCCGCAACGATATCCGAGTCGTCTTCTCGCCGGTAAGCACGGCGTGAATTCGACTGTAATCCAGAATCATCCCGAAAATTAAAAAACTGAGGGCGCGTAAGCCGGCCTTCGTCCAAGCGCCCCAGTATGCAATGTTTTGATAGGGATCTTTGCCCCAAAACAAACGCTGGAGGCCGGTTTCTAAAAATTGCACACAGAACAGCAGGGCGAAAATCGGCAAGCTCCAAAGCGCCAAGCGCAGGAAACGGCCAAAGTATTTTGCGGCACTGCCCCAAAAGAAGGCCGCTTCATATTTATCGCCATTGGCAAAAACCGCGAATGCGCCGCCGGATAAAAACAGTGTGAAGAGCCAATTGGCCGCCGGCACAATAAGAATCAGCGTCATAATCATGGCGCCAGCATCGTCATGATATTTTAAAAACTCGAAGAAAAAATCCATATCCAAATTCCCGCCTAACCGCGTCCCCAAGGTGCTATCGCCGATAAAATTTTGCAAGACTGCCCGCAACGGCAACAGCAGCAGCAATCCGAAAAAAAGATTCGCCAAATAAAAAACCCATAACAAGCGCTGGTTGGCCCGCACTTGCGCAAAGCCGGACTTAAGACTAGACCATAGCATGGCAGCTTTCTCCTTAAAAGAGGCTGGTGACGACTGAGAACAAATTAAGAAATTCCGGTTGATCGAGCAAGAACTGCATCCAGAACAGCCATCGCGCTGAAAGTTTATTAAGGCCAAGGCTGGACGGTTCAACGGCCTTGCTATTGTTGGTGAAATTGACATCGAGCACGATTTTTTGCTCTGGATCGACGGTGGCCGAAACCAGTTTGGCCGGTTTGGTATAGCGCAGCTTTTTCCACAACTCTTGCCCATCCCACGTCTCACGAACCTTCTCGCCGTTTGCAAACGTCGCGAGGATTTCGACGGGGAATTTGAACGCGCCGAGCCGCCGAAGGTTGATGCCGCTTTCGTACATTGGGGTTTTGCCAGTGACCGCAGCCGAGTCATCCGCGTCAACCTTTATGCTCTTGCCGTTGGTCATCGCGGAGTCCGGCGAGGCGATGGAAAAATCAAAATCATAGCCTTCGCCTTTCTTAACGGCGCGGGTGAAAACGCGGTCGACACTGTAATCAAGCACGGCATTTGAAAACAAAGCTTGCTCGAAGAACCAGTTCAAATCCTGCCCTGCCACTTCGTTGGCCACATTGATGAAATCACGCGTTTTCGGATGCTTGAAGCGCCAGCGTTCGACATAAGTCCGCATAATTTTCAGCATAGTCGCTTTGCCTAAATAATTATGCAATGTCGTCAACAACATGCCGGGCTTGGCGTATGAATTTGTGCCATAGCTGCTGTTGGAATAATAACCCCACGCCGGGCGCACGGTCGGGTCGAGATCGGCGTTGAACAAATACGAAGCCCGTTGCTGCTGGCTATCATTGATTTTGATGCCGAGAAAATCAACGACGTCGCCAACCGGGCCGTATTTGTCGTTCATGATTTGAATTTCGGTGTAGGTGTTGATGCCCTCGTCCATCCAGCTCTCTTCAAACTCATTGGAGGCCAGCAGATGATACCAATAATTGTGGCCAAACTCATGGATGATGACGTTCTCGACGGCGCGAATGCCTTCCGGCAAACCATACGTCGTTCCGGCCGTAATCAAAGTTGGATACTCCATGCCGCCGGAACCGCCGGCGCCGCGCCGCGGATCGACAACGGTCAAATTCGGAAAGGGGTAATCGCCGTACCAATTTTGAAAATATTCCAACGCCGTTTTTGCCGCTTCCACATGGCGCGGGCCTTGATAGGCGCGATCTCGCTGCATCAATACTCGCACGTCAACATCCTGCGTCTTGCCGGTGAATTCGACAAAATCCGGACTGGTGGTCCACGCGAAATCGTGCACGTCTTCGGCATGATAAAAATGCGTCGCCGTGCCATCTTCATTTTTTTTCATTTCTACAAGCACACCGGTGGCCCCGAGAATATTCTTTTCCGGCACAGTCATCTTCACGTTGTACACGCCATAGTCCGCAAAAAATTCCGAGTTCGCATGAAATTGATGGCAATTCCACTTGCCGTCAATATACACGCCGATTTTAGGAAACCATTGGCCGACAAAAAAATATTCCTCTTTGGCGCCGGTGCGCGCAAACGGCGGTTGTGGCAATTTCGCGGTAAAATCAAGTTTCAATACCATCGAATCGTTGGGAGCAAGTGGTTGGGTAAGTGACAAGCGAAACACCGTTTTGTCTTCTGCATTATCATCGTCGGGATGAATGAATTCCATCTGTCCCGTCCAATCCTCGCCGGCAGCGGAAGTAATTTTGTTGACCTCGATGAAACCCCAGCCCTCTTTATCAATTTTGTTGCCGCGACTTACGCCGCCGGACTCTTTCATGAACGTCGAGCGGCTATTGCGGAAGGCATTGAGATAAAGATGAAATTGCAACTCGGTAATGATGTCATCAGATTGGTTAAACCATTTTAAGGTTTCACTGCCGTGCAACATCTTTTTTCCGGCATCGAGCCGCACATCAATGTCGTAGTTGGCAATACGCGGACTCAAAGGTTGGTTAAACAGAACCGGTTGCGCCAGAACCTGCGGACAATAATAGAGCAGCGCCAACGCCAGCAACCTGCCAGGGCGATAGAAGTTGGACATGGTCTTCCTCTCCGGTAAACTTGATTTTGGATTAATTTGACTGTGATATATAGAAAAATTTTGAATACGAGGCAAGGCTTATTTTCCAATCCCATTTTTGCGCCATGCGCGTCTTTTCTCCGCAGAATTTTTCTTGACACTTGTGAATTTATTCTTTATTATCCTAAAGTGGTTATTTATTCGGTGAAAAGCATTTGCTCGTGGTTTTGGTGTTATATCGTTTGGAGATTGTGGGCTATGTTGGTCTCTGTGCGTGTCGACCGCGTAACGTTAGATACAACGGCCAATCGTTTTGTCGTTATCCTGCGGGATGACGTACATCACCGTTGGTTGCCGATCGTCGTCGGCTCCTCCGAAGCGCAGGCGATTGCGCTGCAAATGGAAAGCATTATTCCGCCGCGCCCGCTGACGCACGATCTTGTCAAAAATTTGCTTGATTCCGTGGAAGTGCGGATTTCGCGCGTCGTGGTAAATGATCTGCGCGAGAACACCTATTATGCCATGGTCGGCCTGAAGATGAATGGGTCGCATGTGGAAGTCGACGCGCGCCCCAGCGATGCCATTGCCATCGCGCTGCGGGCGCAAGCCCCGATTTTTGTGCATGACGAAGTGATGAAAAAAGCTTCGGTGAGCGATAAGGATTCCGAACGCGTGGAAGAAAATGCACCGATGGATCGCCTTGAGCGATTAAATTTCGAGTTGCAAAAAGCCGTGACCGAGGAACGTTTCGAGGACGCCGCGCGGTTGCGCGACGAAATCAATTCCGCCAAAAAAGACCGTCGCTCCGAGAAATAAATTAGTCAAGTTGATTGTTTAAAAAGCATATCCTGCCGCGTGTTTGTGCAGCGATATGCTTTTTTATTTTGATTAAAAGTCCTGCATCAGTTCCACCTGCATCCCGTCGGGCGCGTCGAAGAAAGCGACTTTACGCGCCGGCGTTGCCATGAAATTCTCGATAGTGAATTTTGCGCCGCGGCGCTTGCATTCGGCGACCGCTTCGTCATGATCGGGCACAAGAAACGCGAGGTGATAAACGCCGAGGCGTTTGCCGTTTTCCTCAGGTTTAAATTCGCCGCCCGCCGGCGCCGGCGAAAGACAAAATTTCGTGCCGCCGATCAGCAGTGTGACGATGACGCGGCCCGCATGTTCCGAGCGCTTGATGATTTCGGCATCGAGCATTTTTTCATAAAACGCGATAGTTGCCTCCAAATCGGTGCAGCGAAAATGCGCGTGATCATATTTTAAATCCATGGGATTTGCCCTACCTTTCAAAATTGATTTTTCCGCTACTAAAATCTTCACATTGCAT
>CAYZFF010000178.1:0-8574 GCA_964477305.1 uncultured Cytophagia bacterium
GTTGTACAAAATATGCTTGGACATTTTTCCTCCTCGCGTGAGCGTGACCAAAACCGATAACTGGTTTAAAAGTGGCAGGGCTATAGTAGCAAAAAGCCGGTGCTTTGTCAAGTAAAATATGGCTAAAAAGCAGTTGCGCAAGAGCAAATCTTGATGTAATTTAGTAAATGTCAAATCCGAGGAAATTATGCTGATTAACCGGAGGGATGATTATGATAAAATTTAAGCACTGTTTTCAGCGATTTGCGGGCGTTCGTTTTGATCCATGGCGTTGTGGTTGGGCCGTTTTCCTGTGGGCTTTTCCAGTCTTTTCCCAACCCCAAAACTGGCCGAGTCGATTTTTGGAGCTTCCGCGTCCCGATAGTTGCCGTACATTTTTATTGCGGCTCACCGAAGAACCCCATGTAGCCGGTACGGAGCAAGATAAAATTTCCGCCGATTACGTGCTGCGCAAGTTTAAAACCTACGGTCTGATAACGGAGATGCCCACCTACGACGTTTACCTGCCATATCCTAAAAAAGTAGAGTTCAAAATCACGCAGCCAATCCAATTCACCGGGCCAACGCCGGAAGCCGGTTTTGCCGGCGATAAAGATTCCTTTGAGCCGGAGGTGATTAAACCCTTTCATGCCTATTCGCCGAGCGGCGCCGCGGAAGGGCAGGTGGTGTATGTGAATTACGGCATGCCGGAGGATTATGAAAAATTGGCCGAGCTTGGCATCGCGGTGCGTGATCGCATCGTGCTCGTGCGTTATGGCAAATGTTTTCGCGGCGTCAAAGTGCATGTAGCCGAAGAACACGGCGCCAAAGCCGTGCTGATTTACTCCGACCCGGCCGACGACGGTTATATGCAGGGCGATATTTATCCTTATGGCCCGATGCGACCGGAAACCGGCGTTCAGCGCGGTTCGGTGCAATACATGTTTTTTTATCCGGGCGATCCGCTCACGCCAGGATGGGGCGCCACCGGCGCGGCGGAACGCAACTCCGCTGATTTCGCGAAAAATATGCCGCGCATTCCCTCGCTGCCGATTTCTTATTTTGATGCGGAAAAAATTTTGCGCCATCTCGCCGGCGCCAATGTGCCGCGTGGATGGCAGGGCGGTTTACCTTTTGCGTATCATGTTGGCCCCGGTCCGGTCGCTTTAGAGCTGAATGTGCAAATGGATTATCAAATCCGGCCCATTTGGAACGTTATGGGAACGCTGCGCGGCGCCGAAGAACCGGAGAGCATCGTGATCATCGGCAACCACCGCGACGCGTGGACGTATGGCGCGGTTGATCCCAGCTCCGGCACGGCGGTGATGTTGGAACTGGCGCGTACTTTCAGCGAGATGGTCAAGCAGGGTTACCGGCCGCGCCGCACGATTCAATTTGCGAGTTGGGACGGCGAAGAGTATGGCTTGCTCGGCTCGACGGAATGGGTGGAGCATCACCGCACGCTGACGACGCGCAATGTCGTGGCCTACATCAATATGGATGCGGCGGTGAGCGGGGATCGTTTCGACGTCGGCGCCTCGCCAACGCTGCGAAATTTTGTGCAGCAGATTGCCGGCATGGTCGACGATCCCAAAACCGGGCGCAGTGTTTTGAGTCGCTGGTGGCAACAGCAAAATGAAAATACCAAAAAGAAAACCGAGCCGAATTGGAACACGATCGACACGCTGGCGGTGAATATTGAAGATCTTGGCGCCGGGTCCGATTTTACGGCGTTTCTCGATTTCGTCGGCGTGCCGTGCATTTCGATGAGCTTCGGCGGGCCGTACGGCGTGTATCACGCGTTGTATGATAATTTTTATTGGATGGAAAAATTCGGCGACCCGACGTTTGTCTATCATACCGCGATGACGAAAATTGCCGGATTGATGGCGATGCATCTGGCCGACCGGCCGGTGCTTCCGATTGAGCCGTTGACCTATGCGCGAAAATTGCGCCGGGAAGTCAAAAATGTGCAGGCGAGTTTGAAAGAGTTGAATGCGAAGCCCATTACGCAGTTGGATGATCTCGCCAAAAAAATAAACGATTGGGCAAAAGTGGCGGAGAGCTGGCGCCGTCTCGCGCCCAACGCCGGCGATTTGGAGGCGCTCAGCTTAAAAAAGCTCAATGAACAATTGATGAGTATCGACCGGGCGTTTATTTCCCTGGAAGGTTTGCGCGGCCGGACATGGTATAAAAATTTAGTGGTCGCCCCCGGCGAGTATACCGGCTACGCCGCAATCACTTTACCGGGCCTGCGCGATTGCCTTGAGCGCAATGATCTCGAACGGCTGCCGGTGGAAGAATCGAAACTGCTCAAAGCCGTCGAAGCGGCAATGACTGCCACGCAGGCCGCAATTGATTTGACGCAGCAGCGGCCTGCCGTTGGAGGAAGATGAAAGCGGTTTTTGAAAACCGGACGCCATTGGTGGGCGAGGCGATTCATTCCGTTGAAAGGCGCTCGTGATGAAACTCCCGGAAGCTGAAACCAGGCTTTTCTATAAATTATATCACCCGCTGTTGTTGTACACGGCCCGCAAAACCGGGCAGATCAAAAACGCCACGTTGTCGGGTGCAATTAAGCAAATCCCGTTTAAAAAACTCAATGATATTCGCGCCGCGCTTTATGGAGCGGGGGATTGGTTCGATGCCTTTGCCGCCGAAAACCCGCTGCGCTTTTCACCGAAAGAGTTGGAAGTTGTGCGGTCGTGGAAAAATTTTATTAAAGGCAGATTTTATGTCGTGCGTTATCTAAAGGCGTATGCGGTTTTTCTCACCGGCGACTCGCCTCCGAAGGCTTATGGCGTACGCAGCCTCTACAGCTCCTTCGCTGACGTTATCGGCGCGGATTTACCGGTTTTACTTGAAACCGTCTTGTTGCCGTGGCAGGACAAAATTATTTATGACGGCCTCCTCTCGCCATTTAATATTCATCTCGGCAGCGGGGTGCAGGAAGGGATAGAGGATTCCTACCGCCGAGCCAAAGTGCAGTACGGTATCATCACCAGTTTTGACCTGCCGGTTGCAAAAGAGCAAACCAATATTGAATTATTGAAATTTTATTTGCGCACCCCGGCGGGCCGCGAAGAGCACGCCGCAAAAATTAACGAACTGATCCAACGTGATAACAACTTGCTGCTGGCCTATCATCAAGAAATGGGAAAAATAACCGCAGCGAGTTATAAAAAGCATCTCAAAGAAAGCGGCGTCAAAAATGCATGGTTTGGAATTTTGGAAGGAATCATCATCGCGAGCGGCGCCACCAAAACCCATGTCGAAAAGCTGGTGCAAGACATTGTTCCGGCGGATAAACGTGATTTGGTGTATATTTTCCAATTTAAACTAAAATGAGAAAACCTGAAGTATAAAACGCAAAGCGTGAGTCGAGAAGCGTCGCGGTTTACTTTTTACATCATAACCTGAGGAGAAGGAAAATGTGGCGTCGAGTTTTTATCGTGATGTGGTTGGTGGCAAGCGCGTCAAGTTTTGCAGCGTCTGTGGTTGCTTTTACAGCGGATACCACCAAAGCGGATACTTCTAAAGCCAAAAAGAAAGAACCCGAGCGCGCGTTGCCGCTGAAAGCAGAGCGCAAAATCGAGTTTACCACCAATGAAGCCACCTGGCTCTCGCTCGATGTTTCGCCGGACGGCAAAACGATTGTGTTTGAATTGCTTGGCGATCTGTACACATTGCCCAGCGCCGGCGGCAAAGCGACGCGCCTCACGAGCGGCCTCGCGCTCGATACACAGCCACGTTATTCGCCGGACGGCAAACGGATTATTTTTGTCAGTGATCGCAGCGGCTCGGAAAATCTTTGGTTGTTGGAAGCCGGTCGCACGATTGTCGACACCACCGCGGCGGCGGACAGCACCGGTTTGAAGCAACTCACCAAAGGCCCGGGCGGCAGTTACGCTTCCCCGGAATGGACGCCCGACGGAAAATATATTGTCGCCTCCAAAGGAACCAGCGGCTTGGGCGTTTATCACTTATGGATGTATCACGTCGACGGCGGCAGCGGTGTGGATTTGGTTGCAAAAGAAAAAGATCGTAATGCGCTCGGCGCGGCGTTTGGGCCGGAGGCACGTTACATTTATATCGCCTCGAAAGTCGGGCGCTGGGGCTACAACCTGCCAAACATGAGTTTTCAAATCGCGGTTTATGATCGCGAAGTCGGAAAAGTTTTTCCGCTCACCGGTGAAGTCGGCGGCGGCGTTCGCCCGGCGGTTTCGCCGGATGGCAAGTGGCTCGTGTATGCCAGTCGTCACGATGGCAAAACCGGCTATCGCAGCCGCAATCTGGAAAACGGTTTGGAGCAATGGCTCGCGTATCCGGTGCAGCGCGACGATCAGGAATCTCGCTTCACCCGTGATTTTATGCCGGGCTACTCGTTCACGCCCGATGGCAAAGCGATTGTCGCCGCAATTGACGGCAAAATTTTTCGTGTCGCCGTTCCGACCGGCGAACGTACGGAAATTCCATTTACGGTGGAGGTCGCGCTTGAGACCGGACCCAATGTGCATTTTGAAACGCGCATTGAAGACGGCCCGGTGAAAATTCGACAAGTACGCTGGCCGCGCCTTTCGCCGGATGGAACGAAACTGGTTTTCACTGCGCTCGATAAACTTTACATTCGAGATTTGGCCACCGGCGCCAACACGCGCCTCGCCGAAATGCCAGCCGGCCAATTTGCGCCGGTGTGGAGCGCCGATAGCAAATGGATTGCTTTTGTCACCTGGTCGGAAGAAGAAGGCGGCCATCTGTACAAAGTTGCCGTCGCAGCTCGCAGCGGTCCAGCGCAACGTTTGAGCGCCGTGAGCGCTTTTTATGACGAGCCGGTTTGGACGCCGGATGGAAAAGAGATTGTGGTGGCGAAAGGTCCATGGCAACAACGGCGTTCATCAAGTAATTTCAATTTTATTCCGGCGCAAGGCATGGATTTGGTGCGCATTCCCAGCCTCGGCGGCGCCGCGATTCGCATCGCGCCCTACAATGGCACGACGCCGCATTTTGCCGATAAGCCGGATCGGCTTTATGTTTATGAAGGCGATGAAGGCTTGATCTCAATGCGCCTCGACGGCACCGATCGTAAAGTGCACGTGAAAGTGACGGGCGCGATGCCGCCGTTCGGCGGCGAGAAACCGTTGTCTGCCGATGAAGTGCTGATGGGAACCGATGGCGAATATGCGTTGGTGTTGGCGCAAAATCAAATTTACCGGATCACGGTAACGAAGATCGGCGAAGAACCGCCGACCGTGGCGGTGCTGAGTCCCGAGGACGCCGTTTTTCCCGCGAAAAAATTGACGACCATCGGCGGCGGTTTTATGAGTTGGGGGCCGAATGCCAAAGAAGCCGTTTGGTCGCTCGGCAATACGATCTTTCGTTACAATTTTGCCGCGGCAAAAGTTTATGATGATTCATTAAAAGCCGCCAAAGCAAAATCTAAAGACGCGAAAAAAGATGATGAAGAAAAATTTTATGAACCGAAAAAACTCGCCATCAATCTTGAAGCGCCGCGTGTAAAAGGAACTGGTGTGATTGTTTTGCGCGGCGCGCGCATTCTCACGATGACGCCGGGCGCAGCCAATGACGGCGTCATCGAAAACGGCGCGGTGTTGATTAAAGATAATCGTATCGAGCAAGTTGGCTCGAGTTCGGTGATTGCAACGCCGGCGGGCGCACGCGAAATTGACGTGGCCGGCAAAACCATCGTGCCCGGCTTCGTCGATACCCATGCGCACATGTGGCCGGCTTGGGGGGTCCACCGTGGCGTCGTGTGGGAATATCTTGTGAATCTGGCTTACGGGGTGCTGACGACACGTGACCCGCAAACCGCCACCACCGATGTGTTGACCTACAGTGATCTCGTCGAGACTGGCGCGCTGCTGGGGCCGCGCGTTTTTCATACGGCGCCCGGGGTGTTTGGCACGGATGCCATCAAGAGCTTGAAGGATGCCAAAAACGTTCTCTCCCGTTATTCGGAATATTATCACACCAACACAATCAAGCAATATGTTGCCGGCGACCGCAACACGCGCCAATGGATCATCATGGCCGCCAAAGAGCAAAAGCTGATGCCGACCACTGAAGGCGCACTCGATATGAAATTGGATCTCACCCAGATCATCGACGGTTATCCGGGCCACGAGCACAGCTTCCCGATTGCGCCGTTGTACAAAGACGTTGTCGAGTTGGTCGCGAAATCCGGCGTGGCGTATACGCCGACGCTGCTGGTTTCTTATGGCGGACCGTGGGCCGAAAATTATTATTACACCAACACGCCGGTTCACGACGATGCCAAGCTGCGCCGGTTTTTTCCGCACGAGGAGTTGGACAAATTGACTCGCCGGCGCCCGTGGTTTCATGAAGACGAGCACGTTTTCAAATTGCATGCCGCGCAGGCGAAAAAGGTCGTCGAGGCCGGCGGCAAAGTCGGCATCGGCAGCCACGGCCAATTGCAGGGCTTGGGTTATCACTGGGAACTGTGGGCCGTGCAATCCGGTGGCATGTCGAATATGGATGCCCTGCGTTGTGCCACCATCTTCGGCGCGCAAGCCCTCGGCTTCGAAAAAGATTTAGGCTCGCTCTCGCCCGGTAAATTCGCCGACTTACTCGTGCTGGATCGCAACCCGCTCGAAAATATTCGCCACACGTCGTCGATTCGTTACGTCATAAAAAACGGCCTGATGTACAACGCCGAAACGCTCGATCAAATCTGGCCGGTGGAAAAGAAGTTGGGGAATCAGTATTGGTGGAATCAGGAGCCGCGATAGTTGATTTTATTTAAAAGAGAACATCATGGCCGTTGCGCCTGAAATAAAACCGAAGACCGCAACTTTCTCCAACGGCCGCTGGCGACCAACCCTTGACCTGCGCGCCTATGCGATGGTGTTTGCATTACTCGCGATTTGGATCATTTTCCAAATCACCACCGACGGCAGTTTTCTCACGGCGCGGAATTTTTCCAATCTCGCGCGGCAGAGTTGCATCACCGGCGTGCTTGCCATCGGCATGGTGCTGGTGATTGTCTCCGGCAACATCGATCTCGCGGTCGGCTCAATTGTTGGCGTCACCGGCGGCATGGCGGCGATCATGCACGTGTGGTGGAATTGGCCGATTCCGGTGGCGATGTTGGCGACTTTACTGCTCGGCGCGATTATCGGCGGTTTGCAAGGCGTGTTGATTTCCTATCAGCGCATTCCCGCGTTTATTGTGACGCTCGCCGGCCTCATGATTTTTCGCGGCGTCATCAAAGGAGCGACCGGCGGCGAAACCGTGGGGCCATTGCCGCCTGAGTTTAAATTCATCGGCCAAGCTTATGTGGGAAAAGAAATCGGCTGGGCCTTGGCGATTATTGCGGTGATCGCCACCGCAACCATTCTCTGGCGACGCCAACAGGCGCGACAGCGTTTTGGATTTGCTACAGCGCCCACCTGGGTCACCCTGTTGCAAATTCTCGCGGGCACTGCTTTGATTCTCGCCTTCGTCGGCTATCTCAATTCTTATGAAGGCATGCCGATGCCCGTGCTGATTCTGCTCGGCCTCGCATTACTCTTTCATTTTCTTGCCAACAAAACGCCATTTGGTCGGCACGTGTATGCAATCGGTGGCAACTCTGAAGCGGCCCATCTTTCGGGCATCAATTTGCCGCGCAACATTCTTGTGGTTTTTATTGTCATGGGCATTCTCTCCGGCATCGCCGGATTGATTTACACCGCGCGCGTTGGCAGCGCTACCGCGGACGCGGGAAAAATTTTGGAATTGGACGCCATCGCCGCGTGCGTCATCGGCGGCACGAGTTTGATGGGCGGCCGCGGCACCATCGCTGGTGCTCTCGTCGGCGCGCTGGTGATGGCCTCGTTGGACAATGGCATGAGCTTGATGAATGTTGAAGATTTTTTTCAGGACATCATCAAAGGCTTGATTCTCGTCATCGCCGTCGGCGCGGATATTGCGAGCAAGCGGGGAAGGGCGTGAGTGGGAGAAGGAGAATAAAGAGTGTGGGTGAAAGGATTGCTTGAAGGTGAGTTCCCTTTTTTGAACGCGGATGACGCGAATTCAGCGGATTGACACGGATAAAGCAAAAAAGTCCGTGAAAATCCGCGTCATCAGTGTTATCCGTGTTCAAAAGCTTTTTGCTCATGCTTAAAATATGCTTCAAGCGGCTTGACAGATTCACGAAACTTTTGTACATTATTATCGTTAGTGTTAATGCCAAACGGGGACGACATGGTTTCGACGGGGGTCGAGGAATCGAGAGCGGCATACCGAGGTCGTCTGGCCCCTCGTTAATAAGCTGGGCAAATTTTTAAACGCAGACAATTATGCGTATGCTTTGGCTGCCTAATTAACACTTAGGTGACCCGCTTACCCCAACTGCGCCACCCACGCGGGAGTAAGCGTCAGCCTTGGTGGCTGGCCGCGAGCACCGCCTATATGCTCGTGGTGAGATTCATAGGCTGGCGTCGCGCGACCCTTGTCGATTGAGGTCGCCGCCGCGAGATCGATCAAGCGACTATGTATGTAGAAGTTCTCTTTGACTGGCCTTCGGACGCGGGTTCGATTCCCGCCGTCTCCACCGAGACTGGACGCCATCGGCAA
>CAYZFF010000179.1:0-8567 GCA_964477305.1 uncultured Cytophagia bacterium
AAGAGTATATTGGAACGGTAAATCGATTGTATTACGCGTGTTTCTACGCTGCAACGGCTTTACTAGAAACTCGCGGATTAGCTTCGTCAAAACACTCCGGCGTGCTTTCCTTGCTGAATAAACATTTCGTTCGGTCCGGCCTCATTCGAGACGAGTTAGGAAAATTCTATAAGGATTTGTTTGAAAGACGTCACGAAGGCGACTATACCGATTTTATCGAATTTACTCAAGAACGCGTTAGCGAGATGAGTCAAACCGCCGCAAGTTTCATTGACGAAATCTCACGCCTCATTGAGCAGTAAATACAAAAGTTTAATTCAAAAGATTTGCGTTTTGTTTGTTCCCGCCATTCGCCGAGCCTTTCCGCTTCTTGCCGATTTCGCCGCATCTTTTTTCATTCCACACGTATTTTAACGTGAACAAATGAAAGAGAAATGAATGCGGCGTACACTGCTTCTATTTTGTTACTTGTTTCCAGCGACAATTCTTGCGCAACAAAAACCGGCTTTCCTCGCCGGCACCGTTGCAGGCGAAAACGGCGCGCCGCTGGTGTTTGTCAATTTGCAAATTGTGGACAGCTTCGACGGCGACGTTTCCAATGCCGCCGGAAAATTTTTCATTGCCACGCGTAAAATTGGTGAAGCGAAAATTCGTGCGAGTCTCATCGGCTATGAAACCGACGAGCAATCCATCCATCTCGTTGCTGGCGATACGGCGCGCGCCGATTTTGTTTTGAAAGAAACGCTGGTCAATTTACAAGACGTCGTCGTCACCGCGAGCGCGTTTGCCACGGGCGATGAGGGCAAAGGCGTGACGCTGCGAAGAATGGAAGTCGTGACCACGCCCGGCGCGGCCGCGGATATTTTTCTCGCCATCAAAACGTTTCCCGGCCTCGCGATGGTGGATGAAGGCTCGGGGCTGTTCGTGCGCGGCGGCGACGTGAGCGAAACCGTGACGCTGCTCGATCAGGCCACGGTCGTGCATCCGTATAAATATGAATCGCCTACCGGCGGCGTGTTCGGCACGATCAATCCGTTTCTCGTCAGCGGCACGTTTTTCAGCAGCGGCGGATTTTCGGCGCGTTATGGCAACGCGCTCTCTGGCGTGCTCGCGATGGAGAGCCAAAACTTGCCGGAAGGTTATGCGTATACCGTCAACGTCGGTTTGGCTGCGGCTTCGCTTGGCGTGCAAATGCCGTTGTTGCCAAACAAACTCGGCGTGCGCTTCTCCGGCAATCGCGGTTTTACCGAGGCGATGTTTCGCCTGAACGGCTTGCGTGATAAATTTGTGGAACCTCCCAGCGGCGATGACGGCAATTTAAGCGTGATCTATCAGTATTCGCCCACGGGCCGGCTCAAGTTTTTTAATTTCGCCTCGACCGACCATATCGGCGTCAACGTCCATGAGCCGTCGTTCGCCGCCGTGTATCGCGGCAACGAGCGCAATCAACTGCACAACCTGCAATGGTCGGATATTTTTCGCGGCTGGCTGATAAAATCAAGTCTCTCGCTCAATCGTTACGACACGGAAAGGAATCTCGGCAATTTGGATTTCGTTCAGCGCGACGATACCTACAAATGGCGTTTGGATGTCGAACGCGAATTGAACAAACATGCGCGTCTTTTGTGGGGAAGCGAACTCGAGCGCGTCAATAATGATTTTCGCGGCGCCGTACCGAAAAATGAAAACGTGCTCGACCCCGACGCCGAGGTGAATCATTTGCAGGAAAATTACTCCGCGCAACGCTGGGGCGCTTATGCGGAAATTGAAACGCAATTGAGCCGGCGCGTCACCGCTGGCGCGGGCGGGCGCCTCGATCATCACAATCTCGCCGGTGAAACAATCTTCGATCCACGCTTCTCGCTGCGCTATGATTTCACCAAACAAACCAATCTGCGGCTGGCGTGGGGAAATTATCACCAATTTCCCGAAGCGTATTTGTTCAATCCGGTCAGCGGCAATTCTCAGCTTGCTTCGCAACGCGCGCAGCATTATATTATCGGCTTCGAGCATCAACGCGACCAGTTCATGCTGCGCTTCGAATCGTATTACAAGCCGTATCAAAATTTGGTGATTCGCGACAACAGCCGTAACTACGCCAATCGCGGCGACGGCGAAGCGCGCGGCGTCGATGTATTTGCGAAATACGGCGCCTTTCTGCAAACTCGCTTCAACGGCTGGCTGGCTTACAGTTATTTACACTCGGAAAGATTATTACCAAGAAATCTTGGCGATCATTATCTCTACGCGCGCGCGCCTTCTTCTTTTGATATCACCCACAATTTGACTCTCGTTGGCAAAGTGCGAATAATTCAATTTCTCAGCGGCGGCTTGACGTATCGTTTCGCCACGGGCCGTCCAATTACGCCGATCATCGGCGCGTTGCGCAACGAGGCATTCGGATTTTATATTCCCATCGAAGGCCCGGTTAATTCCGAGCGCCTGCCTTCTTTCCAAAGATTGGATGCGAGCCTGAGTTACTATCTTCCTTATGGCAGCGGCAATTCGACAACGTTTTATTTTGCCGTTTCCAATTTGCTCAATCGTGCAAATGTGTTGGATTATGATTATTCGCTCGACTACTCCTCGCGCACCCCGCGCCAAACGAATTATCGACGGTTCGTTTATTTTGGCGTAACGACAACGTTTGCGAAGTAAGCCTAACGCAAACTGCAGAGCGCTTTGCGCATTAACATAAAAGGAGTTCCCCGTGATCAAAGGCGTCCACACCATGTTCTACACTTCCGAGCCGGAAGCGTTGCGCGCGTTCATTCGCGACAAGCTTGGTTTCACCTCGTACACTGATGTCGGCGAAGGCTGGCTCATTTTCAACCTTCCAGAAGCGGACATGGGTTGTCATCCCACCGAAATCGGCGCAGGCAACCCGCCATCTGGTGCGCATTACATTTCATTTTATTGCGACGATCTCAAGAGCACCGTCGCCGAACTGAAGAGTCGCGGCGTGGAATTCGTCGACGAAATTTCCGACGCAGGCTATGGCTTGACCATTCACTTCAAGATGCCTGGTGATTTTGTGGTCGAGTTGTATCAACCGCACTATACGAAAAATTTAAAATGACGTGGAGTAAGAAGCTTTAGCTTTCACAACGGATCAAAATTGAACTTTATTAACCAAAACTGTGGCTGTCGGACCGGGTATTGAAATTTGCCAAATTATAAGAAGCCTCGCGCCCAAGTCCGATTTCGTGCGACTCATTAAGGAGAAAACTCATCATGCTACAACTGAACCGATTTCTACTGGCAGTGGAGTTGTTCTGCTATTGGTGGTTTTTATCGTCGGGTTTTGAGCCGGTATTCGGCAAGATCGCTCACTCCATCGGTACCGTCGCATGTGCGTGGTCGATTTATAATGGGATCAAATGGCATTATAAAAACCAGGATGGCGAGGGTCTCGCCTGGGCCGTCATCGGCAGCTTAGTCTTTGCAGGATTCAGTGCGAGATGGTTGGTCGCGGTAACTTGAACGCCGAAAAAATTCATGCAACAAAATTTTAAGTAAGCTGATGAAGCAGATCAAGCGTATATTGTTTTTATTACCTGCATCTACTCAATCCGCATACAAAAATTTATTCTGGAGACGCCAATGAATGGCAAAGTTGTCATAAAAGTAGATCATCTGCGTAAAGTTTATGGCACAACTGTCGCGGTCGACGATGTTTCGTTTGAAATCTACGCCGGCGAAATTTTCGGCATGGTCGGGCCGAACGGCGCGGGAAAAACCACGACGACAGAGTGCATCGAGGGTCTGCGCCAGCCGGACGGCGGTGCGATTCAAGTGTTCGGGATGAGCCCGCAAAAAGAGGCTTATGCGCTGCGCGAGCGCATCGGCGTGCAGTTGCAAACCTCGGCATTGCAGGATCGCCTCAAAGTTTGGGAAGCGCTTGATCTCTTTGCTTCGTTTTACGCAAAACCGGTTGCCACGCAAGCATTGCTCGAACAAATGGGATTGAAAGAAAAACGCAGCGATAAATTTGCCAAACTCTCCGGCGGCCAAAAGCAACGGTTGTTCATCGCGCTCGCTTTGATCAACGACCCGGAGCTGGTTTTTCTCGACGAACTGACGACCGGTCTCGATCCGCAGGCGCGCCATGCGATGTGGGACATGGTGCGCGGCATTCGCGAGCGCGGCAAAACGGTTTTCCTCACCACGCATTTTATGGAGGAAGCCGAGCGCCTGTGCGACCGCGTCGCGATTGTGGATCACGGTAAAATCGTCGCGCTCGATACCCCGCAAAATCTCATTCGCAACCTCGGCGCGGAAAACCGTTTGATCTTTTCGATTGACGGCAAACTCGATTTGCAAAAGTTGCGGCGCCTCGACGGCGTTACGGCCGTTGAGCCGGAGAACGACGAATTCATCGTCAGCGGCCACGGCGAACGCCTCGTCGGCGACGTGGTGCACGCGATTACAGCGAACGGCGTGCGCCTGCGCACCTTGCGCACCGAACAACCGACGCTGGAAGATGTGTTTCTGAAATTAACCGGAAGAAAGCTACGGGACTGAAAGCGCATAGAGCAATGAACGCTGCGAACAAAAGGAGTAACGCTATGAATGGTTTATGGAAGCTGACTTTCATCGAGATGAAACTTTTTCTACGCGAGCCGGCGGCGGCATTTTTCACTTTGGTTTTTCCGCTGATGGTCTTATTGATTTTCGGCAGCATTTACGGCAACGAGCCGACGCCGTTTTTTGGCGGTTATGGCTCGGTCGATGTTTCCGTGCCGGCCTACACGGGAATGATCATTGGTTCCAGCGGCCTGATCGGCCTTACTATCGTCATGTCGATGTATCGCGAGCGCGGCATCTTGCGCCGGCTGAATGCCACCCCGGTGCGCCCACAAATTGTTTTAGGCGCAAACGTGATCGTGAGTTTTCTAATGACCGCATTGGGCATGGCTTTGTTGATCGTCGTCGGGAAACTTATATTTGGCTTGCGCTTCGCCGGCAATCTTCTGAGTGTGACTGCCGGTTTTACGTTGAGCAGCCTTAGCTTCTTTGCGCTCGGTTTTGTGTTGGCCGGCTTGCTCCCCACGGCGCGCACGGCGCAAGTCGTCGGGATGATGCTTTTTTATCCGATGCTTTTTCTTTCCGGCGCGGCGGTGCCGCTGGAAGTGTTGCCCGAAAAAGTTCGCCAGTATACTTCTTTCTTGCCTTTAACCCAAGTCGTCAAATTGCTGCGCGGCCTGTGGATCGGCGAGAGTTGGAGCCAACATTGGACGGAAGCCGGTGTGCTCACGGCCATGCTTCTCATCGGCGTGGCCGTCTCGGCGAAGACATTTCGCTGGGAATGATTGGCGCCAGCGGCCAATGATAAGTTTTCTGCATGTAGTTTTTTGAAACCAATCACTTGATTTTCCGTCAAATGAAATAGCGCCGATGGTATCCCCGGTAATTTTTATATTCTTCAATGAGGCTTCTCCTATGCTCGAACCCCGAGTTTGGACCTTCTTCTACGGCTCGTATATGAACTTCGAAGTTTTGCGGGAAGTGAATTATGTTCCGGAAAAATGGGCCGTGGCGAAGCTCAGCGGCTTCGCTATCGCCATTCGCCCGCGCGCCAATCTCATTCGTTCCGACCAACATTGCGTTTATGGCATCATCGCGACGGCCACGCATCAAGAGCTGAGCCGCTTGTATGCGCACGCGCAAAATGTGCTGGGAGAAATTTATCTTCCCGAAGCCGTGCTCGTGGAAACGCTGGATGGCAAATGGCAATCGGCGCTGTGTTATCTTTGCCCGGAAATGAAACTGCAACCTGCTGCGAAAGATTATGTGGACCGCATCGTGAAACCCGCTACAGAATGGGGTTTTCCGGAATGGTATATCAAACACCTTGAAAGTTTTCGGCCTTCGGATAGTTAAAATCGGCATGCAGAACTTTAGTTTTGCTATTGCCTGCAAAAGCAAAAAAATTTATGGACATCTCGTTCCGACCCTTGCTCTCGGCGGACCAGCCCTTTTTGTGGGAAATGTGTTATCATGCCGTGCATGTTCCCGCCGGTCAACCGCCGCATCCCCGCGAGATCGTGCACGTGCCGGAGATCAGCCGTTATGTTCAAGACTGGGGCCGGCCTGATGATTTGGGTCTAATAGCGTTGAACGACGGCAAGCCCGTGGGCGCAGCGTGGTTTCGTCTGCTGATCGGCGACAACAAAGGTTATGGTTATGTTGATGAATCAACGCCGGAGTTGAGCATGGCCTTATTGCCTGAATATCGCGGCAGAGGCATTGGCAGCCAACTGCTTGCACGTTTGCTCGAAGCGGCCGCACCGCGTTGTGCCGCGATTTGTCTGAGCGTGTCATTGGATAATCCGGCGCAAAGGCTTTATCAAAAAATGGGCTTTGAAATTGTCAGGGAAAACGAGTCAGCGTTTACAATGATCAAACGTTTTCATTAAATAAAAGTATATATGCGCGGAAAAATTTTGTTCACGCTCGGCTCATGGCTCAACTAACGAAAGCGCGCGGGAGAAAATTGCTGGCAAAACTTAAAGGTGAATCATGACGGCACGTTTGAAAATTTCGGCAAATTTAGGTTGGCCGCTCTTTATGGCTTTGGCGGCGGCGATCGGCGCCGCTGAAATCTGGATTATCAGTTCAAAATTTTTTGAGCAAAATCCTAGCGCGCTGGCATTAGGCATGACGATTGATCTGGTTATCATCATTCCTGCACTATATTACTTTTTCGTCGTGCGTCGAAAACAAGCGCCGCTGATTACACTGGTTCCGATTATTTTTTTATCAGTCGCCCTCGCCACTTTCATTCTTCCGGCTGCTCAACAAAATTATCTTGATCTTGCCAAGAAAGCCGTTCCCTGGCTCGAACTGGCCGCGTTGGGTTATATTGTCACTAAAATTCGAGCGCTCAGAAAAAATTTTCATGCGATAAAACAAAGCGAGATTTATTTTATCGATGCACTGGCAAAGAGCAGCAAGCGCGTTCTCGGCCAGTCCCCGGTTTTTAGTTTTATATTAGCCGAGTTTACGTTGGTCTATTTCGCCTTTGGCGGTTGGTTCAAAAAATTTGTCAACCGTGATTCCAACCAACTGCCGTTTTCATATTATCGCAAAAACGGCTACGCCGTGATTCTCAGCAGCATCATCATGATTCTGCTCGCGGAAACAACGGCGCTGCATCTGTTGCTGCAAATTTGGAACACGGTCGCGGCGTGGATTTTTACCGGCCTCAGCATTTACAGCTTGCTTTGGCTGCTCGGTGATTATCACGCCATGCGGCTACACCCGATTGTCTTGAGCCGCGAGTTTTTATTCATTCGCACCGGCTTGCGCTGGCGCGTCAATCTGCCGCTCGCTAACATTGCCGCCATTGAAAAATTCAGCGCGAGCGAGAAAAGCGCCGGTGATTATTTAAGTCTCGCCGTTTTCGGCGATCCGCGTTTGGTGATTCATTGCAAACGGCCGGTGCTGGCGCAGGGATTATTCGGCATCAAACGCGAAGTGCGCCGACTCGGCGTAACGGTCGACGATGAAAAGTTTTTTGTGGAAACTCTGCATCGCCGCCTCATGGCGGAAAATAACTGATAAATCTCCGTGCTTTACCGATTACTTCCGCCCTTCGCCGAAGTTGCCGTATCTTTTGGGCGGCGCGACATATTGTAACGTTTGTAACATGCAGTCGGATTTGCGCGCGCCGCGTTTCTAATTCGACACAATTCAGCGGCGCAAGTCCGCTTTCGCCATCTCTTCAAAGGAGCGCCATGCTAAACTTGTTGCGAAATTTTCTTTCGGCCATCGTGTTACTGCTCGTCGTCAATGTTTACGCGCAATCCGCTGATAGCCTGATCATTCAAGGGAGAAAACTCATCAACGACGGCTGCAATCAATGGGACGCCGCCGTGATGCAAAAAGCGCGCGCCCAATTCGAGCGCCTGCTTGCTGATAAAAAACGCGAGGCGCTCGTGCGCTATTACCTCGGTTATTGCGATTATCGTCTCGCAACTTTTTATCAACAACAGACGAATAAAAATATGGCCGGCAAACATCTCGAAGCGGCGATCACGCATCTCGAGGCGGCCATCAAATCGAATAATAAATTCGCCGAGGCTTACGCGCTGCTGTCAAGCTGTTACGGCCAAAAAATCAGCTTGGCGCCGATGCTGGGCATGGCGCTCGGTCCGCGCGCGGGAATGACGATGCAATCGGCATTGGAAATGGAGCCCAATAACCCGCGTGTGATTTTGCTCGATGCGATTGGCAACTATTACAAACCTGCGATGTTTGGCGGCAACAAAGAGAATGCGCTGGCTGGTTTCAAACGCGCCGCAGAACTTTTTGAGAAAGAGCAACTTCAAGATCCGGTATTGCCGGATTGGGGAAAGCCGGAAGCTTACGCGTGGATCGGCGTGGCGTACCTCGATAAAAATGACAACACCAATGCGCGCGGCGCATTGGAAAAAGCACTGGCCATTGCGCCGGATTATAGTTGGGTGAAAAATTATCTTTACCCCAAAATTACCGGAGCAAAACAATAATTGCTTTTTACATGTTTTCCGCTATATTGCGCTTGACTCACAGAAAGGAAAAGC